>CAXTCF010000108.1:0-14295 GCA_964242945.1 uncultured Rhizobiaceae bacterium | reverse complement strand
CTTCCCTCCCCGGCCGGCGCGGCCGTGCCCATCGATTTGACGGTCAACGGACGGGCTCGCCGCCTTTCGCTCGACCCCCGCACCACCCTCCTCGACGCGCTGCGCGATCATCTTGGGCTGACCGGCGCCAAGAAGGGCTGCGACCATGGCCAATGCGGCGCCTGCACGGTGATCGTGGAGGACCGCCGCACGCTGGCCTGCCTCACGCTGGCGGCGGCCGTGCGCGGGCCGGTGACCACGATCGAAGGCTTGGCGGCGCCGGACGGCACGCTGCATCCCATGCAGCAGGCCTTCATCGATCACGACGCCTTCCAATGCGGTTACTGCACGCCGGGCCAGATCGTTTCGGCGGTCGCCTGCGTGAAGGAGGGGCATGCCGGCTCGGCCGCCGAGATCCGCGAGTATATGAGCGGCAACCTTTGCCGCTGCGCCGCCTATCCCCACATCGTCGAGGCGGTGGCGGACGCCAAAGCAAAGATGGAGGCCGCCTGATGCGCCCCTTTGCCTATGAGCGCGCCGCAGACATCCCCGCCGCGCTGCGCGCCGCGACCGCCAGTGCCGACCTCGCGCCCACGCAGGCGCCCGTCCAGTTCATCGCCGGCGGCACGGTGATGCTCGACCTGATGAAGCTCGACACGATGCGCCCGGAGCGCCTCGTCGATATCCGCGACCTGGAAGGCGAGCACGCCTTCATCGAGGCGACATCCGCCGGGCTGCGGCTCGGCGCGCTGACGCGCATGAGCGCGCTCGGCGACCACCCCGCCGTGCAGCGCGACTATCCGGTGATCGCGCAGACCATGCAGCTGGCCGCCAGCGCGCAGATCCGCAACATGGCGACGCTCGGCGGCAACGTCCTCCAGCGCTCGCGCTGCAACTATTTCCGCAACGGCGACTGGGGCGCCTGCAACAAGCGCGAGCCGGGCTCCGGCTGCGCGGCGATCGGCGGCGTTAACCGCAAGCACGCGGTGCTCGGCGTCAACGACCGGTGCATCAGCGCCTATCCCGGCGACTTCGCCCAGAGCCTCGTGGCGCTCGACGCCCAAGTGGAACTGGCGAGCCCGCGCGGCGTGCGAAAAATCCGTTTCGAGGACCTGCATACGGGTCCTGAGCGGCCGGAGCGGGAAACCGTTCTGCGGCCCGGCGAGCTGATCACCGCCTTCCATGTGCCGGCCGGCCCTTGGACCCGCCGCTCGCTTTACGTGAAGGTGCGGGACCGCGAATCCTATGAGTATGCCGTCGCCAGCGCCGCCATAGCGCTCGATCTGGACGGCGACACGGTGCGTTCCGCAAGGATCGGGCTGGGCGGGCTCGCCTACCGGCCGTGGCGGGCTCGCGAAGCGGAGGAGATGCTTGCGGGCAAGCCCCTCACGGAAGCCAACGCGGAAGCCGCGGCGCGCGCGGCCTTCGCCTCGGCCAAGACGAACGGCGAGAATGCGTTCAAGCCGGAGCTTGGGGCACGCACCCTGGTGCGGGCGCTGCTGGAAGCCAAGGCGCTGGAGATCTGACCATGGGCGAGCACATCCGCGAACTGTCCGGCCCGCCTACCCCGCGGGTCGATGGCCGCCTCAAGGTGACGGGCGCGGCGACCTACGGCACCGACTTCGCGCCGGACCAGCCGGCCTTCGCCTACCTGAAGACGAGCAGCATCGCCAAGGGCCGCATCACGGCGATCGACGAGGCGGAAGCGCGCAGCCTGCCCGGCGTGATCGAGATCTTCACCTTCCGCAATGTCGGCGAGCGCATCAAGCCGGGCAAGACGTTCGATCAGAAGGGCTACATGGGCACGAGCATCGCGCCGCTGCTCGACGACCGGGTGGCGCATGACGGCCAGATCGTCGCGGTGGTGGTGGCGGAAACGTTTGAAGGCGCGCGCGACGCAGCCCACCGCCTGCGCGTGACCTATGCGGAGGAGCCGCCCTCCGCCACGTTCGACAGCCCCGGCCTGTCGTTAAAGGCCGCCAACGAAAAGAAGACGGGCGGCGAGGAAGGAGCGGAAGATCCGAAGAAGGGCGACTTCGCCTCGGCCTTCACGGATGCGCCGGTCAAGGTGGACAACATCTATGAGACGCCCGCCCAGCACCACAATCCGCTGGAGCTGTTCGGCAGCACGGCAGCCTGGGCCGACGGCAAGCTGACGATCTGGGAGTCGAGCCAGAACGTTTACGGCTTCAAGAACGGCGTCGCCGAGCAACTCGGCATCAGCCCTGACGACGTGCGCGTGGTGAGCCCCTTCATCGGCGGCGGCTTCGGCTCGCGCGGCTCGCTCGGCCAGCACACGGCGCTCCTCGCCCATGCCGCGCGCGTGCTCAAGCGGCCCGTCAAGCTCGTCGCCACCCGCGATCAGGCCTTCACCATCATGACCTATCGCGCCGAGACGCGCCACCGCGTGCAGCTCGCAGCCACGCGTGACGGCAAGCTGACGGCACTTCGGCATGAAGGCTGGGAGATCACGTCGCGGCCGGACGACTACAAGGTGTCGGGGACGGATGCCTCGACGCGGCTCTACGCCTGCCCCAACATCGACTCCAAGGTCTGGATCCAGAACGCCGACCGGAACACGCCGGGCTTCATGCGCTCGCCGCCGGAGGTGCCCTACATCTTCGCGCTGGAAAGCGCGATGGACGAGCTGGCCTACGCACTCAACATGGACCCCGTCGCGCTTCGCCTGCTCAACGACACGATGGCCGAGCCGATACGCGGGCTGCCCTACACCAGCCGCAACCTCAAGGGCTGCTTCGAAGCGGCCTCGGAGGCGTTCGGCTGGAACAAGCGCTCGCCTGAGCCGCAGTCGATGCGCGACGGGGATTGGCTGATCGGGTGGGGCACCGCCACGTCGCTCTATCCCACCAACGTCGCCCCCTGCGCAGCCCGGGTGCGGCTGTCTCCGGACGGCACCGCTTTGGTGCAGTGTGCAACGCACGAGATCGGCCAGGGCGTGCGGACGGTGATGGCGATCATCGCCGCCGAAGAGCTTGGGCTGCCTGTCGACCGCGTCACGGTCGAGGCGGGCGACACCGCCCTGCCGCCTGCACCCGTTGCGGGCGGCTCCAACTCGACGGCCAGCGTCAGTTCCGCGGTCGCCAAGGCCTGCGGCGAGATCCGCGACCGTTTGGCCCGCGCGAGTGTCGCCGATGTGGACAGCCCCCTCAACGGCAAGGAGGCAGCCGATCTGCGGCTTGTTGACGGAACGCTCGCCCTGCCCGACGGTCCAGCCGAACCGCTGGACAAGGCGGTCGCCCGCGTGGCGCCCGGCATCGTGGAGGCCTATGTCGAGAACGTGCCCAACGGCGCAAAGCCGGAATCGGCGCGCGGCCTCTACAAGGGCCAGCCGGGCCTGACGGGCGGCGCCAAGCTGAAGGACCGCATCCAGTTCGCCTTCGGCGCGCAGTTCGTCGAGGTGCGCGTTCACGCCCGCACCGGCGAGGTGCGCGCACCCCGCGCCGTTGGCGCCTTCAGCTTCGGCCGCATCGTCAATCCGACCGCCGCCAAGAGCCAGCTTATGGGCGGGCAGATCTGGGGCATCAGCGCGGCGCTCCACGAGGCCACCGAGATCGACCGCCGTGTTGCGCGCTACTACAACGACGACCTCGCGGAATACATGATCCCGGTGAATGCCGACGTGCCCCTGATCGAGACGATCATGCTGCCGGAGCGTGACGAGCACGTACCGCTTGGGATCAAGGGCGTCGGCGAACTCGGCAATGTCGGCCTCAACGCGGCCGTGGCGAACGCCGTCTTTCACGCCACCGGCGTGCGCGTGCGCAAGCTGCCGGTGCGCATCGAAAAGCTGCTCGGAGGCCTCCAGTCCGCCTGACGCCGATCAAGCGTCGGCGGCCCGCAGCCTCGCAAGCGACGAGGGCGCGAATACTCTTCGGCTGTCAGGCGCCGTTTGAAGCCGGCGCACCGGACGCGGCGGCCAGAGAGGCGAGGAAGCGCTTGGTGCGCTCCCGCTCCGGATGGTCGAACACCTGGCGGGCTGCACCCTGCTCGACCACCACCCCGGCTTCCAGGAAGACGACCTCCTGCGCGATGCGCGAAGCCAGGCGCAGGTCGTGGGTGGCCATCACCATGGTCGTGCCGTCGCGCGCCAGGGCGGCCAGCACGTCCACCACTTCCTCCGCCAGTTCGGGGTCGAGCGCGGAAGTCGGCTCATCGCACAACAGCACGCGCGGCGAGGGTGCCAACGCGCGGGCGATCGCCACGCGCTGCTGCTGCCCGCCGGAAAGTGTTGCCGGCCAGGCGTCGGCCTTGGCCGCAAGCCCGACGCGCTGGAGGAGTTCGCCCGCGCGGGCCCGTGCCTTTTCCCGCGGCCAGCGCAGCACCGTGACGAGGCCTTCCATGACGTTCTCGATCGCCGTGCGGTGCGGGAAAAGCTGGAAGTTCTGGAACACCATGCCGGTCTGGCGGCGCAGGGACTGGACGGCCTTCCAGCCGACTCTCGCATTCGGGCGGAAGGTGACGGCTTCCGTGCCGATCCGCACCGTGCCGGAAGTCGGGATTTCCAAGAGGTTGATGCAGCGGAGCAGCGTGCTCTTGCCCCCGCCGGAAGGACCGACCAGCGCGGAAACGCTGCCCTCCGCGAAGCGCAGCGAGATGCCCTTCAGCACCTCCAACGCGCCGAAGCGCTTCTGGATGTCCGTCAACTCGATCATGCGCGCGCCTCCAGGAAGCCGCCGTAGCGGTTGAGGCGCCGCTCCAGCCTGACCTGAAGCACTGAGAGGATGGACGACAGAGCGAGATAGATCAAGGCGGCTTCGATATAGAGAATCAACGGCTCGTAGGTCACGGCGACGATGCGCTGGGCCGCTTGGAACAGTTCCGGCACCGTGATCGCCGCGGCGAGCGAGGTGTCCTTGACCAGCGAGATGAAGGTGTTGGAAAGCGGCGGCACCGCCGTGCGCGCGGCTTGCGGCAGGATGGTGCGGCGCATCGCTTGGCCCCAGCTCATGCCGATGGAGTAAGCGGCCTCCCACTGCCCGCGCGGCACGGAAGCGATGACGGCCCTTATGATTTCCGACGTGTAGGCGCCGATGTTGAGCGTGAAGCCGATCAGCGCGGCCGTGAAGGCGTCGAGCACGATGCCGGCGGAGGGCAGCCCGTAGAAGATCAGGAAGAGCTGGACGAGGAGCGGGGTGCCGCGGATACCCCACACATAGAAGCGGGCGGCCGCCGCCAGCGGCTTCGGCCCGAAAAGCCGGATCAGCGCAACGAGGAGGCCGAGGCTCAGGCCCAGGGCAAAGGACAGCAGGGTAAGCGGCGCCGTGAACACAAGGGCCGCCCGAAGGAGCGGCCCCAGCGAGTTGAGCATCAGCTGCAGCCAATCCGGCATGCGGCTTCCTTTCGGTCTATGCGGGCCCGCTTACTTCGACACGTCCTGCCCGAAATACTTGTCGGCGATCTTCTGGTAAGTGCCGTCCGCCTTGATCTCGTCGAGAGCCTTGTTGACGGCGGCGAGCAGGTCCGGCTCTCCCTTGCGGATGATGATGCCGGAGTAGTCCGCATTCGCCTCCTCGGCCGCGATCTTCACCGGCGCATCGGGCTTTGCCTTCTTGAAGTCGTAGAAGGACAGGCTGTCGTTGATCGTGGCGTCGGCGCGGCCCTGGAGAACAAGCTGGATCGACTGGTCGAAGCCGTCGGTGCCGACAAGCTGGGCGCCGTTCTGTTCCGCGAGCTTGCCGAAGTTGCTGGTCAGCGACTGCGCGGAGCTCTTGCCTTTGAGATCGGCGAATCCCTTGATGTCCTCGTTGTCGGCCTTGACGATCAGCACGGCTTTCGACGCGATGTAGGGCTTTGAAAAATCGTACTTCTTCTTGCGCTCCTCGGTGATGCCGACCTGGTTGATGACGGTGTCGTAGCGGTTGGCGTCGAGTCCGGCGATCAGCCCGTCCCACTTGCCTTCCAGGAACTGCGCCTCGACGCCGAGGCGCTTGGCGACCTCGCGGCCGATTTCGACGTCGAAGCCGACCAGCGCGCCGCTCGCGTCATGGTAGGTGAAGGGTGCGTAGGTGCCCTCCGTGCCGATCCGCAGCGCACCGGCCGACTTGATGTTTTCAAGGTTCGACTGGGCCGCGGCAGGACCAGCCAGCGAAGCCGCAAGGCCTGCTGCCGCGAGGAGGGAGGCGATCCATTTCATGGCGATACCCGATCGAGAAGGACGGCATTTGCCGCCGCGTTGATGGAGAAAACATTGTGGCCGGAGCCCAGCCTTCCGACAACGATCAACGATGCCGCTCAAGCAAAGTTCGCCTCATTCTTTGGCAATTTTCTAAAGCTTCGTAGCATTACATTCTACGCGCCGGCGGGAACGAGGCTTCCCAGGCGCTCACCTCGAAGCGGCAAGCTCGTGTTCCCGGAGCACCGCGGCCAGCGTGCGCGGGTCCGCAAGGCACCACGATCAGGCAAGCGATATCGGCCGCTTGCAAGGAGATGCCGCGGTGGCCGGAAGCATGGCGATGCGTTTGAATCTACTGGAAAATCGCGCTTCCGATCCCCATATCAAGGGCATCTCAAGGAGGCAAAATTGCTCACACTTTCTGCGCGGGTCGCACGCGGCCCGCATAAGGGGCGGCCGCTGGTGCTCGCCCGCAACCGCAATGGCCGGTTCGTGACCGCGCCCGACAGGAACGCAGCCATGCGCCTGGAACACCGCAGCGAAGAGGCTGCCGCACAAGCCGTGTATGGTGAAGGCCATGGCGCGTGGTTCAGCAGCAATGGGCGCGGCGGGCACGCGGCCTTCCACAAGCCGCGCCGCAACGGGCGCCGGCGGGCGCGATGAGCGCCAACAGCGGCAAGCCTTATGTCCTGGCGATCGGCGACAGCCTGACGGCGGGCTACGGTCTGACGTCAGGCGACGCCTTTCCCGCCCAGCTTCAAGCGCGCCTCCGCCGTCACCATTCGGAAGCAGCCGTGCAGAACGCCGGCATCTCTGGCGATACCAGCGCCGGCGCGCTCGCTCGCCTGCCGCGCCTGCTTTCCGCGCTGACGGCAAAGCCTGGCCTCGCCATCGTCGAGCTTGGGGCCAACGACGTGCTGCGCGGCATACCGCTCCGCCTCACCCGCGCCAATCTCGACGCGATCCTGGCCGAACTCGCCCGCTGCGGCATCCCGGCGCTGATCGCCGCGATGCCTGCCCCGCGCTTTCTCGGCTCGTTCGCGGCCGCCTGCGACGCGGTTTATGCCGATCTGGCAGCCAGGCACCGCGTGCCGGTCCATCCCTTCTATCCGCCGGGCGTGCTGGGCAATGCCGCCTTTGCCTTGCCGGATCGCCTTCATCCGAACGCGGCGGCGATCAGCCTGATCGCGGAACACATGCTCCCGGCAGTGCTCGCCGCGCTTGGCAGTCCCGGTCGGAAAGCCACGGCCGCCTAGCCGGCAACCGTGTCCTGCATGCTTGGAAACAATCCGCCGGCGCACGATGCCGATCTGAATCAGATTGGTAAAAACAGTCACAACGGTGAAGCTGCGTTGAAACACAGGGCAAGTAGAACCCCGAATGTGCAGGCGCCGTCACCGTAATTCCGGCGGAGCCGCGAGCGGGGAGGCCGGTCATGTCCTTGGCATTGGTGAAGAACGACGAAATGGAAACGCCGGCCGGAACCGCTCCCGCGCCTGCGCCTTCGCGCGCCGCCCCTGAGGAGCTCCACTTCACCACGCATGACGGCGAGAACCTCTTCTACCGGCACTGGCCGGCACTCGGTGCGAAGCCGCGCGGCGCAGTGCTTCTCTTCCATCGCGGCCACGAACATTCCGGGCGCATGGCGCATCTGGTCGATGAGTTGGCCATGCCCGACTTCGCCTTTTTCGCTTGGGATGCGCGGGGGCATGGCCGCTCGCCGGGGAAGCGGGGCTGGAGCCCAAGCATCGGCGCTTCCGTGCGCGACATGCAATGCCTTGCCGATCACGTCGCGCGGGCGCACGGCGTCGCGGTAGCCGACATGGCGGTCGTGGCCCAAAGCGTCGGCGCCGTTCTGGCGGCTGCCTGGGTGCACGACTACGCGCCGCCGATCCGCGCGCTGGTGCTGGCCTCGCCGGCGTTCCAGGTGAAGCTCTACGTGCCTTTCGCGAGGCGGCTGATCGCCTTGCGCCAGAAGTTCTTGGGGCCGTTCTTCGTCAACTCCTATGTCCGCGCGGGGGCGCTTACCCACGACCCAGAGCGCGTGGCTTCCTTCAACGCCGATCCGCTGATCGCGCGGCCGATCGCCTCCCACATCCTGCTCGGCCTTTACGGCCTCGCGGAGCGGGTCGCGGCGGACGCCCGCGCCATCACGGTGCCGACGCAGGTGCTGATTTCGGGGAGCGACTGGGTGGTCCATCAGGCGCCCCAGCACGAGTTCTTCAACAATCTCGGCTCGGCGACCAAGGAGCGCCACGTTCTGCCCGGCTTCCGTCACGACACGCTGGGCGAGTTCGGCCGCACCGTTCCGATCGCCCGCATCCGCCGCTTTCTGGCCGAGCGTTTCGCCGAAACCTCTCCCACGCCCATGCTGCTCGATGCCGACCGCACCGGCTTTACGCGCGACGAAGCCGACCGGCTGGCCACCCCGCCCGCGCCGTTCTCGCTGAGCGCGCTACGCTGGCGGCTGGCGCGGTTTGGGTTGCGGCTGGGCGGACGGTTCTCGCCGGGCATCAAATTGGGTTTCCGGACGGGTTTCGATTCGGGCTCGACGCTCGACTACGTCTATCGCAACGAGGCGCGCGGCGGCGTGCTTGGGCGGGTGATCGACCGGGCTTACCTCGACTCGATCGGCTGGCGCGGCATCCGGCAGCGCAAGCGCCATGTCGAGGAACTTTTCGCCTTGGCAAGCCGCCGTTTGTCGGATGCCGGCCAGCCGCTCCGCGTGCTCGACATCGCCGCCGGCCACGGGCGCTACGTGCTGGACGCGGTTGCCGCGCTTCCGGCACCGCCGCAGTCCGTGACCCTGCGCGACTGGAGCCCGCTCAACGTCGAGGCCGGCACGAAGCTGATCGCAGAGCGCGGTTTGGCCGATGTCGCCCGCTTCGAGCAGGCGGATGCGTTCGACCGGAAGGCGATCGCCGGGGTCGAGCCGAAGCCGACGCTCGGCCTTGTGTCCGGCCTCTATGAACTCTTCCCCGACAACGGCCCGGTGCGCCGCTCGCTGACCGGCATTGCCGAGGCGATCCCAGCCGGCGGCTTTCTCATCCTCACCTGCCAGCCCTGGCACCCGCAACTCGAATTCATCGCCCGCGCCCTTTCCAGCCACCGCGGCGGCCAGGCCTGGATCATGCGGCGCCGCACGCAAGGGGAGATGGACGCGCTGGCCGCCGCCGCGGGCTTCGCCAAGCGCGAGCAGCGCATCGACGAATGGGGGATCTTCACGGTGGCGCTCTACGAGAGAACGGCGGCGTGAGCGTGGCTGCGCAAAGCCGTCGCGGCAGGCCGTGGAAGCGGGCGGCCCTGTGGCTCTCCTTTCTCGCGCCCTTCTTCTACCTGACCTACGGCGCGGCGAACTGGCTGGCCTCCGCGCGCGCCGGCGTTCCCTCGATCGTTTTCGGGTGGGAGCGGCATATCCCGTTCCTGCCCTGGACGATCCTGCCCTACTGGTCGATCAACGCCTTCTACGGCCTGTCGCTGTTCGTGTGCGGCGACAGGCGCGAGCTCGACACGCATGGCCGCCGCCTCCTCACAGCGCAGGCCGTCGCCATTCTCTGCTTCGTCGCCGCGCCGCTGCGCTTCTCCTTCGAGCGGCCTGACGCAGACGGCCTGCCCGGCCTCCTGTTCAATGCGCTGGCCGGCTTCGACAAGCCGTTCAACCAGGCGCCCTCGCTGCACATCGCGCTCCTCGTGATCCTCTGGGCGCTTTATGCCAGGCATGTTCCCGCATCCTGGCGGCCGCTCCTGCATGGCTGGTTCGCACTGATCGGCGTGTCCGTGCTGACCACCTTTCAGCACCACTTCTTCGACATTCCCACGGGCGCGGCGCTCGGCTTCTTCTGCCTTTGGGCCTGGCCGCAAGAGCGCGCGAGCCCGCTTGCCACCTATGCCCCGCCGCACGATCCCAAGGCCGTCCGCTTGGCGCTGCGCTATGGCGCCGGCTCCGCGCTCCTGGCGCTTGCGGGGATCTGGGCCGGCGGCGCGTTCCTGTGGCTCCTGTGGCCGGCGCTCTCGCTCCTTCTGGTAGCCTTCGCCTACTGCGGGCTTGGAACTACGGTCTTCGAAAAGGGAGCGAATGGGCGCATGAGCGCCGGCGCGCTGGCGCTTCTGCTGCCCTATCTCGTCGGCGCCTGGATCAACAGCCGGCTCTGGACGGGAAAGCACCCTGAGCCGGTTCGGATAGCCGACGGGGTGTGGCTGGGGCGCTTTCCCGGCCCGGCCGTTGCCGCCCGCTTCGACACGGTGATCGACTGCTCGGCCGAGCTGCCCCGCCTGTTTCCGCATTCCGGCTGGCGCTGCTTTCCCTTGCTCGACCTTCTTCGCCCAAGCGGCGCGGACGGCGAGCGGATCGCAGCGGCGATCGGGGAAGCGCAGGGAAGGGGCAGCGTTCTCGTCTGCTGCGCTCTCGGCTATTCGCGCAGTGCGGCAGCGCTGGCGCGATGGCTGGTCGGCTCGGCCCGCGCCCCGGACATCGCCGCCGCGCTCGCCTGCATCCGGGAACGGAGGCCGTCGATCGTCGTCCCTGAGCCGGTACGCGTTTTGGCATCGCCGGCGCAATGAGCACCACGCCTTCCGAGGCAGCCGCGCATGCGCTCGCGGCGGCGCTTCTGGAACAGGGCAGGACGGTCCATCTCCTTTCCTGCGCGATGACGGCCGTCTCGCTTGCAGGGCTGGGGCTCGTTCTCGCCTTTTCGCCCAATCCGGCTGCTTGCCTTCTCGTCGCCACGGCCGCGCTGCTCGGCGCAGCGGAGGCCTATCTTGCCGTGCGCGTCGGCTTCGACGCGGCGATCTTCCGCCTCGCGGCAGCCGGCGCGATGGAATGGGATGACTTCGACCGCGCCCGCACCGCCCTCGGCCTTGTCCGCGGGCAGCCCATTCCGCGCTCAGGCGAAAGCCGCGCGAAGGGCGCGCTGGGCCTGCTGCGCCGCCAGGGGCTCGCCGCTGCCCTCCAGTTCGGGATGCTGCTCGCCGCTTCCGCGGCGCTGGCATAGCCGACCCCCCGCCGGCACCGGCCCTTCGGCTTGTTACATCGAACCGCCGCCGCGGCGCACGGCTGCAATGAGTCTCGTCTAGACGGGCACCATCAACCGAAGGAGACGATCCCATGTTCAAGACCCTGATAACCAAAGCCAGCAGGAGCTACCGGGCCGCCAGGACGCGCCGCGAGCTCGGCAACCTGCCCGACAACATCCTGCGCGACATCGGCCTCAGCCGTTGCGAGATCGATGCGGCAAGGCTTCCCATCAACCAAGCTCGTTCTAGCTTTCCCGCATCATGGAAGGATTTCACGCATGGCCGTCCGCCTGGGAAAGACCGACATCTCGATAGAGCCGCTGGTGCTCGGCACCAACGTGATGGGCTGGACCGCCGACGAGCCGACATCCTTCGGGGTGATGGATGCCTTCGTGGATGCGGGCTTCACGGCCATCGACACGGCCGACGTCTATTCCCGCTGGGTGCCGGGCAACGACTCGGAAAGCGAAAAGATCATCGGCCGCTGGATGAAGGCGCGGGGGAACCGGGCGAAGGTGCATGTCTTCACCAAGGTCGGCTCCGACATGGGCCAGGGCAAGAAGGACCTTTCCGCCAAATGGATTTTGGAGGAAGTGGAGGCGTCGCTCAAGCGCCTCCAGACCGACCACATCGACCTCTACCAGAGCCACTGGCCGGACCCGACGGTCTCCCAGGAGGAGACGCTTGGCGCCTATGATCGGCTGATCCAGGCCGGTAAGGTGCGCTTCGTCGGCGCGTCGAACTACGATGCCGCGCTGCTCGGCGAGGCGCTGGAAATTTCCGACGAGAAGAACCTGCCGCATTATCAGACGATCCAGAACGAGTTCAACCTCTACAACCGCGACGCCTTTGAAGGATCGGTGCAGGATCTGGCCGTGGAGCAGGACATCAGCGGCCTCGCCTATTTCTCGCTGGCTTCCGGTTTTCTGACGGGAAAATACCGCTCGGAGGCCGATTTCGGCAAAAGCCAGCGCGGCGGCGGCATGGCGAAGTATCTGGACGACAAGGGCAGGCGCATCCTCGCCGCGCTGGATCAGGTTGCAGGCGAGACAGGGGCGAAACCGGCCGAGATCGCGCTGGCCTGGATCGTCGCGCAACCGGGCATGGCCGCGCCGATCGCCTCGGCCACCTCTGTGGAACAGCTTCAGAGCTTGATCCGCGGCGCCAGGCTTTCGCTGAACGCCGAGCAGTTGGACATACTGACGGAAGCCGGGAGAGCGTGATCCTGCCTCCCGGCTTGCACGTGTGTTTGGATGTCACGCCGCCTTCTGCTTCGGCGCGATCAGGTTGCGCTCCAGCAGAAGCTCGGCGATCTGCACGGCGTTCAGAGCCGCGCCCTTGCGCAGGTTGTCGGACACGACCCACATCGACAGGCCGTTCTCGACCGTGATGTCCTCGCGGATGCGGGAAACATAGGTCGCGTCCTCGCCGGCCGACTCCAGCGGCGTGATGTAGCCGCCGTCCTCGTGCTTGTCGATGACGAGCACGCCCGGCGCCTCGCGCAGGATGTCACGCGCCTCTTCCGCTGAGATCGGCTTCTCGAACTCGATGTTGACGGCCTCGGAATGGCCGATGAACACGGGCACGCGCACGCAGGTGGCCGTCAGCTTGATCTTGGGGTCGAGCATCTTCTTGGTTTCGGCCACCATCTTCCACTCTTCCTTGGTGGTGCCGTCCTCCATGAACACGTCGATATGCGGGATGACGTTGAAGGCGATGCGCTTGGTGAACTTCCTGGTGGACACCGGGTCGGCCACGAACACCGCGCGCGTCTGCTCGAAGAGCTCGTCCATGCCTTCCTTGCCCGCGCCCGAAACGGACTGGTAGGTCGCCACCACCACGCGCTTGACGGTTGCCACGTCATGCAAAGGCTTCAGCGCCACGACAAGCTGCGCCGTGGAGCAGTTCGGGTTGGCGATGATGTTCCGCTTGGTGAAGCCGGCAATGGCGTCCGGGTTCACCTCCGGCACGATCAGCGGCACGTCGGCGTCGGTGCGCCAGGCGGAAGAGTTGTCGATCACGACGCAGCCCTGACGGCCGATCTTGGGCGACCACTCCTTGGAAACGCTGCCGCCCGCCGACATCAGGCAGATGTCGGTGTCGGAGAAGTCGTAGGTGTCGAGCGCCTTAACTTTCAGCGTGCGGTCCCCATAGGAAACCTCGGTCCCTTGGCTGCGGCGCGAGGCCAGCGCCACCACCTCGGAAACGGGAAAGCCGCGCTCCTCCAGGATGTTGAGCATCTCGCGGCCCACATTGCCCGTGGCGCCGACGATTGCGACCTTGAAACCTGCCATGGTGGAAAATCTCCTGGAAAGAAGGCTCTCCGCGGGTTGCCGATTCGGGAAGCCGCGGCTTGTGCCGCCTGAGCGCTTCCCCGCTCCCGGTCTTTCCGGGGAGAGAAGCGGAAAAAAGGCCGGGAACGTCAGAGCGTTTTCGGGGTCGTCGTCTTGGCTTTGGTCATGCGCAAGGGGGCTTCCCCGCCGCCAGCGCGGGCCGTCATTCCTGGAGCGGAGGGCGCAAAGCAACGCGCGCGCATGAGTATGGATCCGAGAAAGCTGTCCAGGGCGCTTTTACGCGGAACGCGGCGGGAGTCAACGCGGGTGCCGTATGGTGTCTCGGTTTGAACTTCCGCAACGGATGGGAAGCGGACTTACCTTGCAGAAGGGACAAAGGCATTCAACTCACCCAAAACTCGCTCAAGTGCGGTAACGAGCGAGCCGCTTTGAAAACGCTCCTCTAACGCGCCGTCTACCCACCGCCCATCGGCATAGTTCTCGCCAAGCCGCCAGTAGACTTCCATCACGTCCATCGACACAAGCGCCTGAGGATAAATCGGCAGCCAGCAAGCGCGCCCTGTTGGCTTTGTCGCAAACACCGGCTGAAGCCTCTCGCGGTCCAACTCAAATGCCCGACACAGGGCGCCGATCTCTTGTTCGGCCCTATGGTAGCGAGACGTTTGGTCATCGAAGAACTCGCCCGGCTTCGGAGACTTCAGCATGGCGATCATGGTTGCCAAGCGAGTTGGCCAGTCAGTCCTCTCCATCGCCAAACCCATTCGCAGGAAAAACTGGCCTAAGATTACCAACTCAACCGCAACGAAGCCAACTTCCGCAACGGGTCCAGGCTGTGTGGAAACGCGTTGATCTGGTAGGATGCTCCTGATCGGGGGG
>CAXTCF010000107.1:0-14387 GCA_964242945.1 uncultured Rhizobiaceae bacterium | reverse complement strand
CACCCCCACCCTCTAATCCCTCCCCATAGGGGGGGAGGACATCAGCGTTGCGCTATGATCTTATCCGGCAAGTGCTGGAGGAATGGGGAGAGCGGAGTTTAATCCCCATTTCTCACTTCGTCGGCACCTCGCGCGGCAGTTCCGTATAGGCGCCGAACCACTTTTCCTGGATGGCCTTGATGCGGCCGTCGTCGGTCATCTTCAGCATGGCGTCGTTGATCGCCTTGGCGAAGCTGGCGCTGTCGTCGCCCTTGCGCAGCACCCAGGAAAAATATTTCGGCTCGCCGAACTGCGAATTCTCGACCACCGCGAAGCTTTCGGGGCGGGTTTTTACGAGGTAGGCGAGGTTCGGCATCGAGCCCGCCACCGCGTCAAGCCGGCCCGCGGCGAGGTCGGCATAGGCCTCGTCGGTGGTGCCGTATTCCTTCATGGAAATGCCGCCGATCTTCTGGCCATAGGCCTCCAATTGCTTGGCCTGCGCGGTGCCCTGCTGGACGCCGACCGTCTTGCCCTTGATGTCCTCGGCCTTGCCCAGGCCATCGTTGCCGGCTGCCTTGACCAGCGAAACGGTGGCATCGGCGATCGGAAGGGTGAAGGTGTAGCGCTCCAGCCGCTCAGGGGTGATCGTGACGGGCGCGATGACGATGTCGAATTTTTTCACCTCCAGGCCCGGCAGTTCGGCGGTCCACGGGATATCCTGATAGACAGGCTCGGCGCCGATCTCCTTCGACACCGCGTCGAACAGGTCCTTGGTCATGCCCTCATAGGTGCCGTCGGTCAGCATGTCGAAGGGCGCGTAGTGCATGTCGGTCGCCGTCGTGATCTTGCCGGCGGCCTTGATGTCGGCAAGCTGGTCGGCCTGCGCGGCCGTTGCGAAGCCGAGCGCGAGCGCACCGGCGGCGAGCGCGGTTTTAAGCGTCAGGGATAAGGACATGCGTTGCTCCTTGTGAAGCGGTTGCGGAAAGCGGAATGCCTTGCTGCATCGCAGCATTTCAATCGAGAATGGCCGGCAGATTCAAGCCCTTCTCACGCGCGCAATCGAGCGCGGCCTCGTAGCCGGCATCGGCGTGGCGCATGACGCCGCTCGCGGGGTCGTTCCAAAGCACGCGGGCAAGGCGCCGGTCGGCGTCTTCCGTGCCGTCGCAGCAGATCACCATGCCGGCATGCTGGGAAAAGCCCATGCCGACGCCGCCGCCGTGGTGCAGCGACACCCAGGTGGCGCCCGAAGCGGTGTTGAGCAGAGCGTTGAGCAGCGGCCAGTCGGACACGGCATCCGAGCCGTCCTGCATGCTCTCGGTTTCCCGGTTGGGCGAGGCGACGGAGCCGGAATCGAGGTGGTCGCGCCCGATCACGATCGGCGCCTTCAATTCGCCGTTGCGCACCATCGCGTTGAAGGCAAGGCCCAGCCGGTGCCTGTCCCCTAAGCCAACCCAGCAGATGCGCGCGGGCAGGCCCTGGAAGCGAATTCTTTCCCGCGCCATGTCGAGCCAGTTGTGCAGGTGCGCGTTGCCGGGCGTCAGCTCCTTCACCTTGGCGTCGGTGCGAAAAATGTCTTCGGGATCGCCGGAGAGCGCCGCCCAGCGGAACGGGCCGACCCCGCGGCAGAACAGCGGGCGGATATAGGCCGGCACGAAGCCGGGGAAGGAAAAGGCGTCCTCCAGCCCTTCGTCCTTGGCGACTTGGCGGATGTTGTTGCCGTAGTCGAGCGTCGGCACGCCGGCCCGCCAGAAGGCAAGCATGGCCTCCACATGGGTGCGCATGGACGCACGCGCCGCCGCTTCCACCGCCTTCGGGTCGCTCTCGCGCTTTTGCCGCCACTCGCCCAGGCTCCAGCCGGCGGGAAGATAGCCGTTCAGCGGGTCGTGGGCGGAAGTCTGGTCCGTCACGATGTCGGGCCGCACGCCGCGGCGCACCAGTTCGGGCAGGATTTCAGCGGCGTTGCCGATCAGTGCGACCGACTTGGCCTCGCCTGCATCCGTCCAGCGACGGACCATGCCCAGCGCTTCGTTCAGGCTGGACGTCTTCTCATCGACATAACGGGTGCGCAGGCGGAAGTCGGCGCGGGTCTCGTCGCACTCGACCGCCAGGCAGCAGGCGCCCGCCATCACGGCGGCCAGCGGCTGCGCCCCGCCCATGCCGCCCAGGCCAGCCGTCAGGATCCACCTGCCCTTGAGGCTGCCGTTGTAGTGCTGGCGGCCGGCCTCCACAAAGGTCTCGTAGGTGCCCTGCACGATGCCCTGCGTGCCGATATAGATCCAGGAACCCGCGGTCATCTGGCCGTACATGGCGAGACCCTTGCGGTCGAGTTCGTGAAAATGCTCCCAGGTCGCCCAGTGCGGCACGAGGTTGGAGTTGGCGATCAAGACGCGCGGCGCGTCCTTGTGGGTGCGGAACACGCCGACCGGCTTGCCCGACTGCACCAGCAGCGTCTCGTCGGACTCCAGCTTGCGCAGGGAATCCACGATGAGATCGAAGTCCTTCCAGGTGCGCGCCGCCCGCCCGATGCCGCCATAGACCACCAGTTCATGCGGGTTTTCGGCCACATCCGGATGCAGGTTGTTCATCAGCATGCGCAGCGGCGCCTCGGTCAGCCAGCTTTTGGCTGAGATTTCCGTGCCGGTGGGCGGATAGACGTCGCGCAGATTGTGCCGGGAGTTTTCCATGCCTCGCTCCGATGCTCAGGCCAGTGTGTCGTCGGAATTTTTTCTCGCGGGCAGTTCGCCAGCTAGGGCTTGCAGCCTTTCCAGGATCGCCCGCAGGGTCTTGCGCAACACGCCAGCCTTTCCCTCGTCATAGGCGAAGGGCGGCCCTTCCGATTGGAGATGCGTCGCCTGCGCCAGTTCCATCTGGATCGCATGCACGCCCATCTCGGGCCGGCCGTAGTGCCGGGTCGTCCAGCCGCCTTTGAAACGTCCGTTGAGTACTGTGGTGAAACCGCTGGCGAGGCAAAGCTCGTGGACGGCCGCCTCGATTTTTCCCTCGCAGGTAGTGCCGTTGTTCGAGCCGATGTTGAAGTCGGGCAGCGTGCCTTCAAACAGGAAGGGGATGCGGCTGCGGATAGAATGGCAATCGTAGAGGATCGCCACGCCGTGCTTGGCGCGCACCCGCCGGATTTCAGCTTCCAGCGCAGCATGATAGGGCGCGTGGAAATCCGCCTTGCGCGCGGCAATGTCGTCCGGTGAGGGCTTTTCAGTCCAGATCGGCTCGCCATCAAAATCGCTCAGGGGCACGAGGCCAGTCGTGTTCTGGCCGGGGTAGAGGCTGGCGTCGTCCGGGCCGCGGTTGGCGTCGATGACGTAACGGTGGAAGGTCGCGCGCACGGTGGTGGCATGGGGCAGCAGCCCGGCATAGAGCTTTTCCACGTGCCAGTCGGTGTCTGCAAGCAGGTGCCCCCGCGCGTTCAGTTTGGAAAAAATGTCGTCCGGCAGCCAGGTTCCCGTATGCGGCAGGCCGAGGATCACCGGGCCGGCGCCCGAAACGACTTCGACCGGGTTCACGGACCCACCTCGGCAAGCAGGCCCGCCGGGACGGCATCGACAAAAACCCTTTCGCGCACCAGCCTTGCGGCTTCCACCAGGTCGGGCGCGAGATAGCGATCCTCCTTCAGGGGCGGCACGGTTTCGCGCAAGGTGCGGAGCACGGCCTGCAAAGGCTCGGAGGTCTTGAGCGGCGCGCGGAACTCGATGCCGGCCGCCGCGCACAGCGCCTCGATGCCGAGGATCTGCGCCAGATTGGCGTTCATCCGCGACAAGCGCCGCGCACCGTGGGCGGCCATGGAGACGTGGTCCTCCTGATTGGCCGAAGTCGGCGTCGAGTCGGTCGAGCAGGGCGTAGCGAGATGCTTGTTCTCGCTCATCAGGGCTGCGGAGGTGACTTCCGCGATCATGAAGCCGCTGTTCAGGCCGGGGTCCGGCGTCAGGAAGGGCGGCAGGTCGTAGGAAAGCGTCGGGTCCACCATCAGCGCGATGCGTCTTTGAGCGATTGCGCCGATCTCGGCCACCGCCAGCGCGATCTGGTCGGCGGCGAAGGCGACCGGCTCGGCGTGAAAGTTGCCGCCGGAAACGATCAGGCCGGTTTCCGCCAGCACCAGCGGGTTGTCGGTTGCGGCGTTGGCCTCGATCTCCAGCGTGGCAGCCGCCTGGGAAAGCAGGTCGATGCAGGCGCCCGTCACCTGCGGCTGGCAGCGGATGCAGTAGGGGTCCTGCACGCGCGTGTCGCCCTCGCGGTGGCTTTCACGGATTTCGCTGCCTTCCATGAGGTTGCGGATGACACGGGCCGCTACGATCTGCCCGCGATGGCCGCGTAAGCTGTGAATTTCCTCCAGGAAGGGCGCGGTGGAGCCCATGATGGCGTCGGTGGAGAGCGACGAGGTAACCAGCGCGTTGCGCGCCAGCGCAAAGGCGTCGAACAGCCCCGCCAGGGCAAAAGCGGTGGACACCTGCGTGCCGTTGATCAGCGCCAGCCCTTCCTTCGCGGCCAGCACGACAGGCTGCAAGCCGGCGGCGGCCAGCGCCTCGCCGCCCGGCATCTCGCGGCCCTCAAACGTGGCAAAACCTTCGCCCAGCAGCACGGCTGCCAAGTGTGCCAAGGGGGCCAGATCGCCCGAAGCGCCGACGGAGCCTTGGGCAGGGATCACCGGCAGAACGTTCCGCGCCAGCATGGCTTCGATCAGTTCGATCACAACCGGCCGCACGCCGGAAGCGCCACGCCCCAGCGAAAGCAGTTTTAGGGCCATGATCAGGCGCACGGTCTCAGGCTCCACCGCCTCTCCGACGCCGCAGCAATGGGAGAGAACAAGATTGCGCTGGAGGGTCGCGGTGTCTTCCGGCCGGATCTTGATCGAGGCCAGCTTGCCGAAGCCGGTATTCACGCCATAGACCGGCGCCGTGCCGCTTGCGGCTGCCTTGATGCGGGCAGCGGAGGCTTCGATGCCGGCGCGCGCCGACTCGCTCAGGCATACGGACAAACTTTCCCGCCAGACCTGCTCCAACTGCGCGAGCGTCGTTGCGCCGGGCGTAAGGATGATCTCAGGCAAGCTCCCCTCCGACATAGCGGGCATGAAGCGGGTTGAAGCCGATGCGGTAAGACAGTTCGGCGGGGTGGTTGACATCCCATACCGCAAGGTCCGCGCGTGCGCCCGGCGCGAGTACGCCGCGGTCAGTAAAGCCCAAAGTGCGGGCGGCATGGCGCGTGACGCCGGCCAGGCACTCGGCAGGCGTCAGGCGGAACAGCGTCGCGCCCATGTTCATCGCCAGCAGGAGCGAGGTCAAAGGCGAGGTGCCGGGATTGCAGTCGGTCGCCAGCGCGATGGGCACGCCGGCGTCGCGTAAGCCCTGCACCGGCGGCAGCTGCTTTTCGCGCAGCGTGTAGAAGGCGCCTGGCAGCAGCACCGCGACCGTGCCGGACGCCGCCATCGCGTCGATGCCGTCCTGGCCCAGGAACTCCAGATGGTCGGCGGAAAGCGCGCGATGCTTTGCTGCCATCGCTGCGCCGCCGAGGTCGGACAGTTGCTCGGCATGCAGTTTTACGGGCAGTCCGAGGCGCGCTGCGGCGTCAAACACCACTGTCATTTCGTCGCGCGAAAAGGCGATGCCCTCGCAAAAACCGTCCACCGCGTCGATCAAGCCCTCGGCATGGCCGCGCTCCATGCCGGCGATCACCACGTCGCGGAGGTAGCCCGCGCGGTCTTGTCGGTACTCCGGCGGCAAGGCGTGGGCGGCAAGCCAAGTGGTGCGCGCCGTGACCTTGCGCACTTCCCCGATGCGGCGAGCGACGCGCAGCATCTTCAACTCGGTTTCGACATCCAGACCGTAGCCCGATTTGATCTCCAGGGTAGTCACACCTTCGCGGAGCAGATGATCGACGCGCCGCAAGGCTGAAGCAAGCAGCGTTGCCTCGTCGGCTGCGCGGGTGTCGCGGACACTGGAAAGGATGCCGCCGCCGGCCCGCGCGATCGTCTCGTAGCTCGCGCCTTCCAGCCGCATCGCGAACTCTTTGGCCCGGTCGCCGCCGAAGACGATGTGGGTGTGGCAGTCGATCAGCCCCGGCGTGACCAGCCGTCCATCGAGATCGCGGCGCTCGGTTTCCGCGTAACGGGAGGGCAGATCCGCCTCCGCGCCCGCCCAGGCGATCCGCTCCCCCTCGATCGCCAGCGCGCCGCGCTCGACCAGGTCCGCGCCCGCCGGCTCGGCGCCGGTGACGGCAAGGCTCGCATTGGTGAGAAGCTGCATCGGGCGTCCCTCAGCCCCGGTTCGCGCATTGGATTATGTCTAAACTTATTCTATGTCCATAGCGCAATTCATGGGGTCACGGAGGACGAGGATGACGGCAATCTGGGCTGCGCATGCCCTGCTGCCCGAAGGCTGGGCCGAAAGCGTTCTCGTGACAATCAGCGATGGCCGCATCGCGAATGTCGAGCCAGGCGCGGCACCGGGAGGCGAGCGTGTCGGCCTGCTGCTGCCCGCAATAGCCAACCTCCATTCGCACAGCTTCCAGCGCGCCATGGCAGGTTTAAGCGAGGCGAAGGGGCCGGAGCCCCGCGACACGTTCTGGACGTGGCGGCAGATCATGTACGGCTTTCTCGACCATCTCACGCCGGACGATGTGGAGGCGATCGCGGCCCTGGTGCAGATGGAGATGCTGGAGGCCGGCTATGCCGCGAATGTCGAGTTCCACTACCTGCATCACCGGCCGGACGGCGGGCGCTACGACAACCCCGCGGAAATGGCTGAGCGCATCGCTTCCGCCGCAAGCCGCACCGGCATCGGCCTGACGCTGCTGCCGGTCCACTACCAGTTCGGCGGGGCGGACCGCAGGCCGCTCGGTCCCGGCCAGAAGCGCTTCGGCACGACGCCGGATGCGTTCGGGCGGCTGTTCGAGGCTTCGGAAAGCGTTCTGCGCAATCTGCCCGCCGATGCCGGGATCGGCGTCGCGCCGCATTCGCTCCGCGCGGTCGGCCCGGAAGGCTTGCGCTTCTGCGAAACTTTGCGTCCCGGCCGGCCGCTGCACATGCACTTGGCAGAGCAGGTGCCGGAAGTGGAGGAGGTCCAGGCCGCAACCGGCCGGCGCCCGGTGGAATGGCTGCTCGACAATTTTGCGCCGGACGCCCGCTGGACCCTGATCCACCTGACCCACCTGACGCCGGACGAGACCCGCCGCCTGGCCGTCACAGGCGCCGTCGCCGGGCTCTGCCCCCTGACCGAATCCAGCCTCGGCGACGGCATCTTCAACGGCACGGAATGGCTTGCGGCGGGAGGGCGCTTCGGCTTCGGTTCCGACAGCAACATCCAGATCTCGCTCGCCGGAGAATTGCGGACGCTGGAATACAGCCAACGCCTGCGCGACCGCGGCCGCGCGATGCTTAGCCTGCCGGACCGCTCCACCGGCCGGGTGCTTTACGATGCCGGCCTGGATGCCGGCAGTTCAGCCGCCGGGCGCGGAACCGGGGCGATCCGCGCCGGTTCATGGGCCGACCTTTGCGCGATCGGCCTGGACAACGCCGTGATGGCCGGGCGCAAGGGCGACCAGATGCTCGACAGTTTCATCTTCGCGGGCCGCGACGGCCTCGTCACCGACGTCTGGTCTGCCGGCCGGCATGTCGTGAAAGGCGGCCGGCATTTCGACCACGACCGCATCACGGCGGACTACCTCGCGGCGGTCGCTCGCCTGGGGGAGCGGCTGTGACCGCCAAAGCTCCCGCTTCGGCTTCCAAAGCCAAAACCATCGCCGGCGAGGTGCGCCGCCGCATCGCCGAGCGCGAGTGGCAACAGGGCGACCGCATCCCGGACGAGGCCGAGCTTGCCCGCGAGTTCAAGGCCGCGCGCGCGACCGTCAACAAGGCGCTGCAAACGCTCGCCGGCGAAGGATTCTTGGAGCGCCGGCGCCGGGCCGGCACGCATGTGACCGTCAACCCCGCGCGCAAGGCCACGCTCACCATCCCCGTGGTGCGCGAAGGGATCGAGGCGGCGGGCATGGCATACAGCCACCGGCTGGTTTCCCGCTCGACGGAACCGCTTCCCCCTGACATCGCAGCGCGCATGCGGCTTCAACAAGGCCTCCCGCTGCTCCATCTGCGCACGGTGCATTACGGCGACGGAAAACCCTTCCAGGCCGAGGACCGCTGGATCAATCCGTCCGCCGCACCGGGGGCTGAAGCCGCGGATTTCAGCCGCACCAGCGCCAACGAATGGTTGGTGCGCAACTTCCCCTGGGCGTCTGCGGACATCGCCTTTTCAGCCGAGAATGCCGGGGCGCGCGAAGCGAAGCTTCTGGGAACGAAGGCCGGCACGGCGCTTCTGATCCTGCACCGCACCACCTGGAACGCCGCCGGCCCGATTACCTCGGTCCGGCTGGCCTTCCATCCCGGCTACACGATGTTCGCCGGCTCCTGAGCCGCGTTTTGCCTGCCGTGCTAGAACCGCACCTGGATCGTCGCGGAGTAGGAGCGGGCGAGGGCCGGCAGGAACGGTGCGACTTCCGATTTGGTCCCAAAAAGGTTGGAAGCGCTGACTTGCAGCGCGAGGTGGCGGTCTTCCGACTCCCACCCGGCGCTGATGTCCGTCACGAAGGCGGAATCACCGTCGATAAACGTCACGGGGCCGAGGTTCGGGTCCGAGAAGGTGCTGCGCTTGCCCACATAGGTTTCCGCCACCGCGACCCGGAAGCGGGCAGGGCTGATGTAGCTCAGGCCCACGCGCGCAAGGTACTCGGGCACGAAGGGCAGCGTTTCTTCCGTCCCGGGAAAGTCGCCGCGCGACCAGAGGCGGGTGTAGCTCCCGAAGGCGCTGACGCCGCCGCCAAGCCAGAGGTTGCCGGTCAGGGAAAGCCGGTCGATCTCCGCATTCGGCACGACGATGCCGCCTTGCAGGGGGATCGCGGTCAGCAGGTTTTCGATCTCCTGGTGCTGGTATTCGGTCGCCGTGAAGAAGCGGTCCGTCCACTCGCTGTCCCAGTGGAGGATCGTGGTGTCCCTGTTGCCTGAACCCTCCGGCACGAGGTCGGAACGCAGGCCGACCACGCCGACGGGCGCCAGCGTGTTGAGTTCCGACAGCGGGGTTTCGCGTAAAAAGGCGGCGCGCAGGTACTGGCCTTCCAGCGGAGCCCAGGCCACTCCGGCTCGCGGCGAGAGCTGGTCGGTCTCGGTATCCGTCTGCACCGGGAGCGCGGGAATACCAAACAAAAATTCAAAGACCTCCGAGGGCGTTGCAGTTTGGGTGGAATCGACGTGCTCCCCGAAGAGCGTGCCTTCAAGCGTCAAGCCGGGCAGCGCATCCCAGGAGGCGCCCACCCAGAAGCGCGAAGTCTCGCCTTCCGCGTCGACGCGCAGGCCGGGGAAGTTGCGGAAGATGTCGGGTCTGTCCAGAAGAAAGAGCCTGTCCCCGCTCGCGTAGACAAGGTCCGCGTCGCCCGTCTCGGCGCCCAGCCGCAGAGTCAGGTCGTCGGTCACGCCGAGGAGATAGGATGCGCCGCCTTTGAGCGTGTGCTGCGTTCCCTCGCTGCTGGTATCGACGCCGAACCCGACATCCGGAAAGCCGGCAAAGGCGTCCGTCTGGTCGCTGTCGATGACGAAGCCGGATATGGCGAGGCTAAGCAAGTTGTGGTAGCCGAAGCTGTGGCTCCAGCCGACGAAGCCGTTGAGGCCGCTGGCATCGATCGTGTCGTCGCGCGTCAGGTCGAAGCCGCCAAGTTCGACGCCGTCGAGCGAATTGCCGCCTTCCGCGTGAATCCCGTTGAAATAGGCGGTCACGGTGTCGTTCGGCGAGGTCTGCGCGCCGAACTGGAAGGTGCTGTTGAGGTTCTTCACGTCCTGCGTGGCGTAGGACGGGTTGGCGCCGGTATAGGTTGAGGAAATAACCAGGGAGTAGGGAAGAGGCGTGTAGCCGAGCCGCTGATAGCTTGCCGTGCCCGCGCCGCCTATCTCGCCGTCCGTGCTGCTCACGCCGCCGCCGACCGCGACTTCCTGGAAGGGCGAACGGAAGAAGGAAGGCCGCAGGGCCGGTGTGACGCCGGCCAGCGGGTCGAGCAGGAGCCCCTGCGTGTAGAGCGAGAAGGCGGCGTCGTCGCCCGCGGTCGGCTCGCCGCTTGGGATGCCGCCCGGCGCGTTGTAGAAGCGGCCGACGGTGCCCGTCAGCGCCTGGTCGAAGTAGCTGGCACCCTGGAACGGGTCGAAGGTGCGGTCGCCGTAGTAGCGGCCCCAGGCGTCGAGCGACACGAAGCGGTAAACGCCGCCCAGCGTCGAGCCGAAGTCGCCGCTGGACTCGATCGAGGCATAGTCGCCGCCGCGCTTGCGCGTGCGGTCCAGCGACTCGCGGGCATAGCGGATCGCGTCGTCGGCCTCGTAGTTGAACACCGAAAGCAGTGCCTGGAACTGCGCCGGCTCCGGGTCGAGCGGGTTGAGGCGGTCGGCAAGCTCGAAGGACTGGCTGGCGGGTTCGACCTCGCGCCGCGCGGCATAGGTCGCGCCGAGCGCGAGCAGCCCGTCGGCATAGGTCGGGTTGGCGGCCGTTGCGCGCAGCATGTCCTCCAGCGCACCCTCCTCGTCGCCCTCCTGGAGCTTTTGCCGCCCACGCTCCAGAAATCCGACGGAGTAGCCTGGGTCCAGGGTCAGCGCCTTGTCGATCAGGGCGCCGGCCTCAGCGTTGCGCCCTTGCGAGAGAAGCAGGCGGGCGTAGTTGGAAAGCGGCGTGGGGTTCTGCGGGTTCAGCGCGATCGCCCGTTTGTAGGCTGCCTCCGCTTCGCGCACCGCGCCGCGGGCGTTCTCCAGGAGGGCGACGTCGTTCCAGTAGTCGAAGTTGCCGGGTTGCAGCCTCGCGGCCTCGCGCGCATCGGCGAGCGCGCCGCTTATGTCGCCTTTGAAATCCTTGCGATAGGTCGCCCGGACGTTGAGAAGCGCGTCGTCCTGCGGGTCGATCGCTTCGCCTTTCGCGATTGCCACACCAGCCGCGTCGAAGTCGGAGGCGAGCAGCGCGACGTTGGCGATTTCAGCCTGGTAGCGGACATCCCCGCCGAAGCGCGGTTCTCCCCTTTGCAGGATTTCCAGCGCCCGCTTGGGCGATTCCAGAAGGGCGGCGATCTGTGCTTCACCGAGAACCGAGGCGAGCGACGACCCATCCGGCGCCGGCCGCGCGGCCGTGGATGCCGGGTCGGCAAGCGAACGCGCGAAATAGGCGAGATAGCGCGCCTGGGTCGCGCGGTCGCCCCGCGTGCCGGCTGCGGAGCGTTCGTAAAGGCGAGCCGCTTCGTCATAGCGCCGCTCCGCCCCGGCGATGCCCGCCTCGACGAAAGCCAAGCGGGCTTCCTGTTCGCGCGTCAGGCGCAGCGCCCTTGCTTCGGCCACGGCGCGGCGTGCCGCCTCGATCCCGCTTTGCTCCTGCCCGACCTCCGCCAGGCTCACGCGCTGCTCGGCGCTGCGTGCGGAAAGCGGCATTGCCGCGATGCGCTCGCCTTCGCGCAACTGCTCCATTGTCACATCGACCGGGAACGTTGAGAAGGCGTCGCGCAGCGACAGGTTGAACAGCATCTGCTCGCGGATGGTGCCCCCCGCGATCACGATCCGCGAAGGGGCGGAGCCAAGCGTGGCAGCCGCCGACTCGCCCGCACCGACGTTCAGGGTGCCCTGCGGGTTGGAGAGTTCCACCAAGCCGTCGATCACCGACAGCGTGGTCCGGTCTCCTTGCACCGTCATCGTCCAGTCCGTGCCGCGGATGGCTGCGGTCGCCGCAGGGGTGGCGACCGTCACGCCGGAGCCGCCGGCCGCGGCACGGGCATAGACCTGGCCCTCCTGAAGGTCGAGGCTGGCGCCGCCATCGGTGCGCACCTCCCGAACTACGAGGACGGAGTTGCGCGCGACGCGGATCTGCGTCCGGTCGGAGAAGAGGAGCGCGATCTGGCCGCTCGCATTGGTGCGGATGACGTCGCCGGCCTTGACGTCCTGGCGCACTTCCACAAAGGGCGGGCTTGCCGCGTCGATGAGGTCGATGGCCTCGCCGGCCCGCGTCTGCACCACTTGGCCCGTGATCGTGGGCGTGCGCGGCACGGGGTCGGCATGCGCGGCCGCAATGGCGATAGCCGTCGAGGTCAGAAGAAAAGCGAAGCGCATGCGCTGCGGCCGAACCATGGTCGCGACTCGATAACTTGATCTTTGTTTATTTTGTCCTGGCGGCCGTGCTTCCGTCAAACCCTTGCCGGCCGCTTCCACGTCGCACTCAAGGCACTGCTGCCGGATTGCCACGCCGGAAGGCCATCCCTGTCGCTCAACTCCTGGAAACCGGCATGCTGCGCAGGCGCGACGCGGTTTCCGGCTGCGCCTGCTTGCAGACCAGCGGCGGCAGGCCCTTGGCCAGCAGCGCAATGTCCGAGGCAATGGCGTCGCCCATCTGGGCCAGCACATGCTTCAGCGCGCCGGCCTGGTGCGGCGAGAGCAGAACGTTTTCCGCCCGGCGCGCGGGGTCGTCCATTGGAACGGGCTCTTCCGGGAACACGTCGGTGGCGACGCGGATGTGGCCTGCATCGGCGGCTTCGAGCATGGCGGGAAAATCCACCACCGCCGCGCGGCTGAGCAGCAGGAAGGCGGCGCCGGGCCGCATGCGGGCAAACTGCGCCGCCCCCAAAAAGTGCTGGTTCTCGACGGTGACGCCGGCGAGCACGAAAACGAAGTCGCTGGTTTCCAGAACGTCATCGAGGCTGGCCGGCTCGCAGCCCTGCGCGCGCACGAGGACTTCGGGCATCCAGGGATCATAGACTTTTGCCCGCACGCCGAAGGGGCGCAGCAGCGGCAGAAGCGCGCGGGCGAGGTCGCCGAAGCCAATGAACCCGACGTCCGCCCGGAACAGCGTCAGCGCGTTCCGGTTGGCGTCGAAGCCGTAGCCCTCCGTTCCCGCGCGCATCCGCCGGTCGGAGCGCGTGATGCCGCGGCCGAGGTCGATGGCCATCGCCAGCCCGATCTCCGCCACCGGCTCGGCGAACACAGGGCTGCCTGAAAGCACCCGCACGCCGTTGCGGAAGCAGTAGGCGTAATCGACGTTCGGCAGGAAGTTGCCCTCGCTGGTAACGACGGCGCGCAGGTTTGGGCAGCGTGCAAGGCGCGCTTCGGGCAGGTCGAACGAGCCGACGATCACGTTTGCGTCTGCGGCGAGCCTGTCGAACTCGGCGTCGGACAGATCCTCGCCCTCGTGGATGGCGAGGTCGCCGGCCGCGCGCAGCCGGTCGAGGGCATCGGGGCTGAACATCTCGTCCAGCCTTCTCGGATGCGGCGAGAGGAAGGTTTTGAAGCGGCCTTGCATGGGCGTTTTCCTTCTGCGACTTGGCCTTTCAGGCACTCGTTCCGGGATAGGCGTGGCGTTCCCCCGACGGGTCGGCAACGACCCAGCCGCCGTCCTTTCCGCGGTCGATGTAGCCCGGCCCGATCGGCACCTTGCCGTGCCCGCCGGGAATGTCGAGCACGTAAGCGGGTTGGCAAAGGCCCGAAACCCGGCCGCGCAGACCGCGCATCAGCGCCTGGCCCGCGTCGATCGTTGTGCGCAGGTGCGCCGTGCCGGGCGCGAGGTCGCCCTGGTGGAGGTAGTACGGCTTGATCCGGTTCTCGACAAAGCCGCGCATCAGCGCCGTCAGCGTATCGGGATCGTCGTTGACGCCCTTGAGCAGCACCGACTGGCTGACCATCGGAATGCCGGCATCAACAAGGCGCGCGATGGCTTCTTGGGCTGCCGGAGTGAACTCTTTCGGGTGATTGGCGTGGAGCGCCACGAAGACGCTGCGGCCGAATTTTTTGAGCGCGCAGACGAGTTCCGCCGTGACGCGCTTGGGCTCGACAACCGGCACGCGGGTGTGGAGGCGCAGCACCTTGACATGGTCGATGGCGCCGAGCCGGGCGGCGATTCCTCCCATGCGGCGCGGTGAAAGGAGAAAAGGGTCGCCGCCGGTGAGGACGGCTTCCCAGATCTCCGCACGGCTCGCGACATAGGCGAGCGCGCGGTCCAGTTCGGCGGCGCTCAAACTGCCGCGGCCCTCCGGTCCGACCACCTCGCGGCGGAAGCAGAAGCGGCAATAGACCGGGCAGACGTGCAGGACTTTGAGGAGCACGCGGTCGGGATAGCGGTGGACGATGCCCGGCACGGGCGAATGGGCGTCGTCGCCGATCGGATCGGTGCGCTCTTGCCGAGCGGTGTCCAGTTCTTCCAATCGAGGCAGGAACTGCCGGCCGATCCCGTCGTCCGGGTCGGCGATCAGCTCGGCCATGTCCGTCGTGACCGCAACGGCGTAGCGCGCGGCAACGCGCTCCAGTTCCGCGGCCCGGTCCGAAGGAAGAAGGCCGGCGCTCGCGAGGGCGGCGGGGCTGTGGAGGGACTGGCTCATGCGATCAGGCCGCTGGCACCGGAGCAGGGAAGGGT
>CAXTCF010000106.1:0-14833 GCA_964242945.1 uncultured Rhizobiaceae bacterium | reverse complement strand
AGGGGTGTTGGACGGAGCAGAGCGGCAATATGAACAAGCACGTTCCCAGCCTCCACGCCGAAGCCATCGCCGGCGGCGTGGCGCGAGACCAGCGGCACGACTCCGCGCACAAGCATGTCACAGGCGGCGCGCAATATATCGACGACATGCCGGAACCCGCCGGCACGCTGCATGGCTGCCTGGGGCTTTCCACAGTCGCGCACGGCAGGATCAGGAAGATGGATCTGGACCGCGTGCGCACCGCGCCCGGCGTGGTGGACGTGCTGGCCGCCGCCGACCTGCCCGGCGAAAACGACATCTCGCCGACCGGCCGCCACGACGAACCGATCCTGGCCGAAGACCTCGTGCAGTTCCACGGCCAGCCGATCTTCTGCGTGATCGCGCGCACGCGCCACGCCGCCCGGCGCGCCTGCCGGCTGGCGAAGGTGGAGTACGAGACGCTGCCGGCTATCATCGACATCGTTGATCTCGACCCAGCGGAAGCGAAGCTCGTCACGCCGCCGCTGGCGCTGAAGCGCGGCGACGCGGCCGAGGCGCTGGCAAAGGCGCCGCATCGTATCCAGGGCAAGATGCGGATCGGCGGCCAGGACCACTTCTACCTGGAAGGGCACATCGCGCTGGCGATCCCCGGCGAGGATATGGACGTCACCGTCTACTCCTCCACGCAGCACCCAAGCGAGGTGCAGCACATGGTGGCGCATGCGCTGGAAATTCCCTCGCACGCCGTCACGGTGGAGATCCGGCGCATGGGCGGCGGGTTCGGCGGCAAGGAGACCCAGTCGAACCAGTTCGCCGTGCTGGCGGCAATCGCCGCCAAGCGGCTGGGCAAGGCGGTGAAGATCAGGCCGGACCGCGATGACGACATGATCGCCACCGGCAAGCGCCACGATTTCCTCATTTCCTATGATCTCGGCTTCGACGAGAAGGGGGTGATCGAGGGCATCGATCTCACCTATGCCGCGCGCTGCGGCTTCTCCTCCGACCTGTCCGGTCCGGTGACGGACCGCGCCCTGTTCCACTGCGACAACAGCTATTTTTATCCCGCCGTGCTGGCGAAGTCCGCGCCGCTTTACACGAATACAGTGTCCAACACGGCCTTCCGCGGCTTCGGCGGGCCGCAGGGCATGATGGGGGCGGAACGCGCGATCGAGGAGATCGCCTTTGCGCTCGGTCTCGACCCGCTGGACGTGCGCAAACGCAATTTCTACGGCAGCAGCCCGCGCGACGTGACGCCCTACCACCAGGCGGTCGAGGACAACATCCTGGAGCGGATCGTCGGCGAACTGGAAGAGTCCTGCCACTACCGCCGCCGCCGCCGCGAAATCCGCGCCTTCAACACCAACAGCCCGGTCATCAAGCGCGGGCTGGCGCTGACGCCCGTGAAGTTTGGCATCTCGTTCACCGCCACGCACTACAACCAGGCCGGCGCGCTGGTGCACGTCTATTCCGATGGTTCGGTCAGCCTGAACCACGGCGGCACGGAGATGGGGCAGGGGCTCTACGTCAAGGTGGCGCAGGTCGTGGCGGAAGAGTTCCAGATCGACATCGACCGGGTGAAGATCACCGCGACCACGACCGGGAAAGTACCGAACACCTCGGCCACCGCTGCGTCCTCCGGCACGGACCTGAACGGCATGGCGGCGAGAGATGCGGCGCGCCAGATCAAGGAGCGGCTGACCGGCTTCGCCGCCGAACGATACTCGGTGCCGCAGAGCCAAGTGGTTTTCCTGCCGAACCGCGTGCGCATCGGCAACCAGGAGATCGCCTTCTCCGACCTGGTGCGCCAAGCCTATATGGCGCGCATCCAGCTTTCGGCGGCCGGCTTCTACAAGACCCCGAAAATCCACTGGGACCGCGACAAAGGCGAGGGCCGGCCCTTCTACTACTTCGCCTATGGCGTGGCTTGCTCGGAAGCGTCGATCGACACGCTGACCGGCGAATACGTCGTGGAGCGCACCGACATCCTGCATGAGACCGGCCGCTCGCTCAATCCGGCCATTGACCGCGGCCAGATCGAGGGCGGCTTCGTGCAGGGCATGGGCTGGCTGACCACGGAGGAGCTTGTCTGGGACGATGCGGGGCGCCTTCGAACGCATGCCCCGGCGACCTACAAGATCCCGCTGGCTTCCGACCGTCCGAAGATTTTCAACGTGACGCTGGCCGACTGGTCGGAAGCCTTTGAGCCGACGATCCACCGCTCCAAGGCGGTGGGCGAGCCGCCCTTCATGCTCGGCATGTCCGTATTCTTTGCGCTGTCGGATGCGGTGGCGAGCGTGGCCGACGGCAAGGTCTGCCCGCGCCTCGACGCGCCCGCAACGCCGGAGCGCGTGCTGATGGCGGTGGAGCGGATGAAGGCCGCTGCCGGCTGACGCCATGAGGGGAGCGTCCGAAACGCTCGAAACCTTTCTCGAAGCGCATCCGGCTTGCGCTCTGGTGGAAGTGGTCGAGGCCAAAGGCTCGACGCCGCGGGAGGAAGGCGCCTGGATGCTGGTCGCGCCGGCCGCGATTTTCGGCACGATCGGCGGCGGGCAGCTCGAATGGATGGCCATCGACGAGGCGCGGCGCGGCACCCAAAGGAGCGCGCTTCTGGACATACCGCTCGGCCCTGAAATCGGCCAATGCTGCGGCGGGCGGGTGAAGCTCGGCATACGGATGGTGGATGACACGCTTCGCCAGGTTCTGGTCTCGGATGCGCAGGCTCTGGATGCCGCCCGCCCGCAGGTGCTGGTGTTCGGGGCAGGGCATGTCGGCCACGCGCTCGCTGCCGCACTTGCGCTGCTGCCCGTTCGAGTGACGGTCGTGGAAACGCGCGGCGACGCCCTGGACGGGTTGGTCCCCGGCGTACAAGCTTTGCTGACGCCGGTGCCGGAAGAGGCGGTGCGCGCCGCGCCGCCGGGCTCGGCTCTTCTGATCCTCACGCACGACCACGCGCTCGACTTCCTCTTGGTCGCCGAGGCGCTCCGGCGGGACGACGCGGCGTATGTCGGCATGATCGGCTCTAAGACAAAACGCGCCACTTTCCGCCGCTGGTTCCTTTCCGAGGCCGGCGGAACGGAAAAGCAGTTCGCGCGCCTCGTCTGTCCGATCGGCGGAATCAGCCTGCGCGACAAGCGGCCGGCGGTGATCGCGGCGCTCGCCGCAGCGGAGATCGTCTCCACGCTGTTTGCGGAAGGCGAAGCCCGTTCGCAAGATCGGGCAAGATCCCGCGCGCAGGCGGGATAGCGGAGGCTTCAGACCTTTCCCTGCCGTCCGGGCAGCCGCCAGGGAAAAAAGCCCTTCCGGTTCCGCGCTTGCCCGTCCTAATGTCGATCCGGGAGGCGTACGGGAGACGTTTGAGGGGCTGACGCGCGCGCATGCTGGATTTCGCGATTTTCTGGGACTGGCTCGCCTTCGGCGTGCGTTGGCTGCACGTCATTACGGCCATCGCCTGGATCGGCTCTTCCTTCTACTTCGTCGCGCTCGATCTCGGCCTGAAGCAGCGGCCGGGCCTGCCCGAAGGGGCCTTCGGCGAGGAATGGCAGGTGCATGGCGGCGGCTTCTACCACATGCAGAAATACCTCGTCGCGCCGCCGAACATGCCGGAGCACCTGACCTGGTTCAAATGGGAGGCCTACGCCACCTGGGCGTCCGGCTTCACCCTGCTCTGCGTGGTCTATTACGCGGGCACGCACCTGTTTTTGATCGACCCGCAGGTGCTGGACATCTCCGCAGGGACGGCCGTGGTGATCTCGCTGCTTTCGCTCTCAGTCGGCTGGCTGGTCTATGACGCGCTCTGCAAGTCGCCGCTGGGCAGGAGCGACACCGGCCTGATGCTGGTGCTGTTCGGCGTGCTGGTGTTCATGAGCTGGGGCTACACGCAGGTGTTTTCCGGCCGCGCGGCGCTGCTCCATCTCGGCGCCTTCACGGCCACCATCATGTCGGCCAACGTGTTCCTGCTGATCATCCCCAACCAGAAGATCGTGGTGGCGGACCTGATCGCGGGCAGGAAGCCCAACCCGAAACTCGGCAAGCAAGCCAAGCAGCGCTCGCTGCACAACAACTATCTGACGCTGCCCGTGCTGTTCCTGATGCTCTCCAACCACTATCCGCTGGCTTTCGCGACGCGGTGGAACTGGATCATCGCCTCGCTGGTGTTTCTCATCGGCGTGCTGGTGCGCCATTTCTTCAACACGCGCCACGCCGACAAGGGCAACCCGCACTGGACTTGGCTCGCGGCGGGCGTGCTGTTCCTGGTCATCGTCTGGCTTTCCACGCAGCCGGCGGCGCTGGCCGGCGAGCCGAAGGCATCCGTGCCGGCACAAACGCTTGTCGCCTCCTCCGACTTCCCGAAAGTGCGCGACACGGTTCTGGGGCGCTGCTCCATGTGCCATGCGGCGGAGCCTTCCTGGGAAGGCATCTACTACGCGCCGAAGGGCGTGATGCTCGACTCCGATGCAGCGGTCGCCAACCATGCGCGCCAGATCTACCTCCAGGCCGGCCGGTCGCACGCCATGCCGCCGGGAAACGTCTCCGGCATCACGGAAGCCGAGCGCAAGCTGATCGTCGCCTGGTACGAGGGTGCGAAGTGAGCGGCCTCCTGCTGCGCGGACGCACGCTTTCCTTTCTGCGCCGGCCGGAAGGCATTTCGGACGAAGCCTCCTTCACATACGAGGAGGACGGCGCGCTGCTGCTGCGGGGCGGCAAGATCACGGCTGCGGGCCCGTATTCCGCACTGGCTCATCTGGCCGAAGGCGTCCCCGTCATCGACCACCGCCCGCACCTGATCCTGCCCGGCTTCATCGACGCCCACGCGCATTTTCCGCAGATGGGGGTGATAGCCTCCTACGGCGCGGAACTGCTGGACTGGCTGAACCGCTACACCTTTCCGGAAGAGGAAAAGTTCCGGGACACCCAATATGGCAGACGCATCGCGCGGCTGTTCCTGGACGAGATGGTGCGCCACGGCACGACGACGGTCGCAGCCTACTGCTCGGTCCACAAGGAGTCGGCGGAAGCCTTCTTCGCCGAGGCGCTTGCACGCGACATGCTGGTGATCGGCGGCAAGGTGATGATGGATCGCAACGCCCCGCCGGGCCTTTGTGACACGGCCGCGTCGTCCTACGACGATACCAAAGCCTTGATCCGGGATTGGCACGGGAAAGGGCGGGGCCTTTACGCCATCACGCCGCGCTTTGCCATCACCTCAAGCCCGGAACAGATGGAAGCGGCGCAGGCGCTCGCAGCCGAGCACCCAGACATACACATCCAGACGCACCTCTCGGAGAACCATGCCGAGATCACCTTCACGCACGAGCTTTATCCCTGGTCGCGCGACTATACCGACATCTACGAGCACTACCGCCTGCTCGGCCCGAAGACGCTGCTCGGCCACTGCATCCACCTCTCCGAACGCGAAGCGGACGCGCTGAGCGACTCCGGATCGGTCGCCGTGTTCTGCCCGACCTCGAACCTGTTTCTCGGCTCCGGCCTGTTTCCCTATCAGCGCATGCGCCGCCGCGAAAAGCCGGTGCGCACCGCGACGGCCACCGATGTCGGCGGCGGTACGAACTATTCCATGCTGCGCACGATGGACGAGGGCTACAAGGTGATCGCGCTGCAAGGCGAAAAACTCGACCCGCTCAACAGCTTCTGGCAGCTTACGCGCGGCAATGCCGAGGCGCTTTCCATCGCCGATAAGGCCGGCACGCTGGAGCCCGGCACCGACGCTGACGTCATAGTGCTGGACGCAACTGCTACGCCCGCCATGCGGCTGCGAAAGGAAACGATTGCTTCCCTGGCGGAAGAGCTTTCTTTGTTGCAAACGCTTGGCGACGATCGGGCCGTGCGGGAAGCTTACGTGGCGGGGCGGCCGGCAAAGTCGGCGCTGGCGCCAAAGTTCTGAACGGCAAAGCGCCGCCGCGGCTCAGAACCGCTTTGTTCAACCCGCCATCAGCTTCCCCACCTCCCTCATGTCGTCGGCGAAGCGCTGGCGCTCGTCGGCGGCATCCTGCGGCTCTGGGATGCGCAGGATGAAGGAGGGGTGGATGGTGAGATAAACGCGAAGCCCGTCCTCGCGCGTCACCACTTGGCCGCGCATCTTGGTGATCGGCACGGGCTTGCCCAACAGCGACTGCGCGGCAGTCGCGCCCAGTGCCACGACGAGGTCGGGCTTCACCAGCGCCAACTCGTGATCGAGCCACCAGCGGCAGGCCTTCACCTCGCCGGCGTTCGGCTTCTGATGGATACGCCGCTTGCCCCGCGGCTCGAACTTGAAGTGTTTTACCGCATTGGTGACGTAGGTGACCTGCCGGTCGATGCCGACCTCGTCCAGCACGGCGTTGAACACCTTGCCGGCCGGCCCGACGAAGGGATGGCCGGCGATGTCCTCCTGGTCGCCGGGCTGCTCGCCGACGAACACGACGCGCGCGGCGTCCGGCCCTTCGCCGAACACCGTCTGCGTCGCGTCCTGCCAAAGCGGGCAGCGGCGGCAGCCGGAAGCGGCCTCGCGCAAGTCCTCGACCGTTTCCGCCGCCGCGCCGTCGTCTTCCGCGGGCGCTTCGGTCTTCGGCCAGTGCTTGGCTTGAACTTTTTCGTGGTGCGGGGCGGGCGTTGAGGGCATGCGGGCCACCATCTCCTTTGCGGCGCCTTCCGCGCCGGCGATCATCGCTGGAATGAGCGCCGCTTCCGGAAGGTTCCGCCAGTATTTCTTCGGCATCTCCTTCTGCATCGCCTTCACCTTGAGGCGGTTGGGATTGAAGATGTTTTGAAAATACGTGCGCCAGAGTTCTTCCGAGCCGTCTTCGGGCGGTGCGTCGCCTTTGCCCGCGCCGGGGCCGCTCAGAAGCGTCTCGCCGTCCCACTGGATGGAGGCGTGCGGCGTCAGGATCGTCCAGCGCATGCCGGTAAAGCGGCGCTGGAAGAAGGGCGCGTTGCGCGTCGTTATGAAGTGGTCCGGCTCGAACCATGCGACGTAGCGGGCGTCGTCCCCCTCGCCGAGTTTCCGAAAGCGCACGAAGGCACGCATCTTGTGCATGTCGCGGCGGATGGCCTTCTCCATCGCCTCGAAGCGGCGCACGTCGGGATCGGAGGCGATCTTCATCAGCTCCGGAATTGCCCGCATGCGCCAGAGCAGACGGTAGAGAAAGGCGAAGCGGTCGGGATCGGAGTGGCAGGCGACGGCTTCAGCGCGCGCGACAAACTCCTTCGCGACACGCAACTCGCGTCCTTCCGGCACAGGCGGCAGGCCGTCGCTCGTCCCGCCGATCTCCCAGGTGATTTCCTGCGGCGGCACGTCGTTCAGGATGAGGCGGCGCGCGGCATCGCGCCAGCCGGCAAAGTCGGTTTCATTGGCAAGGCCGACGCAATAGCGCGCGAAGGCGGGGAGGAGAGCGGCTTGGGGCATCGTCAGAACAGGGACAGTTGTTGCGGCGGCGCGACAAGCTTCTGGCGCAGCTTGGTCTCGTCCGTCAGACCGCCCGGCGACCAGCCCAGCGCCGTGATGAAGGGGCGCACCTTGGCGACCGAAAGCGTCAGCCGGCCGACATCCTCAAGCCTGAGCTTTTTGTGGCGCCGCGTCCGCACGATCCTGTCCACGGCCTTCACGCCCAGCCCCGGCACGCGCAGCAGCATCTCCCGCGGCGCGCGGTTCACATCGACGGGGAAAATGCCGCGATGGCCGAGCGCCCAGGCGAGCTTGGGATCGACGGCGAGATCCAGCATGCCGCTTGGGCTCCCATCCAGAATCTCCTTCTGCTCGAAGCCGTAGAAGCGCATCAGCCAATCCGCCTGGTACAAGCGATGCTCGCGCATCAGCGGGGGCTTGAGCAGCGGCAGGGCGGACGAGGAATCCGGGATCGGGCTGAAGGCGGAGTAATAGACGCGGCGCAGGCGGTAGGAGCCGTAGAGCCGCGCGGACGTTTTAAGGATGCTGTTGTCGTTGGTCGCGTCCGCTCCGATGATCATCTGCGTGGACTGGCCGCTCGGCGCGAACTTCTGCTTCCGCTTCGTTTGCAGCGTCGGCTCGCCCGTTTCCTCGATCTTCTCACGCAGCTTGGCCATGGAAACGCGGATGCCCGCCGGCTTCTTCTCCGGCGCCAAGCGCTTCACGCCCTCGTCGGTCGGCAGTTCCACGTTGATCGACAGGCGGTCGGCATAGCGCCCGGCCTTGGCAATCAACTCCTGGCTGCATTCGGGAATGGTCTTCAGGTGAATGTAGCCGGAGTAATTGTGGTCCTCGCGCAAACGGCGCGCGGCCTCCACCATCTCGCCCATCGTGTCGTCCGGCGAGCGCACCACGCCGGACGAGAGGAAAAGCCCTTCGATGTAGTTTCGCTTGTAGAACTCCAGCGTCAGGCTGACGACCTCCTCCACCGTGAAGCGGGCGCGGCGCACGTTGGAGGACGAGCGGTTGATGCAATACGAGCAGTCGTAGATGCAGAAATTCGTCAGCAGGATCTTCAGGAGCGAGATGCAGCGCCCGTCCGGCGCATAGGAATGGCAGATGCCCATTCCTTCGGTGGAGCCGATGCCTTTCGACTTCAGCGAATTGCGCTTCGGCGCGCCGGAAGACGCGCAGGAGGCGTCATATTTTGCTGCGTCCGAAAGGATCGCGAGCTTCTGCTTGGTGTCGAGCGCGGCCATGCGTTCGTTATATGTTCCGCTGCCGCCGAGGCCAATTCGAAGCGGTGGATAACTCGCCGAAGCGCAGGTATTTGGAGCCGCGGCCAATCGGCGCGGCATTTTGCTCAAGCGGAAATGTCCACCACGCCGCAGTCGCCGGTTTCCGCGCCGAAGGCCAGGCGGCGGCCGGCTTTATCCCAGGATATCGAAGAGACGGCGCCCTTGCCGGGCCGGCGCAGGAGGACCTCGCGGGAGTCCGCAAAGCGCACGGCCATGATCATCCCGTCGGAAAAGCCGATGGCCACGATGTCATCCACGGGGTGGCAGGCGACGGCGGTGACAAGCGCGTCGCCGCGCGTGCCGAGTTCGAGCGGCGCCTTGCCCATCGGGCCGTCCTTGCCCTGGAAAGGCCAGACGATCGCGGCGTTGGCGCCGGACGAGGCAAGCCAGCGCCCCTTGGCGCTCCAGGACAGGCTCTTCACCTTGGCGGGGTAGCCTGTCATCTTCATGTGACGGGCATCCGCAATGCGCCAGCCGTGCAGAGCGTTTTCCTGCATGGAGGTGACGAGAAAATTGCCGTCCGGCGAGAACGTCACGCCGGTGTGGGCGCCGGCCCATTCGAGTTCGGTCGGCTTGCTGTCGGTTGCGGGGAAGTGCAGCGTCGCGCCGTTGTAGCGGGCGACTGCGAGGCGAAACCCTTTCGGCGCGAAGGCGAGTCCCTCGGCTGTGCGGGGATGCATGAACTCCTTTTCTTTGCCATCCGCGAATCGCACGAAAGCGCTGCGCCCGACGGCAAAGGCGAGTGCGCCGTTCGGGCCGGGCGCGACCGCGTTGACCCACTTGCGCGGGCGCTCCGCCAGAGTCTGCGCCGTGCCGTCCGGCCGGATCGCGACGACCTTGCCGTCCTCGCCTGATGTCAGGATGCGGCTGCCCGCGGGATCGGCAACGGCTGCAAGCAGCCCATCATGTGGCTGTGTGACATGGTGGCCGTTGTCGAGCCGGTGCACCGCGCCATCGGCCAGCGCGAAGAAAGGCACGTCGTTCAGCCAGAGGGCGGCGACGCAGTGGCCGGAAAGATCGAGAGGAGCGACGGTGGGCATGAAGATTCAGCTTGGTTCGGGTAGCGAGCGCGCGTCCCAGCGCAGCACCAGCGCATCTTCGAAGGGAACCGGCGCGTCAAGGTGGGTGAAGCGGAACCACCGATCCCAATTCGCGAGGAGCCAGCGGCTGGAAAGGCCCCGGTCGGGCCCGCGCGCTTCAGGCGGCAGCGTTGCGAAAACGAGCCCCGCCTTCTGGCCGGATGCCACTACGAGGGCAGGGCCGTCCTCGTTCAACTCGCAGACCAGAAGGTCCAGCGGACCGGAGCCCGGTCCGAGGTCGTAGTTTTCCGGCAGGCGCAGGATGTCGCCGATGCCGAGCGAAGCGGCTGCTATGTCGCTCAGCCGAAGCATGCGGACGAAAGATCAGCGCGCTTGGCAGGCCTCGAACGAGCTTTTCAGCTTGTTGCCGTCCAGCTCGCGGCCGATGAACACGAGGCGCGACTCGCGCTTCTCGCCGTCCTTCCAGGGGCGCTGGTGGTCGCCCTCGGTGATCATGTGGACGCCCTGCACAACGAAGCGGTCGGGATCGTCCTTGAACGCCAGGATGCCCTTCATGCGCAGGATGTTGGGCCCTTGCGCCTGCGTGACCTTCTCCATCCAGGGAAAGAACTTCTTCGGGTCCATCTCGCCGCCGCGCAGCGAAACGGACTGCACCGTCACGTCGTGGATGTCGGACATTTCGCCATGATGATGGTCGTGACCATGGTCATGGTCGTGATGGTGGTGATCGTGCGCGTGGTGATGATGGTCGTGGCCGCAGTCCGGGCCGCATTCGTGGTCGTGATCATGGTGGTGATCGTCGGCATCGAGGAAATGCGGATCGTCGGCCAGCACGCGCTTCAGGTCGAAGGCGCCCTGGTCGAGCACGTCGGACAGCGGAACGGCCGAGCGCGCGGCGCGGTGGATCTTGGCCGTCGGGTTGATCGCGCGGACGGTGGCTTCCACCTTGGCCAGCTCTTCGGGAGAAACCAGATCGGTCTTGTTGAGCACCACCACGTCGGCGAAGGCGATCTGGTCCTCGGCTTCCCTGGAGTCCTTCAGGCGCAGCGGCAGGTGCTTGGCGTCCACCAGCGCCACGACCGCGTCGAGCTTGGTCTTGGCGCGCACGTCCTCGTCCATGAAGAAGGTCTGGGCGACGGGGGCAGGGTCGGCGAGGCCGGTCGTTTCCACCACGATCGCGTCGAAGCGGCCGGGCCGGCGCATCAGGCCTTCCACGACGCGAACCAGGTCGCCGCGCACCGTGCAGCAGACGCAGCCGTTGTTCATCTCGTAGATTTCCTCGTCGGACTCCACGATCAGGTCGTTGTCGATGCCGATCTCGCCGAACTCGTTGACGATCACCGCGTAGCGCTTGCCGTGGTTCTCCGAAAGGATGCGGTTCAGCAGCGTGGTCTTGCCGGCGCCGAGGTAGCCGGTCAGCACGGTGACGGGGATTTGCGGCAGGGGAGGGGAAGCGGCGGTCTGGCTCATGGCGGATGATGTCCTGGAATGCGGGTCCGACCGCATATAAGCCTGCGGCGCGGCGTTTGCACCTGCCTGGGGCGCGGCTTCACGCTGGTGCGGTGCAGCGCTTCCGGCCGTCACCGAACCGTTATATGCTTGTGACAGTGAAGACCCGGTCCGTGCGGCGGCCTGGCCTGAGCGGACGATTCTACGCTGCGCGCAAGGAGACTGTTTTTGGCTAAGGTGAAGCGCAGCGAAACCATCAACCAGCTTCACGCGGCTGCGCGCGTGGTGCGCACCGCCCTTGCCGCCCACCTTCACACCCATGGTTTCCATGCCGGCCAGGACGGCGTGATGCTGGCCTTGTCGCACCAGGATGGGCAGACGCCGGGCCAGCTTGCGGTCCGGCTCGGCGTGCGGCCGCCGACGATCACCAAGACCATCAACCGCTTGAGCGCGCAGGGCCGCCTGGAGAAGCGCCCCTCGGTCGAGGATCAGCGGCAGGCCAATGTGTTCCTGACGGAAAGCGGGCACGAGGCGATCCGCGACATCGAGCGGGCGGTGCGCCGGACGGAGAGGCTGGCACTCCGAGGTTTTGACAAAAAAGATCGAAAAGCTCTGTTCAAGCTGCTCGGCCGCATCGAGAACAATCTGGCGAACGGCGAGTCCGAGCCTGACGAAGCGGAAGAAGCGGTGCCCGCTCTGCTGGTGCAAGCGGCCGCGCTGGCGGATGCCGACGAAGCCGAAGAGCGTGCGGAAGAGCGCGACTGACTGTTTACAGCCGGGATAACCCCGCTGAACAGTTGATTTGCCGAACAAGGGTGCCTAGAACTTTTTAAATTTTTTAGTTCCGCGCCCGGAGGCTGTTCTGCCTCAGAAGATCAAGCTCTCGACGATTGCCGACGCGCTGGGCGTATCCACCGCGACCGTGTCGCTGGCGCTGCGCGACAGCGCGCTCGTAGCCGATGCCACGCGCGACCGCATCAAGAGCCATGCCCGCGCGATGGGCTATATCTACAATCGCCGGGCGGCGTCCTTGCGCACCTCGCGCTCCGGCATCGTGGGCGTGGTGGTCCACGACATCATGAACCCGTTCTTCGCGGAAATCCTGCGCTCCATCGAAAGCGAGCTGGACCGCTCCCGCCAGACCTTCCTTCTGTCCAACCACTATGACGAGCTGGAAAAGCAGCGCACCTTCCTGGACACGCTGCTCCAGCTCGGCGCGGACGGCGTGATCATGTCGCCGGCGATCGGCACGCCGCCGGGCGACATCGCGACGTTGGAGGAAAACGGCATGCCGGCGGTGCTGATCGCGCGCGACGTGGAAGGGGCGGGGGTTCCGGCCTTCCGCGGCGACGACGCCTACGGCATCGGGCTTGCGACCGACCACCTGATCGGGCTCGGCCACCGCCGCATCGCAATGATCGGCGGCACCGACCAGACTTCCACCGGCCGCGACCGGTTTCGCGGCTACAAGGCGGCGATGGAAGCCGCCGGCGTCCCCGTCGATCCGGCCTGGCGCATCCCCGGCCCGCGCACCAAGCAAGCCGGCTTCGACGCGACCGAGGCGTTCCTCAACCTGCCGGGAGAGCCGACGGCGGCGGTGTGCTGGAATGACCTCGTGGCGATCGGCCTGATGAACGGGCTGTTCCGCGCCGGGCTCCAGCCCGGCCAGGATATCTCCGTGACCGGCTACGACGACCTGGAGGAGGCGGCAATCGCCACCCCGGCGCTGACGACCGTGTGGAACGGCCAGCGCGAGGTGGGCCGGCGCGCCGCGCTCGCCCTGCTGGAGCGGCTGAACGGCGGCGAGGTCAGCGCGGAGCAGGACCTTATCCACCCCGAACTGCACGTCCGCAACTCGACTTCCGCGCCGCCCGTGGTTCGCTGACGCTCAACTTTGCCCTTCGCCCGGAGCCGCTCGATGGACGCCGACTGCAAGGACGTTCCTATCCTGATTCCCGGCAGGCTCTACGGCCATGCCGTCTCGCGCATCGAGGCGGAGTTCCGCGGCCTCCAGCTTCCTGCCGCCGATCCCGCGCTGGTGACGCCGGAGATCGCGCAGGCGGTTCGCGGGCTCGCTTCCTCCACCGCGATCACTGCGGCCTTCATCGACGCTCTGCCCAAGCTGGAAATCATCGCCAACTTCGGCGTCGGCTACGACCTTGTCGATGCGCAGCACGCGGCAAAGCGCGGCGTGGTGGTGACGAACACCCCGGACGTGCTGACGGAGGAGGTCGCCGACACCGCGCTCGGCCTGCTCCTCGCCACCGTGCGCGAACTGCCGCGTGCCGAACAATGGCTGCGCGAGGGGAGGTGGGTGCGCGAAGGCGCCTATCCCCTGACGAATTGCACGCTGCGGGAGCGCACGGTCGGTATATTCGGCATGGGCCGGATCGGGCTGGCGATCGCCCGCCGTGTGGAAGCCTTCGGGCTGCCGGTTTCCTACCACAACCGCCGCCGGGCGGATGGCGTGGCCTACGCCTACTACGACACGCTGGAAGGCTTGGCTTCCGCCGTCGACACGCTGATCTGCGTGGCGCCCGGCACACGGGAAACCAAAGGCGCAATCAACGCTGCCGTTCTGCGCGCTCTCGGACCGGATGGCGTGTTCGTCAATGTCGGGCGCGGCTCGACGGTGGACGAAACGGCGCTCGCCCAGGCGCTAGGCGACGGCACGATCCTCGCCGCGGGTCTGGACGTCTTCGCCGACGAACCGCACGTGCCGCAGGCGCTCCTCGATCTGCCCAACGCCGTGCTGCTGCCGCACGTCGCGTCCGCTTCCGTTCACACGAGGAACGCGATGGGCGACCTCGTGGTGGACAATCTTCGGGCTTGGTTCGGGACGGGACGCGCGTTGACGCCGGTGCCGGAAAGCGCTGCTATCCGTGGAGGCTAAGACCATGATGTCTTCTCCCCCTGCCGGATCGGCTATCTCCTTGACGGACGCGCCTTCGGGCAGGCTCGTCACCATTCCGCATCCAAAAGCTTCGCGCGCCCGCTACTTTCCGATGACATTCCTCGCGTTCTGGCTTTGCGGCTGGCTTCTCGGCGAGGTGACGGTTCTGAGCCAGCTTCTCACACGGCCTTTCGAGGCGGCATCCCTCTTTCTTGTTGTCTGGCTTTGCGTCTGGACGGTCGGCGGCGCCTTTGCCGGTCTCACGCTGAGGAGGATGCTCAAGCGGTCGATCCCGGAAACGCTCCTCATGACCGCCTCCGGCCTTACGATTGATTCCGGTTTGAAGCCGGTCAATCCCTTCTCGGATCCCGGATGGAAGCGCAGCGCGGGCTGGAACGAACGCCGAGAGGCGATCTTTCCGAAGAGAATGGTGGAAACCGCCAACCGCCGCTCCCTCGAAACGCTGCAGCTGCGCGAAGGCGACAGCCGAAACCGGCTGACGCTCGACATCGGGGCGCATCGTGTCGAACTCGCCGCGTCGGCAAGCGACGTCGAGCGGGAATGGCTATTCAAATTGATCAGCGATCGTTACCGGCTGCATCCCGCAGGCGTTCCCTGAAAACTCCGGTCACGCAGTTCTCCGCCGGTGCGCCAAGTCTCATCGCCGAACGTAGACAACCTTCCATCCGTGCAACGGCGCGACGTGAGTTAGGTCGTGGAAAACGGCTGCGGACCAATCTAGAGCATCGGACATGAAATTGGACTCGGCAGTGGCGTTTGGGCTTGCTGTCTG
>CAXTCF010000105.1:0-14849 GCA_964242945.1 uncultured Rhizobiaceae bacterium | reverse complement strand
GGGATCGCTCATCCCCCTCAACGCACAACAGCCGGTTTTGAAACCGCCTCTTAGACACCATCGTCGCGCTGCCGCGCGGCGACCTTGGCCCTCGATTGGGCGAAGCGCTGGCTCAGCCGATCACAGGAGGCCGGTAATCTGGCGTCGGGCCGGCGCCTGTTGTGTTTGCAATTCCAGCTAGAGCATCGGACGGTTGATCGGATGCAGGCTGGTGGTTGGGGGTGGGATGCAGGCTAGGCGGTGGGCGAGCGTCGGGCTGTTGCCCGGCCGAGGCCAACAACAACGCTCGGCACCCGCCCCCGGCCGGCAGACTGCGTGCGATTAACCGTCCGATGCTCTAAATTCGGAGCCAGCTAGGCGGCGTCATATCGGGGTTGAAAAGCGCGGGGTCGATGTTCCAGCGCTCCGGTGCGACGACAATCTTTTCCCGTGATGGATTCAGCCAGGCGCCCCACCAGGAAAAACTCGAATTGGCAATGACGTGATGCCTGCATGCACTCATCAGCCGAAGATCCTCGTAATGCTTCCCCGGACCGTTCTGCTTCACGAAATGGGTTGCGAACGGGAACCGGAGATTCTCTTCCACCCAAGTATGGTCATCGGAGAACACGTAGATCGTCGGCTCGGCATCGAGCCTGCCGGCAATGAGTTCGACTGCCGCCAGAGGATAGGTCGGCGGGCATAACCCGATCATGTTGAGATAGACCGGATTAAGGTAGTCGCCCCGGCGGACATGCACCGACACGGCGTTCGTCGCCTTTATCTGATCCAGCAGACGCCGGTTCGTTTCCGTCGGTTCTGTCGTGATTTGAAAATCCGTTCGAATTTGATCGGCTACGGGTTCGAAGAAGCGTTCGGACTGCCAGAAGCCGTTGAGGTAGGGGTAGTTCGGCAGATGCGAGAACCGCTCATCCATGCCGTTCTTGCTGTCTCTCACCTCGACGGGGCACAAGCCGATCATGCGCCGCCAGCGGTTGGAAAGCCGATCCTTGCCCAGTGCCGGCAGATCCCGCCTTTTCGCCAAGTGCGTTTCAATGTTGAAGTGATGCAGGGAATACGGGAAATCCGACGGGGTTTCGTACCATCGCAGGTCCAGCACCAATCCGGTCCGAAGCTGGTGAGCCGCCGCGCGCCCAGCGGCGTACTGAAACATCTGGTTTCCGAGCCCGCCCATCAGCCTTGCAACAACCGGCCTCAGCACGCTTCGTGACCTCGCAACGGTGCTTCACGGACAGGTTCAGGGGATCGGTCGAGAGGCACGCGATCTGACGCGCTCGCCACCAGAGAGACCGGAGGCGATGAGGCTGCGAAAGCCTCTTTTCAGCCTCTCAAATGAGGAGAATGCACCCGATATCGGTCGTCGAACGATGGCGCGAGTGACGGGGCTCGAACCCGCGACCTCCGGCGTGACAGGCCGGCACTCTAACCGACTGAGCTACACCCGCGCTTTGTGCCGCAAGCGATGACCGCCTTGGCATGGGCCGGGGACTTAAGGGGTAGGTCCGGTACTGTCAAGCATGCGCCGGGGGAGTTTTTCCGGCGTCGCGCCAGCATGCGTTTGTTGCTTAGCCCGGCTCGGCGCCGATGGGCAAAATGCCTTGCGGGTGCGCCTGGAAGCGCTTAGAGGTCGCTCAGACAAGGGCGATTAGCTCAGTTGGTAGAGCGCCTCGTTTACACCGAGGATGTCGGGAGTTCGAGTCTCTCATCGCCCACCATCGCTCCCGGCTTCGAATCTTTCGAAAGAGCTTCTTGAGGGCTGGCCGTCGCCGCCTCGAACCCGAATGTTGGCGTCCGCCACGAGTCAGGAACCGATCTGCGGCTGGAGTGTTCCTGCGGGCAGACCCGAACCGGACCCGGAGGAGCACCTGATGGCGAACAAGAAGACCGAAGTCGAAGCAGACAAAGGTGCTCGCGCCGATGGGATACACAAGCCTGTCAAACCCTCAGCGGAACTCGCGGCGATCGTCGGTGAAGAGCCCATCGCAAGGGGAGAGGTGGTCAGCCGGATGTGGGAATACATCAAAGCACACAAGCTCCAGGATCCGAACGACGGCCGGCAGATCAATGCCGACGAGAAGCTGAAGCCGATCTTCGGCAAGGATCAGATCTCGATGTTCGAGATGAACAAGCGCATCTCGGCACATCTTTCCTAGCGGGAAGGCTCCGTCGGTCGGGGTTCTCGTCACGCGGCGGCGGGCCGATGAGACTTGATCCGCCGTCAAGCTGGTTTATGGGCAACGCGCTTCATCCGGGGCGTCCCCAGACGTGGGACTTATTCGTCGAGGCCGGCCGCTGCGATCAAAGCGACCGCGATGCGGCCGCTTTGAGGCTGTGGAACGTTCTTAGTTGACAGCGTCCTTCAGGCTTTTGCCGGCAGTGAACTTCGGCACATTGCGCGCGGCGATCTGAACTTCTGCGCCCGTCTGCGGATTGCGTCCCGTGCTCGCCTCGCGCCGCGTGACCTCGAAGTTGCCAAATCCAATGATGCGGACCTCGCCGCCCTTCTTCAACTCGCCGGTGACAACCGAAACCATCGCCTCCACCGCCTTCTCCGCGTCGCCTTTTGACAGGCCGGAGGCCTCCGCGACTGCTGAAACGAACTCACCCTTGTTCATGCTTGTCTCCTTCTCCCGTCACATGCGCCTGCCGACCCGCCTTGCCGCACCTTGGGCGACCCTGTGACGCAGAGTCGCGCGGAACAGGCTCTCAAGCTACAACCTTCAATCTTCTCCAACGTCAAGCAAAAGGGTAGCACCGAAAGCCGGAGGCACAAAAAAGCCGGGCACGAGGCCCGGCTTTTTGCTTAGTCGTCTGAGTTTGTCAGTGCGCCATACCGAAGCCGGCGCCCTCATCCGGCAACGCTTCAGGGGTCGTGACGGAGGCCGCCACCGGCTCGATCCACTCGATCGGCTCAGGCATCCGCACCAGCGCGTGGCTCAGCACCTCGCCGATGCGGCTGACAGGAACGATCTCCATGCCGCTCTTCACGTTGTCCGGAATGTCCGCCAGATCCTTGGCGTTGTCTTCCGGGATCAGCACCTTGGTGATGCCGCCGCGCAGTGCGGCAAGCAGCTTCTCCTTCAAGCCGCCGATCGGCAGCACCCTGCCCCGCAGCGTGATCTCGCCGGTCATCGCGACTTCCTTGCGGATCGGGATGCCCGTGAGCAGCGACACCATGGCCGTCGCCATCGCTACGCCGGCCGACGGGCCGTCCTTCGGCGTTGCGCCCTCCGGCACGTGGACGTGGATGTCCCGCTTCTCGAACACCGGCGGCTCGATGCCGAAGTCCACGGCGCGGGAGCGCACGTAAGACGCGGCGGCCGAGATCGACTCCTTCATCACGTCCTTCAGGTTGCCCGTCACCGTCATCCTGCCTTTGCCGGGCATCATGACGCCTTCCACCGTCAGCAGCTCGCCGCCGACCTCGGTCCAGGCAAGACCCGTGACGATGCCGACCTGGTCGTCCGTGTCGATCTGGCCGAAGCGGAAGCGCGGCACGCCGAGATAGTCGGCGAGGTTTGCCGTGGTGATCGCAACCGCGTCCACCTTCTTGCGCAGGATCTCCGTCACCGCCTTGCGCCCAAGCTTCATCAGCTCGCGCTCCAGGCTGCGCACGCCCGCCTCGCGGGTGTAGGTGCGGATGACCTCGCGGATCGCCTCGTCGGCGACCGAGAACTCGTTCGGCTGAAGCGCGTGGTCACGGACGACCTTCGGCATCAGGTGCCGCTTGGCGATCTCGACCTTTTCGTCCTCGGTGTAGCCGGCGATGCGGATGATCTCCATGCGGTCCATCAGGGCCGGCGGGATGTTCAGCGTATTCGCCGTGGTCACGAACATCACGCTCGACAGGTCGTATTCGACTTCGAGGTAGTGATCCATGAACGTCGAGTTCTGTTCGGGGTCGAGCACCTCCAGCAGGGCCGATGACGGATCGCCGCGAAAATCCATGCCCATCTTGTCGATTTCGTCGAGCAGAAAGAGCGGGTTGGATTTCTTGGCCTTCTTCATCGACTGGATGACCTTGCCGGGCATCGAGCCGATATAGGTGCGGCGGTGGCCGCGGACCTCGGCCTCGTCGCGCACGCCGCCCAGCGCCATGCGGATGTACTCGCGGCCGGTCGCCTTGGCGATCGATTTGGCGAGCGAGGTCTTTCCCACGCCGGGAGGGCCGACGAGGCAGAGGATCGGGCCCTTCAGCTTGCGCTGGCGGCTCTGCACCGCAAGGTATTCCACGATGCGGTCCTTGACCTTGTCGAGGCCGTAGTGGTCGGTGTCGAGCACTTCCTGCGCGAAGTCGAGGTCGGTCGCGACCTTGGACGCCTTGCCCCAGGGCAGCGAGAGCAGCCAGTCGAGGTAGTTGCGCACGACCGTCGCTTCCGCGGACATCGGCGACATGGTGCGCAGCTTCTTCAGCTCGGCTTCGGCCTTGTCCTTGGCTTCCTTGGAAAACTTGGTCTTCTTGATGCGGGCTTCCAGTTCGGCAGCCTCGTCACGGCCGTCTTCGCCCTCGCCAAGCTCCTTCTGGATCGCCTTCATCTGCTCGTTGAGGTAGTACTCGCGCTGGGTCTTCTCCATCTGGCGCTTGACGCGCGAGCGGATGCGCTTCTCCACCTGGAGCACGGAGATCTCCGATTCCATGAAGCCCATCGCCTTTTCCAGGCGCTCCTTGACGGAGAGGGTGCCAAGCATCTCCTGCTTCTCAGGGATCTTGATCGCGAGATGCGAGGCGATGGTGTCGGCGAGCTTGGAATAGTCGTCGATCTGCGAAGCGGCGCCAACCACTTCCGGCGAGATCTTCTTGTTCAGCTTGACGTAGTTCTCGAAGTCCGAGACCACCGAACGCGCCAACGCTTCGATCTCGACTTCCTCCTCATCAGGCTCCTCAAGCAGGGAAGCGCGCGCCTCGTGGAAGTCCGCACGGTCGGTAAAGGCGGCGATCTCGGCGCGCGCCGTGCCTTCGACCAGAACCTTGACGGTGCCGTCGGGGAGCTTGAGCAACTGAAGCACGTTGGCGAGGGTGCCGACTTCGTAGATGGCATCGGGCGCCGGATCGTCGTCGGCTGCATTCTTCTGGGTCGCGAGCAGGATCTGCTTCTCCGCGCCCATCACCTCTTCCAGGGCCTTGATCGACTTTTCGCGGCCCACGAAGAGCGGCACGATCATATGCGGGAAAACCACAATGTCGCGCAGCGGCAGCACCGCGAACGTATCAGTCCTGGAAGTCTTGGCTGTATTGGCCATTGTCCAACCTTTCATGCCGCTTCCGCCGGAGAAGCCGGAAGACGGTTCTGGAACGTGGCGGCGCACGGCCCGCCTTTTCCCGGCTCAAAAAGGAGCCGGGCATCGCAAGCACGGAAATTCGTGGTCCCACAAGGCGTTAAGTGGAGGCACAGAACTTCGAGTTCAAGGCTGCGCCCCGCATCACCGAAGCGGCGTCAGGCGCTGCTCTTTTCCTCGCGCTCGGCGTAGATGTAGAGCGGCCGGGCCTTGCCGGTAACGACCTCTTCCGAGATCACCACTTCCTGCACGCCTTCCAGCGCGGGCAGCTCGAACATCGTGTCGAGCAGGATCGCTTCCATGATGGAACGGAGGCCGCGGGCGCCGGTCTTGCGCTCGATGGCGCGCTTGGCGATCGCGCTCATCGCATTCTCGTGGAAGGTCAGGTCCACATTCTCCATCTCGAAAAGCCGCTGGTACTGTTTGACCAGCGCGTTTTTCGGTTCCGTAAGGATCTGGATCAAAGCGGCTTCGTCCAGGTCTTCCAGCGTCGCGAGCACGGGCAAGCGGCCGACGAATTCAGGGATCAGGCCGAACTTCAGCAGATCCTCCGGCTCCACCTGCCGAAACAGGTCGCCGGTGCGGCGGTCTTCCGGCGACGCCACCGAAGCGCCGAAGCCGATCGATGTCTTGCGGCCGCGATCGGAGATGATGCGGTCGAGGCCGGCGAAGGCGCCGCCGCAGATGAACAGGATATTCGCCGTATCGACCTGGAGGAACTCCTGCTGCGGATGCTTGCGGCCGCCCTGCGGCGGCACGGAAGCCACGGTGCCTTCCATGATCTTCAAGAGCGCCTGCTGCACGCCCTCGCCCGACACGTCGCGGGTGATCGAGGGGTTGTCCGACTTGCGGCTGATCTTGTCGATCTCGTCGATATAGACGATGCCGCGCTGCGCCCGCTCGACATTGTAGTCGGCGGCCTGGAGCAGCTTGAGGATGATGTTTTCCACGTCCTCGCCGACATAGCCGGCCTCGGTCAGCGTGGTGGCGTCGGCCATGGTGAAGGGCACGTCGATGATGCGGGCCAGCGTCTGCGCCAGCAGCGTCTTGCCGCAGCCGGTCGGGCCGATCAGCAGGATGTTGGACTTGGCCAGCTCGACGTCGTTGTTCTTGGTGGCGTGGGCGAGACGCTTATAGTGGTTGTGGACGGCGACGGAGAGCACGCGCTTGGCGTAGGGCTGGCCGATCACGTAATCGTCGAGGACCTTGAGGATTTCCTGCGGGGTTGGGACGCCCTCGCGCGACTTCACCATCGAGGTTTTGTTTTCCTCGCGGATGATGTCCATGCAGAGTTCGACGCATTCGTCGCAGATGAACACGGTGGGCCCGGCGATCAGCTTGCGCACCTCGTGCTGGCTCTTGCCGCAGAAGGAGCAGTAGAGCGTGTTCTTCGAGTCGCCGCCGCTGTTGCTGATCTTGCTCATAGTCTCTGTCCTTTCCGCACCGTCCGGCTGGAAGCCGGAGCAGCCCAAGGGTCATAATCTCAGGGCATCGGACTTGAAAGCCAAGTCCTGCCGGCGGCAGTCGCGGCGCCCTTACGCGGCACTAAGGGAAGCGCGGTATCCGTCCGGTCAAGTCCCAGGCCGATGCTACGCTCCCGACGCTCAACGCACACTTAACGTAAGCCGGCGGAGGAGTCATGGAAACAGCAAAATGCGTTTCCAGACCCAAGCCGGCCTCAAATCCGCGTCACGACGCGGTGAATCCGCGGCTCAGCCGGCTGCAACCGCCGCCTCCATCGCCTCGCGGGACGTGATCACCTTGTCCACGAGCCCGAAATCGCGGGCTTCCTCGGACGTCATGAAGTGGTCGCGGTCGAGCGTCTTTTCGATGGTCTCGTAATCCTTGCCGGTGTGCTTGACGTACACCTCGTTGAGACGCCGCTTCAGCTTGATGATGTCCTGGGCGTGGCGCTCGATGTCGGAGGCCTGGCCGGAGAAGCCGCCGGACGGCTGGTGCACCATGATGCGCGCGTTCGGCGTGGCAAAGCGCATGTCCTTGTGGCCGGCGCAGAGCAGCAGCGAGCCCATCGACGCCGCCTGCCCCGTGCAAAGCGTCGAAACGGCCGGCTTGATGAACTGCATCGTGTCGTAGATCGCCATGCCTGAGGTCACGACGCCGCCGGGCGAGTTGATGTAGAGCGAGATTTCCTTTTTCGGGTTCTCGGCTTCCAGGAACAGAAGCTGGGCGCAGACCAGCGAGGCCATGCCGTCCTCGACGGGACCCGTGATGAAGATGATGCGTTCCTTCAGCAGCCGGGAAAAGATATCGTAGGCGCGCTCGCCGCGGTTGGTCTGCTCGACCACCATCGGCACGAGATTCATGTAGCGTTCAACGGGGTGCTGCATCGAAAAGCCTTGCAATTGGGGAGAAGCGCCATCCCGCTCTATGCCAGACAGGATCGGGAACGGGAAGCTTCCACCCTAGATAGGATGGCCGCATTGCCTTGCGCAAGGCTGGCCCCCTCGCCGCGCCGCGTCCTGCCCGATCGGGCAGGATCAGGCAGCCTCGGCGCGCATCCAGGAGAGCAGCCGCTCATGCGCGCCGGTTTCCACCGCCTCCGCCACGCGCCGCCCGACCGCCGCGCCGAACTTGTAGCCGTGGCCGGAGCAGGATGAGACGATCAGGCACGTTTCGAGCGGGAAGGCGATGAACCGCTCGTCGGCCGTGAAGGTGTAGGCGCAGGTCACGACCTGTTCGATGCGATACTCTTCCAGTCTTGCAAAAGGCGGCGCGAAGTGCCTGCGGATGGCCTCGCCCTCGCCTGGTTCGGCCAAGCGGTCGAGATCGGCGTCCGCGTGGCGCCGCTTGTGCAGGCCGGTGCCGAACTTCAGCCCGCCGCCGCCGCTCGCCGGGATGATGTAGCCGTCGGTCCCGCCGCCGACGTCGAGGAAGACAGGCGCAGCCTCCCAGGCGGGTTTCAGGTCGGCCGGCGGATCGAGGTAGACGACGGCCGTGCGGTATGTCGCAAGCTCCCCCGTCGCGGCCAGTTCCGGGAATAGCTTCGTCACCCAGGCGCCCGCCGTGACGACCACCTTGTCCGCCTGGATGGCCTCGCCGGAGTCGAGCACGACGACGCCGTGCTCCGGCCGGACTGCCGAAACTCTCATACGCTCGCGCAGGTCCGCGCCGCTGTCTCGCAGCCAAGCGGCCATGTCCCGCGCGATGCGGCGGCAGTGCAGCGCCCCGCCTTCCGGTGAGACAAAAGCATTGCGGACCGTCCCTTTCTCCAGGAAAGGCCAGCGCTCGACCGCAGCAGCGGCGCCTAGCATCTCGAAGGGATAGCCGCCCTCGCGCAGTCCAACCAGATACCCTTCCGCATCGTCTCCGGCTTCTCGCGAAAGGCAGGCGAAGCCGCGAGGGTCGTAGTGCGAGACTCCGAGGTCCGCCCAGAGTTCATCCCACGCCGCATAGGCTTCCGTGATCAGCCGGCCATAGCCGCTTGCTCTGCCATAGGCGCGGCGGATGATCCGGTGGTGATCGCCGGATGCGGCAAGCGGATTGGGGATCGACCCCTGCTCCAGCAGCGTGACGGCGTGCCCACGCTTTGTGAGCGCCCAGGCGGCGGACAGGCCGGCGATCCCGGCACCGACGATCGTTACCTTCAATCCTGCGGTCTCCCGTGTCGGCGGAGCCTGTTCAAGTGTTTGCAAGCCCGATGTAAGAGGGTGCCATGCATCCGCCTTCCTACCTCGCCTTCGACCCCGCTTCCAGGCATGTGCGGCTCGACCCGCACGCCGACGCCTTCGTGCAGGAGCCCTATGCCGCCTATGCCTTCTTCCATGCGCATGCGCGAACTTTCTTCTGGGAGGAGTTCGGCTTCTGGTGTCTGGCCGGCTTCGACGACGTCAACCGGCTGTTCCGCGACAAGCGTTTCGGCCGGGAGCGGCCGGGCGGCTACCTTGCAGCCGTTTCGGCAACTGCCGACCGCGCGCATCTGGCGGATTTCGACCGCGCCGAGGCGTTTTCCATGCTGGAACTGGAGCCGCCGGTCCACACGCGGCTGCGCACGCTCGTCAACCGCGCCTTCGTTTCGCGGCAGGTGGAGCGGTTGCGTCCCCGGATCGAGAAGCTCGCCAACCGGCTGATCGACGCCTTCGAGGCGGACGGCACGGCCGAACTGATCCGCGACTTCGCCACGCCCCTGCCCGCGACGGTGATCGCCGAGATGATGGGCCTCGACCCGGCAATGAGCCCGCAGCTCGTCGCCTGGTCGAACGACATGGTGCGCCTATACATGCACGGGCCGACGCGGGCCGAGGAGGAGCAGGCAAACCGTTCGGCGGGGGAGTTCGCCGCGCTGATCAGAAGCGAGGCCGCGGCGCGCCGGGCATCGCCGGGCGACGACCTGCTCAGCGTGCTCGCCTCCGCCAGCGCCGAAGGCGACCGCCTTTCCGAGGAGGAACTTGTTTCCTCCGCCATCCTGCTGCTCAACGCCGGGCACGAGGCGACCGTGCACCAGACCGGCAACGCCGTCAAAACGATCCTGGCCCAGGGCGGCGATCCCGCTCGCTTCTTCTCTACGCCCCAGGCAACAGCGGCTACGGTCGAAGAATGCCTGCGCTACGATCCGCCGCTGCACATGTTCACCCGCATCGCCTACGGCGGGGCTGAAATCGCGCCGGGAATCGTGCTGCAACCCGGCGAGCAGGTGGGGTTGCTGCTCGGCGCCGCGAACCGCGACCCCCTCGCCTTCCATGAAGCGTCGCGCTTCAACCCCGAACGCCAGGATCAAAGGAACGTCTCATTCGGCGCAGGCATCCACTTCTGCATCGGCGCGCCGCTGGCGCGGCTGGAGTTGCAGGTGGCGCTGAAGACATTGTTCGACCGGCTGCCCCGCCTGCGCCTTTCCGAAAATTCGGAATTCCGGGACAGCTACCACTTCCACGGGCTTGAGACGCTCCATGTGGCATGGTGAGCGTCAGGGTAGTTTGACGACATATTCCTTGCGCGTCGTTTCCAGAACCTCCCAAGTGCCGACGAAGCCTGGCTTCAGCACGAAGCTGTCGCCGGCGCTGACCGTTCGAGCTTCGCCGCCGTCCTGCGTGATCACGGAGATGCCTGATAATATGCGGCAGAACTCCCACTCGTCATAGACGATGCGCCACTTGCCTGCGGTGGCTTCCCAGATGCCGGCGAAGAGGCTGCCTCCGGCCTCTTCCACGTTCCAGGTCGTGAACTGCGGCTCGCCGGCCAGGATGCGGTCCTTTGGCGGCGTTGAAACCTCCGCCTCCACGCCGGCCGTGTCGATCCGGACGAAGTGCTTCATGCCGTCTCCAGCGCGGCCGAAAGGTCCGCCAGAATGTCCTCGATGTTCTCGATGCCGACCGAGAGGCGGATCACTTCCGGTCCCGCGGCGGCTGCCCCCTTCTGCTCGTCGGACAGCTGCCGATGCGTGGTGGAAGCGGGGTGGATCACAAGGCTGCGCGTGTCGCCGACATTGGCCAAGTGGGAGAAAAGTTCCAGCGCCTCAACGAAACGGATGCCGGCCTCATAGCCGCCCGCCAAGCCGAAGGTGAACACCGCGCCGGCGCCCTTCGGCGAGTACTTCTGCTGCACATGCCGGTTCAGGTCGCCTTCCAGGCCGGGATAGGAAACCCAGGCGACCTTCGGGTGTCGCGACAGCCATTCTGCCACGGCCTGCGCGTTCTCGCAGTGCCGCTGCATGCGCAAGGGCAGCGTTTCCAAGCCGGTCAGGATCATGAAGGCGTTGAAAGGCGAGATCGCCGGGCCGAGGTCGCGCAGGCCCAGCACGCGGCAGGCTATGGCGAAGGCGACGTTGCCGAAGGTTTCGTGCAGCACGATGCCGTTGTATTCCGGGCGCGGCGCGGAGAGCATGGGGTAGCTGCCGCTCTTCGACCAGTCGAAGGTGCCGCCGTCCACGATCACGCCCCCCATCGAATTGCCGTGCCCGCCCATGAACTTGGTCAGCGAATGGACAACGATGTCCGCGCCCCAGTCGATCGGGCGCACGAGGTAGGGGCTCGCCAGAGTGTTATCGACGATCAACGGCAGGCCGTGCCGGTGCGCGACGTCAGCGATCGCCTCGATGTCCACGAACACGCCGCCTGGATTGGCCAGGCTTTCGATGAAGATGGCGCGGGTGTTCGCGTCGATGCGCCCGGCAAAACTTTCCGGGTTGAACACGTCGGCCCAGCGCACCTCCCAACCGAAGCTCTCGAAGGCATGGCCGAACTGGTTGACCGAGCCGCCATAGAGCCGGCTGGCCGCCACAAAGTTTTCGCCGGGCCGAAGCAGCGTGTGGAAGACGAGAAGCTGCGCGGCGTGACCGGAGGCGGTCGCCACCGCGGCCGTGCCGCCTTCCAGCGCGGCGACGCGCTCTTCCAGCACCGCCTGCGTCGGGTTCATGATACGGGTGTAGATGTTGCCGAACGCCTGGAGGCCGAACAGCGAGGCCGCGTGGTCGGCGCTCTGGAACACGTAGGATGTGGTCTGGAAGATCGGCGTGGCGCGCGCGCCGGTTTCCGCATCGGGCTTGGCGCCGGCATGCACCGCCAGCGTGGAAAACCCCGGTCCGCGGAACACCATGACGTCGCCTCCTGCTTGGCACGCGCATTGATGCCGGAGGGAGAAAGCGAAAGCAAAGCAGAATTTCGCTCGGTCCACGGGCAGCGTGAAGCAGAGTTAAACTGCCGGTCCGCAGTCAGGTGAGCGAAACGCGCCGCTCCAACGCTATTCTCCCGACCAGTTCGGCTCGCGCCTCGTCAGGAACGCCTCAATCCCCTCCGCCGCGTCCCGCGCCAGCATGTTTTCCACCATCACGCGCGATGCGTGCTCGTAGGCTTGCGCGAGCGGCATCTCGGCCTGGGCGTAGAACGCTTCCTTGCCGGTCTTCACCGTCAGCGGCGATTTCCCCGCGATTGCCTGCACGTAGCGGTTCACGACCTGCGCCAGGTATTCGCGCGGCACGACGCGGTTGACGAGCCCCCATTCCCTTGCGGTCGGCGCGTCGACGGTTTCGCCGGTCAGCAGCATCTCCATCGCCTGCTTGCGGCCGATGCTGCGGGTCAGCGCGACCATCGGCGTCGAGCAGAACAGGCCAATATTGACGCCCGGCGTGCAGAAGGTCGCTTCGGACGAGGCAATGGCGAGGTCGCAGCTTGCCACCAGCTGAAGGCCGGCGGCGGTCGCCAAGCCGTCCACCGCGGCGATAACCGGCTTGGGGCAGCGGACGATCGCTTGGCAGAGGTTCGAGCAAGCGGAAATCGTCTCGGCAAAGAACGCCCTGCCCTCGTCGGCATCGCCGCGGCGTCCGGAAATTTCCTTCAGGTCGTGCCCGGCCGAGAACACCTTTCCGGTGGAGGCAAGCACGATGCAGCGCAGATCCCGATCGTTCGATGCCAGGTCCACTGCATCGTGCAGCTTGGCGATCACCTCGCGCGACAGGGCGTTCGTCGGCGGATTGTTGAGCGTCACGCGCAGGATAGGTCCCTCAGTGCGCACAAGCACCTTGCCGGTATCGTCGTTGCGCTTCATCGCTAGAATCTCGGCCATCCCGCTTTCTCCCGCTTGCGTCTCACCCAAGCATAAATGCCCGTCACGCCCCGCGCGACAGCATTCCGTCCCCAGCTTCGGTTGACCAGCCCGATGCGGCCCGCCAAAGGTGGCGCTGATTCTCAACCTATGAAGGCGCCGTCCGAGATGCCGCATCCCGCCGTATGAGATTGCCGAACAGCGTCGCAAGACGCGATTTTCCCTGGTGGCTGGCCGCCGCGGCCGCGCTCGCTGCGCTGACGGCGGTTCTGATCGGAACGAGCGAACTCTATACGCAGGTTTTCGAAACGGTGATCGCCGGCCTCGGCATCACCCTGCTGGTGACGGTGGTGGCCTTCGCCCTCGCCTCGGCGCTCGGATTGGGCCTGGCGCTGATGGCGCTCTCCGAGCAGGCCTGGGCGAGGCAGGCGGCGCGCTTTTATATCGAGATCATCCGCGGCGTGCCGATCCTCGTGCTCCTGTTCTGGATCGCGTTCGTGGGTGCGCCGGCCTTCGTTTCCGCCTGGAATTTCCTGGCGGCCCCGTTGCAGGACGCCGGGTTGGCCGCGCCGCTCATGGTGCGCGACGTTTCGCTGCTCTGGCGTGCCGTGATCGCCCTGACGATCGCCTATTCCTCCTTTCTCGCGGAAATCTTCCGCGCCGGCATCCAGGCCGTCGATGTCGGCCAGGTCGAGGCGGCGATGGCGCTGGGTCTGTCGCGCTTCCAACGCTTTCGCCTGATCGTCCTGCCGCAAGCCTTTCGCACCATCCTACCGCCCTACGCCAACGACTTCGTGGCGATGGTCAAGGACTCCTCGCTCGTGTCGGTGCTGGGCGTGGCCGACATCACGCAGATGGGGAAGGTCTATGCCGCTGGTTCCTTCCGCTTCTTCGAAACCTATTCGATCGTGGCCTACATCTACCTCTTGCTGACGGTCGGCCTTTCGCTGGCGCTACGCCGGCTTGAGCAGCGGATGCGAAGCGGCAGGCCGGCATGAGCGAGGAACCAGGCGCTGCGCTGGCGCAGGTCTATGCCGCCAGGAGCCCGGAACAGCTGGGCCGGGCCTATGCGGCGTGGGCGGCCGACTACGATCGCGAAACGCTTACGCTGGGCTACTGCCTGCCCTTCGCGATCGCGGCCTGGGTCGCGCGGCACGTGCCGGCCGGCGCGGGTCCTCTGCTCGACGTCGGCTGCGGCACAGGCTTGTCCGGCCCGCTGCTCCGTGCGCTGGGCTATGGCGATGTCGAAGGCATGGATTTCTCCACCGAGATGCTGCGGCTTGCCGGCACGCGCAGCAGCTACTCCGCCTTGACACGCGCAACGCTGGGCGAGCCCCTGCCCTGGCCCGACGGCCGTTTCGCCGCTGCCTTTTCGACGGGCGTCTTCACCGAAGGCCATGCGCCGGCGGCAAGCCTCGCCGAGATCGCCAGGATCGTTCGCCCTGGCGGCTGTGTGATCTTCTCCGTCCGCACCAGCATCTTCGAGAGCGGCGGCTTCGGCGAAATCCTTGCTCGGCTTGAAGCAGGCCGATGCTGGGAAAAGATCGAGGAAAGCCCGGCGTTTCATGCCTTTGCGATCGCCGAACCGGGCGTGCTGGTGCGCGTCTTCGCCTTTCGCGTGCTTTGAAAAGACATTGCAGCAAGCGGCGTCCCAGGCCTTGACCGAACCGGCGGTTGCCGACCCGGCTGCTTTTTGCTAGAGCGCCGCGCATCATGGAAGCCCTGTTCGGAATTCCAGGCTACCGCCGTTTTACGTTGCAGGACCGCAAGCGCCTGCCGGCGCGGTTTTTTTCGCGCGTGACTGGGGCGCAAACCAGCCGACTTTGACGTCCGCTCCGGCTGTTTCCGAAGCCGCGCAGTCCGAACGCCTTCCCATTCGCTTAGCGAGACAATGCCATGAGCGCCCCGCGCACCCTGTACGACAAAATCTTCGACGACCACATCGTTGACCGCCAGCCCGACGGCACCTGCCTCCTCTACATCGACCGCCACCTCGTCCACGAAGTCACCAGCCCCCAGGCCTTCGAGGGCCTGCGGATGACCGGCCGCAAGGTCCGCCACCCGGAAAAGACGCTGGC
>CAXTCF010000104.1:0-15071 GCA_964242945.1 uncultured Rhizobiaceae bacterium | reverse complement strand
GCGAGCGTCGGGCTGTTGCCCGGCCGAGGCCAACAACAAAGCCTGCGCCCGCCCCGGCCGGCAGACTGCGTGCGATCAACCGTCCGATGCTCTAGAACGGTGAGCGCCCGGTTTGCCCTTTGGGCAAATTGAAAGGTCCGCGGGACCTTTCGAAGGGCAGCGAACGCCCGGCAGGGCCGAGAGCCATGCGGAGGGCCGGCACGATCCCCCTCCGTTCCGCCTTTTGCAACCGCCTGCAACCCACCCGCAGCCGTCGCGATCAATCGTTCTCCCAGCGTTCCCGTGACTTCAGGCGGCGTGGGAGGCCGGCGTCTGGGCGAGCAGGGCATGGAGGGCAGCCGCGTCTCGGGTGCCGCGAAGCTTGGCCACGGTGTCGGGGTCGCGCAGCACGCGGGCGATGCGCGACAGCGCCTTCAGGTGGTCGGCGCCTGCGCCTTCCGGTGCCAGCAGCAGGAAGACGAGATCGACCGGCTGGTCGTCCAGCGCTTCGAAATCGACAGGCGTTTCCAGCCGTGCGAAGACGCCGGTGATGCGCCCGATGCCGGGCAGCTTGCCGTGCGGAATGGCGATGCCGTTGCCGACGCCCGTCGAGCCCAGGCGCTCGCGCTGCAGCACGGTTTCGAAGATTTCGCGTTCGGGCAGGCCGGTCACGTTCGCGGCCTTCTCGGCCACGAGTTGCAGCAGGTGCTTTTTCGAATTCGCCTTGAGCGCCGGCATCACTGCCGACGCATCAACCAGATCGCTGAGATCCATGGGAAGGACCATCCTTTGCTGGCCGAACACGCGCGGCATGATAGCGCGAGGGCCGGTCGCCGGGGAGAGCTTGCTTTTGCGGGGGTTCAGGCTTCGCCGCGCTCAGGCGCCGCCGCATTCGGGTCGATCCAGCCGATATTGCCGTCGGGCCGGCGATAGACCACGTTGACGCCCTGGCTGGCCGAATTGCGGAACACCAGGACGGGGCTGTCCTTGGCGTCGAGTTCCACCACGGCGGAGGCCACCGACATGGTCTTCAGCGAAACGCTCGATTCCGCCACGATGGCCGGCGCGTAGTCTTCCGGCACCTCGTCCTCTTCGTCTTCGCTGAAGGCTTCCACCACGCGGTAGGCGATATCGGTCGTCTCGGCGGGGCTGGTCGCGTGCGACTTCAGGCGCCGCTTGTAGCGGCGCAGGCGCGTTTCCAGCCGGTCGGCGGCGGCTTCGAAAGCCGGCAGGGGTTCGGAGCCGGTTCCCGTGGTCTGGAGCGTCAGGCCGGTGTCCAGGTGCAGGGTGCAGTCGGCCGAAAAACGCGCGCCGGTCTTGGAAACCGTGGACTTCGACACGGTGACGTGACCGGAGGAGCCGCCGTCGAAATACTTGGCCAGCGCCTCGCCGACCCGCTCCTCGATGCGGGCGCGGAAGGTCTCGCCGATTTCCATGTGCTTTCCGGATATGCGCATTGCCATGAGAAGATGCTGTCCTGCCGATTCAGGTTACGCTTGACGCTTCGCGTGCGGCCGTCTTCTCCGACGCCGCGGCCGGCTTGGGCCGCTTCCCGCCAGCCTTTCAGCCGAAGACCTGCAAAGCGCAGGCCCAGGGCGATCCGCGTGGGCGCGGGCTCTAGTCGCTCCGCCCCTTCTTGTCAACGAAAGGAGGGGTTTGGCCATGCTCGCCGAGATTTGTTCCGGAGAATTTGCCGAGGCTCTTTCCGGAAGCTCAGCGCCCCAAGCCCGCCATCGCCCGCTTCTCGCGCCTGCGCTCCACGGAGGACGGGATGCTCATCCCTTCCCGGTATTTGGCCACGGTGCGCCGGGCGATATCGACGCCGTTCTTCTTCAACGCCACCACGATCGCGTCGTCGGATAGCACCTCGGACGGCGCTTCCGCCGCGATCATGGCGCGGATGCGGTCCTGCACGGCCGCCGAGGAGTGGGCATCGCCGCCCTCGACGGAGGCGATCGCGGCGGAAAAGAAGAAGCGCAGTTCAAACACGCCGCGCGGCGTCAGCATGTATTTGTTGGCGGTGACGCGGCTGACCGTCGATTCGTGCATGCCGATCGCGTCGGCCACCGTGCGCAGGTTGAGCGGCCGCAGATGCCGCACGCCGTGGGCCAGGAAGGCATCCTGCCGCCGCACGATCTCGGTCGCCACCTTGAGGATGGTGCGCGCGCGCTGGTCGAGCGAGCGGGTGAGCCAGTTGGCGTTCTGAAGGCAGGTACCCATGAAGGCGCGCTCCTCGCCTTCCCTGGCCCGGGCGTTCACCGCACTGAAATAGGCTTGGTCCACGAGCACGCGCGGCAGCGTTTCGGGGTTGAGTTCGACGGCCCAGGAGCCGTCGCCGGCTTCCCGCACCTCGACATCGGCGACGATCGCTTCCGATCTGCCGCTCCCGAACCCCAAGCCCGGCCGCGGGTCGAGCGCGCGGATCTCGGCCAGCATGTCGAGCAGGTCCTCCTCGTCCACGCCGCACAGGCGGCGCAAGGACACGAAGTCGCGCCGGGCGAGCAGATCGAGCCGGCTGACAAGCGTTTCCATCGCGGGGTCCAGCCGGTTGCGCGCTTTCAGCTGAAGGCGCAGGCAGTCCGCGAGGTCGCAGGCGAACAGCCCGGCCGGCTCGAACTCCTGGCAGGCCCGCAGCACGCGCCGGACGGTGGTCCGCTCCGTGTCGAGCCGCACTGCGATCTCATTCAAGCTCGCACGGCAGTAGCCGGCATCGTCGAGTTCCTCGGCCAGCGCGGTGGCCACCATCCGATCCGCCGGATCGCGGAAGGCGAGCGCGATCTGGTTGCGCACATGGTCGAGCAGCGTCGGCGCGCCGGCGGCAAGGTCGTCCATGTCGAAGCCGTCGAGGGACTGCGCGCCCCCTGCCCCGCCGCCGGCCGACTTCCACTGCATCGTCAGGTCGGGTCCAAGCGTTTCGCGCCGGCCGGGATCTTCGGGAAACAAGTTTTCGAGCGACGTGTCGAGCCGGTCGGCGACGGTTTCGGCGCTGAAATTGCCCGGTGCGTCGAACCAGTCCTCGCCGGCTGCTTCGGGCTGCGCCGGCTCCGGCGGGGCCGCTTCGTCCTTCCCCTCGCCGCGCGACAGCAGCGGGTTCTTTTCGATTTCGTCGTCGATGAAGCGTTCCAGTTCGTGGTGGGTCAGCTGCAGCAGGCGGATCGACTGCATCAGCTGCGGCGTCATCACGAGCGCCTGAGATTGGCGCAGCTGCAACCTGGCTGCCAACGACATGCGCGAACTCGACCCCACTGCTGTTTTCGGGCTTTTGCCGCGCCGGCAGCCCCACCTCGCCGCCGAACACCGCCCGTTTTATCAGCTGCCTATCAAACTGGCCCGGCTTTTGCTTGTCAAGCCGCTCCGGCCTCGTCTTCCGGCGGCGCGCTTACCAGATCGTTACCGGCGCCCGGCCGCTTGGCGGTGGTCGGCAGGTCGAGCGTGAAACCCTCGCCGAGGTAAAGGCGCCGCACATCCGGGTTGGCGATGATCGCAGCCGGCTCGCCATGCGTCAGCACCTCGCCGGCGTGGATGATGTAGGCGCGGTCGATCAGGCCCAGCGTTTCCCGCACGTTGTGGTCGGTGATCAGCACGCCGATGCCGCGCGCGGTGAGGTGGCGCACGAGGTTCTGGATGTCCGACACGGCGATCGGATCGACGCCGGCGAAGGGCTCGTCCAGCAGCATGTAATGCGGGTTGCTGGCCAGCGCCCGCGCGATTTCCAGCCGCCGCCGCTCGCCGCCCGACAAGGAGATGGAAGGGCTCTTGCGCAAGTGGAGGATGCCGAACTCCTCCATCAGCTCGTCCAGGCGCCGTTCGCGCTCGCGCCGGCTCTTTTCCACCACTTCCAGCACGGCGCGGATGTTGTTCTCCACGCTTAAACCTCGGAAGATCGAGGCTTCCTGGGGGAGATAGCCGATGCCAAGCCGGGCGCGGCGGTACATCGGCAGGTTCGAAACGTCGAACCCGTCGATCTCGATCGTGCCCTTGTCGGAGGGCACGAGGCCGGTCACCATGTAGAAGCAGGTCGTCTTGCCCGCGCCGTTAGGGCCCAGCAGGCCTACCGCCTCGCCGGCGCGCACGCCGAAGGAAACGCCGCGCACGACCTCGCGCCCCTTGTAGCTCTTGGAAAGGCCGCGGGCGATCAGCGTTCCATGCAGGGCGCCGCTGCCCCCGTCCGAGGCACCGGAAGGCGCGCTGCGCCGGCCCCGGAAGCGGGAAAGGAACGACGGGCGTTCCGACATTGCGCCCGCTTAATTCTGCGCGTTGGCTTGCGGCTGGGAGTTCGGCGTGATCGACATGATCACACGGGCCGAGCCGGCTCCGCCCTTCTTGCAGCCGTCCACGTTGGCGAGGCCGGTGCGCATCTGCACGATGACCTTGCAGCCGACCAGCACGTTCGGGCCCTGCGTCAGCACGACCTGGGTGCCCGACAAAGTAAAAATCTCGGTCTTCATGTCGAAGGTGCCGAAGTCGCCCGTCGCAACCTGGTCGTCCGACTTGATATAAACCTTGTCGGCAACCTCCATGCGGTCGATGCCCGAGGAGCCCATCGGAGCAGCGGGCTTGTCCTTGTCGTTCTTGGTGTAGAACACCGTCATCTTGCCCGCCTTGAGCAAGGTGGGCCCCTGGATCACGCTGACATTGCCGGTGAACAGGGCGGTGCTTTCCAGATCATGCACTTCCAACTTGTCGCTTTCGATCTGGATCGGCAGGCTGTTGGAAAGCTTGACGCCGGCAAGGCCGGACGTGGGCTGCTGCTGCTGGGCCGCAGCCCCCAGGGGCAACGCCCCAGCCAGGAGCAGGCCTGTCAGAACCGCCCGTGGGGCCGCACGACGAAAATCAGGGATTCGCATTGCCTTCTCCGCTTGCCTGATCCTTGGGGGACAGGGTCATCCGAACGTTCTTCTCGAACACGAGTACCTTGCCGCCTTTGCTGACATCAAGCTGTTCTGCGGTAATTGCGCCATCCTGCCGCTTCAGGTCAACAGAGTCGGTTGCCCGAAGCGTGCCGGTCTTCATGTCGATCTGGGCGGTGCGCATGAATACCGTGGCGCCGTCGGTCGAAACCACCTTGATCGCATCACTTGTTTCTCCGCTGACATCAAGCACGTTCTTCACGCGGTCGTAAATACCGCCCGGCGCGGTGACGGTGATCCAGCTGGCTTCCATGGGCAGGCGGGCGTTGATGGCGTCGAGGTGGATGATGCTGTCGTTGCCGATGGTCTGGATCGCGCGCAGGGCGTCCACGGCAAACGGCCGCCCATCCCTGGCGAAACCTTCCAGCCTGGGATCGGCCATCACAAGCTGGTTCTGCTCGACGGTCGAGCTTGCGGTGGACATCACGACCGCAGGCGTCGAGGCGCGGTAGGCCGACCAAGCGAACGTGCCGGCCATCGTCACCGCGGCGAGCGGCAGGACGAGCTTCAGCATGCGCACCCTGCGCGAATGCCTGCGGGCCTTCCGGAAAACATCTTCCCGCGGCAGCGGGAGTTCGGCTGCGTCAGAAATCACAACGGCACTCATGCGCATGCCTCCGGTTTATTAAGCGTGAAGTGCGACTGCGGCCCATCCGCCTTCGGTAGTTCAGCCCTGCGGAGAAGCCCGTGCAGGACACCGAACGGCAAAGCGGACCATCGCAGCAAAAGTTCGGAGCCGGCTTCTCGCATATCCCCTGCAGCAGGAAAATGGCTCATTGTGAACGACTTACCACCCAATATGGTTATTTTTGGATGCGCCCGCAATAACCCAAGAAGTCCGGCCGACAAAACTCGCAGGCGCCTCTTCGCCGCTGCGTTCCTTTGCATTGAGATCCGCCTTGGCAGGGGCACTGGCCCCTTGCGGGTCGGTGACCGCAGAGCTCTGTTCTTGTTTGTAAAGGCGGTTCCCACTTTCGGGCGACATGCGGTAGAACTGCCGCAGCAGCCCTTAAAAGAATCCCTGCGGGCCGGCTGACCCGCTTCCGTTCCTTCAGCGAGGCACCATGGCACTCCGAGCCGACGATGTGATCGACCGCCGCCGCCTGCGGCGCAAGCTGACTTTTTGGCGCGTGGCCGCGGTGCTGGTGGCAGCGGCAGCCATCACCGGCGCGGCGCTGCTCGAATGGGGCGGCGAGGTCCGCTCGACCGCCACCGACCACGTGGCGCGCGTGGCCATTGAGGGCACGATCACCGAGGACGAGAAGCTGCTCGACCTCCTGGAGCGCTTGCGCAAGGCCGACCACGTCAAGGGCGTGATCCTTGCCATCGATTCGCCCGGCGGCACGACGGCGGGCGGCGAGGCGATCTTTGACGCCGTGCGCAAGCTGGCCGCAGCCAAGCCCGTGACGGCGCAGGTCGGTACGCTGGCGGCGTCCGCAGGCTACATGATCGCCTCTGCGGCCGACCACATCGTCGCGCGGCAGTCGTCCATCGTCGGCTCGATCGGCGTGCTCGTGCAGATCCCCAACGTTTCCGTGCTGATGGAGAAGATCGGCGTCAGCGTGGACGAGGTGAAGTCGGCGCCGCTGAAGGCGGAGCCCTCGCCCTTCAACCAGACCACGGAGCCGGAGCGCGCGATGATGCAGCGGCTGATCGCCGACTCCTATGACTGGTTCGTCGGCCTCGTCGCGGACCGGCGGCCGCTGTCGCGCGAAGAGGTCCTGCGGCTTGCCGACGGCTCGGTGTTTTCCGGGCGGCAGGGGCTCGCCAACAAGCTGGTGGATCAGCTCGGCGGCGAGCAGGAGGCCTTCCTTTGGCTCACCACCAAGGGCGTCTCGCCCGATCTCAAGGTGATCGAATGGAAGCCGGAAGACGACAGAGGAGGTTTTCTGTGGGGCAGCGCCGGCGCATTCGCAGCGCAGTGGCTCGGCCTCGACGGACTGGAAGCGCGGCTCGGCACGGACCGCTTGTTCCTTGACGGCCTCGTATCGCTCTGGCACCCTTGAAAGCGGGCAGGGTCGATGGGAAAAGTTTGAGCATTTTCAGCCGCTTTGGGTCAGGCGGCAGAGGACAGCATCCGTGATCAAATCCGAACTCGTGCAGGTCATCGCCACCCGCAACCCGCATCTGTTCCTTCGCGATGTGGAGAACATCGTCAACGCCATCTTCGAGTCGATCACCGACGCGCTGGCCGAAGGCAACCGCGTCGAACTGCGCGGCTTCGGCGCCTTCTCCGTCAAGAACCGACCCTCGCGCACCGGCCGCAACCCGCGCACCGGCGATGCAGTCGAGGTGGAGGAGAAGTGGGTGCCCTTCTTCAAGGCGGGCAAGGAACTGCGCGAGCGGCTCAACGTCGAGGACGACGAGTCGGACTGATCGACCGGCGCCGCCGCTTCCTTTGGCGGGCGCCACGTGCCCCGGATCAACTCGCCGGGCTCGCCCGGCCGAGAAACGCCGTCGGCGTCATGTCGGTCACCTGCCGGAAGGCGCAGGAGAACGCGGCCGTGCTGGCGAAGCCGGAGTGCGCAGACACAAGCGCGATCGTCTCCCCCCTGCCAAGCCGGTCCATCGCGTGCACGATCCGCGCCCGCTGCCGCCAGGCCTTGAAGGTCAGCCCGGTTTCGGCGGGGAATAGCCGACTTACCGTGCGGACGGAGGTTGCGGCGCGCGACGCCAGTTCGCCCACGTCCAGCCGGTTCTGGTGATCGGCAAAGGCGAGATCGGCCACACGCCGCCCGGCGGGGCTCGTGGGCAGGGGAAGGAAGGTGGGCGCATCCGCCGTTTCGTTGAGTTCATGCAGCAGGAGCCTGACGATGAGTTCGGCCTTTTCCGGTCCGGTGTCAGTCGCAAACGCCGCATCGAGGAGCGAGCGCAGAAGCCTTGTCACCCGCAGCGCAAAGGCCCGGCCGGGCAGATTCAGGGGCGCCCATTGGCGCAGCGCGGAAGGCTGCCAGTGCACCATCCAAAGCTCGGCATCGGCGAGTACCTCTACCCGGTGCAGGACCCCGGCGGGAATCCAGACGGCGAGTTGCGGCGGCACCAGCCAGCGGCCTTCGCCCGTGTGAACCTGCACGGTGCCGGATGCGGCAAAGGTCAGTTGCGCCTCCCCGTGCGCGTGCATGGGCAGGCCTAAGCCGCGACGCTTGGTACCACGATGGATGGTGAAAGGATGCCCGATAATCGTTTGGCCGCTGTGCGATGCCGATTGGCGTTACATCGTGGAAGCGCTCAGCTATCACGACAACCATCATCGGTCGAGCCGCAACGGAGCAGGAGCGCGAACATGAAAGCAGTGGTCATCAACCAGTACGGCGACAACAGTGTGGTGCAGATTGCCGACCTTGACCGCCCGGAGCCGAAGGCCGGCGAGGTGCTGGTCAGAGTGCACGCGGCAGGCGTCAACCCGGTGGACTGGAAGATCCGCTCCGGCGCAGGCCAGCGCATGGGCATGACGCTGCCGATCCGCCTAGGCGGCGAGATCGTCGGCACCGTCGAAAAGCTCGGCGACGGCGTCAGCGGCTTCGAGCAAGGCGAAGCCGTTTTCGGGATGGTCCACACCGGCGCCTTCGCCGAGTACGCCGTCGCCAAGGCAGCGGACCTGGTGCGCAAGCCCGCCAACCTCGACTTCGTCCAGGCGGCGGCTCTGCCGCTGGCCGGCACCACCGCATGGCAGGCGATGTTCGACGTAGCGGGGCTTGCCCCCGGCCAGCGCCTCCTGATCACCAACAGTTCGGGCGGCGTCGGCTCGCTGGCGGTGCAGCTTGCCAAGGCCAGGGGCGTGCACGTCACCGCGATGGCTTCCGCGAGCAACGAGGCGTTCGTCCGCAGCTTGGGCGCGGACGAGTTCATCGACTACACGGAGCAACCCTTCGAGCAAGTGGTACACGACATGGATGCCGTTTTTGACACGGTGGGCGGCGACACGTTCCAGCGCGCGTTCCAAACCCTCAGACAAGGCGGCTTCATGGTCACTGTGGTGGCGTTCCCCCAGGGCGAGGCCGAGCGCTACGGCGTCAGCGTGAAACGGTCCTTCACGCTGCCGAGCGCACAAAATCTGGGGGCGATCAAGGATCTTGTCGAAGCCGGCAAGGTGACGCCGCATGTCGCAACGGTCCTGCCGCTTGACGAGATCCGCCGAGCCTTCGAGCTTTCCGAGGGCGGCCGCACCCGCGGCAAGATCGTCCTGCAAATCGCCGCCTGATCCGGAACCCGGAAGCCCTTCGACCTCGAACGGGCTTCCTTTCCGCCGCGCGATAGGGCAGGAACGGCGCTTCGACCCACATCCATCGCCGGGGCTGCGCCATGCTCGTCAAACGCATCATCCTCGTGGTCATCCTGGTGCCGCTGGCGGTGATCCTGATCACGCTCGCGGTTGCCAACCGCAGCCTCGTCCCGTTCACCTTCGACCCCTTCCATCCCGGCGATCCGTCACTCACGGTCGCGCTGCCGCTTTTCGTCTGGATCGTCGCTTCCCTTGCCGTCGGCGTGGCGCTTGGCGGGGCCGCCACCTGGATGCGGCAGGGCGCCTACCGCAGCCTTGCCCGCCGCAACGGGCGCGAGGCAGAAGCCTTGCGCAGGCAAGCCGCGGCAGCCAAGGCGGCGCCTCCGGTGGCGCCCTCCCCGGAGCCGGTTCGGCCGGCCCAACAATTCACCGCGCTGCCGAAGCCCTCGCGCTGACGCCGCACAGGATTCCATCATGCAGGTGATCGGGGCCGACGCGGTTGACCGGGCCCTCGGCTGGGACGGGCTGATCGGAACCTTACGCGACGCCTTCGTGCAGGGCGCGGTGCAGCCGGTGCGCCACCACCATGCCATCGAGCGCGCGCAAGGTGCGGCGTCCACGCTGCTGCTGATGCCGGCCTGGACGGATTTCTCCCGGACGGACACCGGCTACGCCGGCGTGAAAATCGTTTCCGTTTCGCCGGACAACAACGCGAAAAACCTGCCTGCCGTCATGGGCAGCTACCTTCTGCTCGACGGCGTGACCGGCGCCCCGCTGGCGCTGATCGACGGCCCGCGCCTGACGCTCTGGCGCACGGCAGCCGCTTCCGCACTCGCGGCAACCTTCCTTGCCCGCGAAGAGGCCTCGAAGCTGCTGCTGATCGGCGCCGGCGCCCTGGCGCCGTTTCTCGCCCGCGCCCATGCCAGCGTGCGCCCGATCCGGGAGATACGAATCTGGAACCGGACGCCGGCCAATGCGGAGAAACTCGCCGCGACTTTGAGCGCCGAGGGTTTTCAGGCCGAGGCCGCCGACTCCCTGGAAGCAACGCAGGGCTGGGCGGACATCATATCTTCCGCCACCATCTCGCCCGAACCGTTGGTCAGAGGCGATTGCCTAAAGCCCGGCGCCCATGTCGATCTGGTCGGCGCCTACCTGCCGACGATGCGCGAAAGCGACGCCGCCGCGATGCAACGTGCCAGCGTGTTCGTGGACGTGCGGGAAAGCGCGCTGAAAGAAGCCGGCGACATCGTGCAGGCGCTCCGCTCCGGCGCGCTCACGCAGGACCGCATCCGCGCCGACCTCTACGGGCTTTGCCGCGGCGAGCACCCCGGCAGGCGGGATGCGGAAGAGATCACGCTATTCAAGTCGGTCGGCGCGGCGATCGAGGACCTTTTCGCGGGGGTCGCGGTGTTCGAACAAGCCCGGCAATGGCGGATGTAATACCTTTCGGCGACGGGCAGTTCCTGATCCGGCTGTTCGCCGCTTCCGACATTTCCGACCGGATCGCCTTCGATCGGCATTACGAGTGCCTCTGCCGGGTTGCCTGGAAGGACGGGCGCTCAAGCCAAAGGGAATGCCTTGTTCACCGGCCGAGCAATCGCCGGAATGTGTTCGGCATCCAGACGGTCGATCAGTTGGTCCTCCTGCTCCGGACCGACCTTGCCCAAGCGGAGCTATCCCGCGCGGACATCAAAGTCGCGCATTGGGGCGCTGAACTCAGCGAAGAAGAGGCGAAAGCCCGGCTGCGCCAAACGTGATGAGCCTGGAGTCGGAGATGTTCCTACCGCAGCAGGAACCCGCGGCCGAGTTCATCGCCTTCCTCCCAGAAATACTCCGCGCGGCCCGAATAAAACGCCCGGCCGCCGACGCCCGCCACGATCGCCCGGCGCCGGCCGACCGTCGTTTCCCGCAGCACCTGGCCGGTGAAGCGAGAACCGGCGATGCTTTCGAACAGCCGGTTCTCGCCGAGGCCCACCTCGCCCTTGGCAAACATCAGCGCCAGCCGCGCGGTGACGCCAGACCCCGTCGGCGAGCGGTCCACCTCCGCGTCGGCGAAGACGCAGACGTTGCGCGTGGCGGAGCCGTTGGCCCCGTCACCCCCATCGGTGAGGATCGAGCCGTAGAGGAAGCCCAGGTCTTCGGCCTCTGGATGGGTTATCGGCAAGGTGCGTTTGACGGTTTCCGTCAGCGCCGTCGCCGCATCCATAAAATCGCGGGTGCGCGACTGCCCGAACGCCAAGCCGAACTGCGCGGCATCCGCCACCGCATAGAAGGCGCCGCCATAGGAAACGTCGAGGCGGACCGCACCATACGCGGGCACGTCCAGGGTCTGGTCGCGATGCAGGAGAAAGGCCGGCACGCTGGAAAAGGAGACCGCCCCTGCCTTGCCCCCTGCGACCGCCACCTTGGCTTCGACCAGCCCGCAGGGACACTCGATGTTCACGGAAGTGAACGGCTCTTGCGCTGGCACCAGCCCGGTGTCCACCGCCCAGCGGCCGAGCGCGATCACCGCATGGCCGCACATGGTGGAATAGCCCTCGTTGTGCAGGAACAGCACGGCGAGGTCGGCGCCCGGCAGGTTGGGCGGAACAAGCAGCGCGCCGTACATGTCGGTGTGGCCGCGCGGTTCCCAGATCAGCAGCTTGCGCAAGGGGTCGAGGTTCTCGCGCACGTAAGCGCGCTTCTCCAGGATCGTGGTGTTTTCCGGGATCGGCGGATAGCCCGCCGTGATGATGCGCACGGGCTCGCCGCCCGTATGCATGTCCGTGACGTGGATCGTTCCCTGGACCATCGCGCTCCCTGCCTGCCAAGGCCATAGCGGCTCATCCATGCCGCGTCACGGTGAATTGAGGCTCGGTTTGTCGGCGCCGATTGACCGGCCTCCCTGCCCCTGCTCTTGTCGGGGCAAACCTTGGAGGCCGCTCTTTGCGCAAACTTGTTCTTTCCCTGAGTCTCCTGCTGGCGAGTGCGGCCGGCGCGCTGGCCGCCGATCCCGACCCCGCGAAGTGGGACGCGGTGCTGGCCGAAGCCAAGGGCGAGACTGTGTATTTCAACGCCTGGGGCGGGGCGGAAAACATCAACGCCTATCTCGAATGGGCCGGGACTGAGCTTCAGAAGCGCTATGGCGTGACGCTCAAACAAGTAAAGCTTGACGACACCGCCAATGCCGTTGCGACCGTGGTAGCCGAGAAGGCCGCGGGCAAGACGCAGGGCGGCAGCGTCGATCTGATCTGGATCAACGGCGAAAATTTCGCCTCCATGAAAACGCAGAACCTGCTGCTTGGCGGCGATTGGGCGGAAAAGCTGCCGAACTGGCGCTATGTCGATGTCGCGGACAAGCCGACGGTGCGGACCGACTTCACCGTGCCGACGGAGGGCCAGGAAAGCCCCTGGGGCATGGCGAAGCTCGTCTTCTTCCACGATACGGCAAAGACGCCGGCAGCCGAGATGCCGCGTTCCGCCGCCGAGCTTCTCGCCTGGGCGGAAAAACACCCCGGCCGCTTCACCTATCCGCAGCCGCCGGACTTCACCGGCTCGTCCTTCCTGAAGCAGGCGCTGATCGAACTGACGCCTGACCCGTCCGTACTAAGCAAGCCGGTGGAGGAAGCGGCATTCGCGCAAAGCTCGGCGCCGCTGTTTGCGTATCTCGACAAGCTGCATCCTTCGCTCTGGCGGGCTGGAAAACAGTTTCCGCAGAACTACCCCGCGATGAAGCAGCTGCTGACAGACGGCGAGGTGGACATCACATTCGCCTTCAACCCGTCTGAGGCCTCAAGCGCGATTCAAGCCGGCGAACTGCCGGACACCGTACGCTCCTTTGTCTTTCCGAAGGGTACGCTCGCCAACACACACTTCGTGGCGATCCCCTTCAACGCCAACGCCAAGGCTGGGGCGCTGGTGACGGCCGACTTCCTGCTTTCGCCGGAAGCCCAGGCGCACAAGCAGGACCCGAAAGTCTGGGGCGACCCAACGGTTCTGGCCGTGGATAAGCTCGAACAAGCCGACAAGACGCGCTTCGCCGCGCTGGACCTTGGGCTCGCCACCCTGAAACCTGACGAGCTAGGCCCGGCGCTGGACGAGCCGCATCCCAGTTGGATGGAGCGCCTGGAGGCGGAATGGAAGAAGCGCTACGGCGCAGGCAACTGACCGGCCCGTCCGTTTCCCCCGGTTTCGCCTGAACCAAGCCGGCGCTGTTTATCAGGCGGCCTGGGCAATCTCCCCTGTCGCTTCCGCCAGGATCGAGAACGACTTCTTCCGCGCCTCGTGGTCGAAGATCTGCGCCGTGACGATCAATTCGTCCGCACCTGTACGCGCCGCGAAGTGGGCAACGCCTTTACGGACCGTGCCGGCCGAGCCGACCACCGTGCAGGAGAGGGCTTGGTCCAGCATCCCCTTGGCCATCGGGTCCAGCCTTTCATAGAAGGCTTCGACCGGAGCGGGCAGCTTGCCGGGCCTGCCGGTGCGCAGGTTCACGAAGGCCTGCTGGAGGGAAGAGAAGAGCAGGCGCGCTTGCGCGTCCGTGTCGGCGGCGAAGACGTTCAGCGCCAGCATGAGATAAGGCTTCTCCAACTGCGCCGAGGGCTCGAAGCGCTCGCGGTAGATTTCGGCCGCTCGCTCCATCTCGGCCGGCGCGAAGTGTGACGCGAAAGCGTAGGGCAGGCCTAGGATCGCGGCGAGTTGCGCGCCGTAGAGACTGGAGCCAAGAATCCAGAGCTTGACGTCCTCGCCTTCGCCGGGGTGGGCGTGGACGCGGCCCGGAGCGTCGCCGCGGAAGTAGCTCATCAGTTCGACCACCGCGCGGGGAAAGTCGTCGGCCTGGTCCAGGCTGCGGCGCATCGCGCGGGCCGTCGCCATGTCGGAGCCGGGAGCGCGGCCGAGGCCCAGATCGATCCGGCCGGGGTGCAGTGCCGCCAGCGTGCCGAACTGCTCGGCGATCACCAGCGGCGCGTGGTTGGGCAGCATCACGCCGCCGGCGCCGATGCGTATGGTGCTGGTGGCTGCCGCGACATGGGCGAGCGCCACGGAGGTCGCGGCGCTGGCGATGCCCGGCATGTTGTGGTGCTCGGCCATCCAGTAGCGGCCGAAGCCGAGCTTCTCGACGTGGCTTGCCAGATCGGCCGAGTTGCGCAGCGCCTGCCCCGCCGTCGAGCCTTCCGGTACGGGGGCGAGGTCGAGAACGGACATCGGGATCATCGCGGGCTTCCTTCAGGCGAAGAGCGGTTCTCCTGAATATGGGTCCGCCGAAGCTGCCGCGCCACTACTCCGCAGCGACGGCCGGCGCCGAAGCCGTTGCCTGGCGCACCAGCGGCGCGACCTTCGTGCCGAACAGTTCGATGGCGCGCATAATCTTGGCGTGCGGCATCGAGCCGATGGCCATCTGGATTACGACCGGCCTAGCTCACAAACGATCCTATTCAGCGGCTGCGGGTTGGCTTGCTGGCAGCAAAGCAGATGCCGTTGCTTGGCGCACCAGCGGCGCGACCTTCGTGCCGAACAGTTCGATGGCGCGCATAATCTTGGCGTGCGGCATCGGGCCGATGGCCATCTGGATAAGAAAACGGTCGTTGCGGAACAGCTTCCAGTTCGCCACGATCTTCTCCGCCACCGTTTCCGGGTCGCCGACGAAGAGATTGCCGCGCGGGCTCCTGGCCAAGTCGAAATGCGCCCGGCTGGTCGGACCCCAGCCGCGTTCGCGGCCGATGCGGTTCATCACCTCGGCCTGCGGGCCGTAAAAATCGTCGGCGGCGCTTTCCGTCGTGTCACTGAGGAAACCGTGGACGTTGAGGCTGGTCTTCAGCTTCGACGGGTCGTGGCCGGCGCGCGCTGCTGCTTGGCGGTGGAGGTTGAAGAGCGGGGCGAAGCGCGCGGGCTCGCCGCCGATGATGGCGAGCGCCAGCGGCAGGCCAAGCTGCCCCGCCCGCACCACCGAATGCGGCGTGCCGCCCACCGCGATCCACACC
>CAXTCF010000103.1:0-15087 GCA_964242945.1 uncultured Rhizobiaceae bacterium | reverse complement strand
CTGCCACTTCATCGGAAAAGCCAAAACCGGAACTCCTCCAGCGTAGAGGTATATGAGCGCTTTCTGACGGGTGGCGTCGAAGCGCTCGAAGACGGTCGGCCGCAGCCGAAGCGCGTGTGGAACCGCATTCCCGATGCCGTCCGCAGGAAGATGATCGACCTCGCCCTGGACAAGCCGGAGCTGAGCCCGCGCGAGCTGGCCGTCACCTTCACCGACACCGAAAGCTACTTCGTGTCAGAAGCTTCGGTCTACCGCCTGCTCAAGGCGCACGATCTGATCACCAGCCCGGCCTTCATCGTCGTCAAGGCAGCTGACGAGTTCCACACCAAGACCACGGCGCCCAACCAGCTGTGGCAGATCGACTTCACCTATCTCAAGGTGATCGGCTGGGGATGGCTTTATCTGTCCACCGTGCTGGACGACTTCTCTTGGCTCTCATCGTGGCCTGGAAGCTGTGCACCACCATGAAGGCCGACGACGTCACCGAAACGCTGACAATGGCGCTTCGGGCATCCGGGCTCGACCAGGCCAAGGTCGTGCATCGGCCGCGGCTCTTATACCAACGGCCCTGATCTTTAACCGTTTGCACCACCCCTCATCCGCCTGCCGGCACCTTCTCCCAGTAGAACGGGGAGAAGACAGCAGCGTCGATGACGGCCCCCTCTCTCCCCGCTTGCGGGGAGAGATGCCCGGCAGGGCAGTGAGGGGCTGCGCAGGGGTCGAAGATCAGGGCCGATGGTATTATCCCCGACAACGGCTCATCCTATATCGCCGGCGATCTGGCCAATTGGCTGGAGAAAAAGGGCATGAAGCATATCTGTGGTGCCCCTCTCCATCCCCAGACCCAGGGCAAGATCGAGCGCTGGCACCAGGCGCTGAAGAACCGCATCCTGTTGAAGAACTACTTCCTGCCGGGCGACCTGGAAGCCCAGATCGCCGACTTCGTCGAGCGCTACAACCACCGCCGCTTCCACGAAAGCCTCGGCAACCTGACGCCTGTCGATGTCTACACAGGCCGCGGCCCAGCCATCCTCTTGCAGCGAGAAAGGATCAAGAAAGACACCATCAACCAGCGGCGCTTGCCTCACCGCAAGGCCGCCGCCTAAACTCGAAACCCAGATGCGCCAGAGCCTCCGCTAAACCGGCGCGCCATCTGTCCCAAAAACCCTGACGACGGACAACGGTCAAGCCGTTCGTTTTACTCCGACGCCGGCACTATCGCCACCGCCAAGTCATCCAGGCAATCAGAGGCTCGTCGGGCACCACCACCCTTGGGCTTGGCATGTTCAGCGAGTTTGGCGGGGCGGTCCATGGTTCGACGCAGATGCCGGCCTCCTCCATGTTGTAGATCACCCAGTCCTCGCAATCCGAACTGACCGTAAGTTCCAGCTCGCCGCCCCACCGAAGCAGTGGGTCTGCTTCCAAGTCCCGGAAGCAGTAATCCCACGGCTGTGAAGCGGGGGCGCTCAGGCTGCCGTTGGGCATGCCAGATGCGTCGTTAGCCCACATCAACCGAGGGTTGATAGCGGGCCGGAGCTGCGAGGAAAGGGCCGTTCCCGCCAGGCACCGAACGAACCAGGGGTGCCACCCGACCGCGGCCGGCATGGCTTCCTGCGCATGAAGCTCGATACGGAAGCGGGCCTCGCCAGGCAGAAGCTCTAGCCGCTGGACGACACGCCCGCGCCATGGCCAGGAGGAGGGCAGGTCGATGCTCATCTCGCCATCGCTCGTTACGCGCCAGGGCGCCTGTGTGACCAGCCCGTGCAGCGCGTGCGGCCCGCTGTTGGCTTCAAACGCGTATTGCCGGCTGTTGTAGTCGAGGCGTGCATCGCGCAGCCTTCCCACCCAGGGCGCCATGACGAAGCTGCCGAAGTGCCAGCGGTCCGCCCCGTTGGCGACCAGAATCTCGTGGTCGCCGATGCGGAAGGACGTCAGGCGCCCGCCGTCCTGCGGATCAAACACGGCTCGACAGCCCTCGGCACGCAGTTCCATGAGAGCGCTCACTGGGCTGTCCAGCCGCCGTCGACGGAAAGAACGATGCCCGTGACCATCCGGCCCGCTTCGGATGCAAGGTAGATCACGGCGCCCGCCACATCGTCCGTCAGGGCGAATTCTCCAAGCGGGATCTTGCCCAGGACCTTCGTCCGCATAGGCGGCTCGTCTAGGATCGGTGCGGTTCCCGGCGTATAGATGAAGGTCGGCGCGATTGCGTTCACCGTGATCGCATGCGGCGCCCATTCCAGCGCCAGCGCCTTGGTCAGCATGTTCACGCCGCCCTTGCTGGCGCAGTAGACGGCTGCATCGGGAAGGCCGACGAGGCCGCCTTGCGAACTGATGTTGATGATGCGCCCGCCGCGCCCGTCCCTTGACATGGCGCGGGCTGCCGCCTGGCTGGCGAAGAACACGCCACGCAGGTTCACGCCCATCATCTCGTCCCAATCTTCTTCCGTCACGTCGAAACCGGCTCGGGCGAAGCCCAGGCCCGCATTGTTGACGAGTACGTCGACCCGGCCGTGCGCCTCGACCGTCCGCGAGATGGCTCGTTCGATGCTGGCAACGTCGCGTACGTCCAGCCGCTCGGGATGAAGCGTCACGCCCGCTTCCCCAGCAGCGGCGCCCAGATCGGCGAGATCGGCATCGGTACGCGCCGTCGGCACCACCACGGCTCCCGTCCCGGCAAGCAGCAGCGCAAGCTCGCGGCCGATGCCGCGCGAGGCGCCGGTGACGACCACCACGCGGTTTCGCAGGTCGAAGCGCTCGGCAGCCCTTTGGGAAGACGAACGGAGATCGGCAGCTGGACTGTCTGACACCTAATGGATTCCTATCGATCAATCAAGCAAGGTCGGCAACGATCAGGGAATGGAATGGAGCGGCGTACCCCGTCCCATGGCGCAGCTCGCCGTTTGCGCATCGTTTTCCAGAGTCCGCGGAGGGCTTGCTGCTCCAACGCGTCGGCACGGCGGTCAACCGCGGGCTACCAAGTCGGTAACATGGGCGACATCCGCAGCATCGCTGGCTACCTGGCCAACGACGCGTCCTCGCGCCAGTACCACGATGTCGTCGGCTACCGACAGGGCCTGCTGCAGATTGTGCATGATGAGGATGACGGCCTGCCCGGCATCTCGTGCTTGGCGGACCTGATCCAGCACCTGGTTGGTCTGGCGAACGGCAAGCGCAGCGGTGGGCTCGTCGAGGATCAGGCAGCGCGAGCCGTAGGCGATCGCCCGAGCAATGGCCACGGCCTGCTTTTGCCCGCCCGAGAGCGTGGCCGCGGGATCGCTCAGGCGCCGGCTCAGGTTGACGCCCAGTTTAGCCAGCGCGTCCTGCGCGATGGCATCTGCCTTTTTCGCATCAAAGAAGCGGATCGGACCGAAGCGCTTCAATGGCTCATTGCCTAGAACCATGTTCCGTGAGATCGACATCAGGTCGCAAACGGCCAGATCCTGGAACACCGTCGATATGCCAGCCGCCCGAGCGTCATGCGCGTCGTTGAAGCAAACCGGACGCCCATCGATCTCCACGGAGCCGCTTGTCGGCTGATGTACGCCCGACAGCACCTTGATGAGCGTGGATTTGCCTGCGCCGTTGTCCCCCAGAAGAGCCAGGACCTTGCCCGCATGTGCTTCCAGCGAGATGCTGCGTAGCGCCGTCACCGATTGGAACGTCATCGTGACATTGCGCAGCGCGACTACCGGAGGGCTCAAGACACCTTCTCCGTCGTCTGGCTGATCTGAGGGGACGCGGGGCCCTCAGCGCTCGCCGAGCGGCTTGGGCTCATGACGAACCGGGTAATAACGAGGCGGTTGATGAGAACCGCGACCAGGACCACCACGCCCAGGAAGATGTTGACCCAGTAACCCTGCAGGCCGACCAGCAGCAGCCCGCTGTTGACGATAGCGTACATGAAGGCGCCGAGAACCGTGCCAAGCACGCTGCCGTAGCCGCCCGTCAGCAGGGTGCCGCCGATCACCACCATCGCGATCGCGATCAGCTCCCACCCGACGCCGCGGTTGGCGTCGATGGAAAAGTACTGCACAGCCACGATGATGCCGGCCAGACCGGATGTCAGGCCTGACATGGCGAAAAGGGTGATCGTCGTGCGCGCCACTGGCACGCCGAGGTTCTTCGCCGCCGTCGGGTTCTGCCCGATCGCGAACGTCCAGTTGCCCATCCTGGTGCGAAGCAGGAACACCGTCGCCAGAACGGCAACAAGAAGGAACCACAGAAGGGACATGCGGTACCCCCCAAGCAGCTTGCCCGCTATGATCTGCGCGTATTCCGGCGGGAACTCGACCACGACCGGGAACCCGCTCGTTTGCATCGTCAGGATGCCGCGGTACACGAGGGCCATGGCCAGCGTGATGATGAAGGACGGCAGGCCCGAGAGCACCAGGATGACGCCGTTGATTGCGCCAAGCAGTGCCCCGAATCCGAGCGAACAAAGGATCGTAAGGGCCGGGGGCAAGCCGAGCACGTTTCCGAAGTAGTACATGGCCCAGCCTGTCAGGCCGACGATGGTGCCAACCGACAGGTCGAAGTGACCAGCGATCATCAGCACGGTCACGCCGACCGCCACGATCCCATACTGGGCGGCCAGACTGGCAACGTTCACGCCGTTGTCGTGGCTCAGGAACAGGTCGGCGCGCAGGATTGAGAAGGCGGCGACGGCAACCAGCAGGCCGCTGAGCGATGCAAGTTCCGGTCGCTGCAGCGGATGGCGTAGAAGATGGAGCCGCTGCAGCATTCCTTTTTGAACCTCGATCCGCGCCGCTTATTCCTCTGGCCAAGGCTAGCGCACTCCCGCGGCGGCCAGCCCAGCCACAGCGTCGGCATTGCTGGCGTCAACGATCTGCGGGCCGGTCAGGAAGTAATTGGACTGGACGAGGCCATAGCGGACGAAGTGCACCATGGCGAGCACCGAGATGTAGCCGCGCCACCAGCCCTGTTGATCCATCGTGAAGTCCAACTGGCCCTTCTGGATCATCGCCACGATCTCCGGGCTCACGTCGAAGCCTCCCGTCTGCAGCGGCCGTCCCACTGCGGCCTTGGCAGACACGATGCCGGCCGTGGCCGGCTGCCCGGTCGCAACGACGCCGTCGACGTCCGGGTGGGAGCGCAGATACGCTTCGACGATCGACGCCGTTCTGCCGGGATCGAGGTCGCCTGCGACGCGGTCGAAGGCGACGCTCTGGCCCTCCGCCACCTGCTGCATGCCCGCACAGCGTTCGCTCTGCGTCGCGTCGCCGACATTCTCCTGAACGCAGATGACCGACTTGGCGCCTTTCTCCACAAGGCGTGTCGCCGCCATCTGGCCGGCAGCATACTCATCCGCGCCGACGCGCGAGATGTAGACGTCGTTCGGGTCGCGAAGCGGCTTGTCCTTTGCGCTTGGGGCCGGGTTGAAGGCCACCGCGATCCCCCGGTCGCGCGCTTCCCGTGCGACAGCATCAAGGTTGCCGATTCCGAGTATCAATATGCCGTCCGGCTTTGCAGCAATAGTTTCTTCGATCTTCTGAGTATACGATGCTAGGTCTACACTGTTCGGGTAGACATACTTCACGTCCACACCCAGATCCCGTCCCGCCTGCTGAGCGCCGTTGTTCAGCACCCGGAAGAAGCCTGAACTTGGATCGGCAAGACCTTCAATGTAGATCGTCAGGCGCTTTCCATTTGTCAGATCGCCGGGATAGTTAGTTTCCTGGCCGACACTTGGCGATGCAGCGAACATAAAAGCCGTTGAGAGGCCAGCTAAGAGGAACTTGCTTGTCATTTTATGCATCTTTTCACGTTACCTCAGTTTGATAGCGATCAAAAGAGAAATGCTTCTGATTTCTATCCTGCTGTTGAAAGGGTTTGGCGCTGGTAGCAGGCCGCCAAAGGTGCATGCTTGATCGGGTCGCGCAAGCACTTCCGGACTTATTTTCATACAATTGCATGGAGATGGGTGCTTTATGTTGAAATAGAAATTGCTCCTTCAATCATACCGTGCATCATTGCTTTATGTTAAAACTGTTGGCCTCAAGATGCTCATGCCTGGATCATCCCTTTCGTGATGAGATGACCGGGGATCGGCTTCAGCGGCAGATGACGGCCAATTCGCATCTTGCTTCGGAATCGAACCCTCACCGTGAGCCGGCTCTGCACGTCAGGACGCAAGGTATCCTCCGTCGACGGGTATCGTGATGCCATTGACTAAGCGTGAGGCAGGCGAGGCAAGGAAGATCGCAGTGCCCGCCAGTTCCTCCGGCTCAGCCCATTCACCACCGGGAAGGCGGGCCACGACCTTGGCGTTAAACTCCGGGTTCTCGCGGCCGCCACGGCTGATCTCTGTCTTGATCCAGCCGGGCGCGATGGCGTTGACGCGGATGCCGTCGGCGGCGAAGGCAATGGCCAGCGACTTCGTCAGCGACACGATGCCGGTCTTGGCCGCGCTGTAGGCGGGCACCTGCGGGGCGCCGCTGAAGGAATACATGGAGCCGATGTTGATGATGCAGCCGCCGCTCGCCTTCAGGTGAGGGCGGAACGAGTTAGCCAGCCTGAGCGCGCCGACGAGGTGGATGTCGAGGATGTCCTTGAAGATATCGGGCTTATACTCCTCCCAGCGCGACAGGCGGCCGGCGCAGTGGATCACCACGTCGAGCGTTGTAATGGATGCCGCGAGCCTGTCCACCGCCACGTCGTCGCGCACATCGGCCACCTCGTAGCGGATCGCAGGGTCTGCGTCGGCCTTGGGCAGCGCCACGTCGCATACGATGACGTTTGCGCCGTGCGCCAGAAAGGCGCGCGAGAAGGCGCTGCCGATGCCGCCCGTTCCGCCGGTGATGAGCACGGTCTTGTCGGCGACGCTGAAGTCGGGGGAGGAGTTCATGGCTGCGCTCCGGCGGCTGGAACATCAAACGAGGACCGGCGGAGTGCCGCTCCCGCTGCGTCGAATAGGTGGCAGCTCGCGGCCGTTGCGGCGGCCGTGAACCGTGTGCCCGGCTGCACCGCCGCGCGGCCTTCAAGCACCACCGTGACCGGCTCGCCGCTTTCCGTCCTGGCGACCACGTGGGTTTGCGCGCCCAGGCGCTCCACCACAAGGGCTTCCAGCGCAAGCGCGACCTCTCCGGAGCCCAAGCGGAAATCCTCCGGCCGCACGCCGAGGCTGAACCGGCTTCCCGGTTCGGCCAGGATGCCCGGCACCATTGGCAAACGGACCGCCACGCCGCCGGAAAGGCGAAGTTCGACGCTCGCGCCGCCGACCGAGACGAGTTCAGCGGAAAGCACGTTCATCGCGGGCGCGCCGATGAAGCGCGCCACGAACAGGTTGGCAGGGCGCTCGTAAAGCTCCATCGGGCTGCCCACCTGTTCGACCCGGCCAGCGTTGAGCACCACGATCTTCGTGGCGAGCGTCATCGCCTCGATCTGGTCGTGGGTGACGTAGATCATGGTGGCGCCGAGCGACTGGTGCAGGCGCGCGATCTCCACGCGCATCTGGCCACGCAGAGCGGCGTCGAGGTTGGACAAGGGCTCGTCGAACAGGAAGAGCCTGGGCTCGCGCACGATGGCCCGCCCGATCGCCACACGCTGGCGCTGGCCGCCGGAAAGCTCGCGCGGGAAGCGGTCGAGCAGCGGCTCCAACCCGAGGATGCGCGCGGCATCCTCCACCTTGCGCGCGATCTCGCGCTTGTCCAGCCTAGCCATGCGCAGGCCGAAGCCGATGTTGTCGCGCACGCTCTTGTGTGGATAGAGCGCGTAGGACTGGAACACCATGGCGATGCCGCGCTGGGCGGGGGCCACGTCGTTGACGACCTGACCGTCGATCAGGAGCGTGCCTTCGCTCACCTCCTCCAGCCCGGCTATCATGCGCAGAAGCGTGGACTTGCCGCAGCCGGAGGGGCCCACGAACACCACGAGGTCGCGGTCGGCGATCTCCAGGCTGACGCCGTGGATCACGGGAACCGCCCCGAAGCGCTTGGAGATGTTCGACAGCGAAACGTTGGCCATGCGGTCCCGCCCGCCTCAGAAGAAGGCGACGGGGCGCAGCGGCGAGCCCGAGCCGTTCTCGATGGGTAGGGGTGCCGCGAACAGGAAGCAGCTGCGCGGCAGGAGCTCCAGCCGCGCGACGCATTCCAGGATCAGGATGCCGTTTGGCAGCCAGTGCCGGCTGTGACCGGGGTCGTCGTGCAGCACGCCGTCCACCATCGGGATCTCGCAGGCGATCGTGTCCGCGCCCACCGCCCGCACGCCGCGGTCGCGGAACAGTTGCGCCACGCCGTCGTCCATGCCGGGCTCGTTGCGGGAATAGAAGTGGGCGCGCTCGTCCACGTGCCAGAAGCGCTTCAGCCAGCCGAAGTTGACGAGCGCGATCTCGTCGCGGCCGGCGGGTGCGCCGTGCTTCTCCTCGTAGGCCAGGATGTCGGCCGGCGTCAGCACCTGGCCGGGCTGCCAGTCACGGTCGGAAAAGTCGTAAACGCGCGCGGTGGTGATCAGGCGGTCGGCTGGGAAGGTTTCGATCGTCTCGTTCATCCGGTCCTTGTGGATGTGCGCCGGCGCGTCGCAGTGGCAACCCGTGTGCTCGGCCAGGTGGATGGTCTGGCAGTAGTAGCCGTCGTGCTCGTGCGTCACCGTCTTGTCGATGATCATGTGGGGGTGAGTGGGGAACTTCGGCATGCCCCGTTCCAGCTTGGGCGCCAAGTCCACCGAGCGCATGCCCGTGATCAGCCCGGCCAGCGCCGCCACATTGTCAGACATCGAAGCCCCCTCTTCCCACCGTCGATTCCTCACGCACCGCGCAGCATCCGCTCGACGGCATCCCGCCCGGGGAAGCTGCGCCTGCCGCCGGTGTTCGCGCATTTCAGCGTGGCGGCGGCAGAAGCGAAGCGCAGTGAGTCCTCGTCGGACTGACCTTCGGCAAGCGCCAACGCGAAGGCGCCATGGAACACGTCGCCGGCGCCCGCCGTTTCAACCGTGCGGACACCAAAGGCTGGCAGCGTGCCCCTTCGCATGTTCCGTGCGCGCCACCGCACGCCTTGTGCGCCGAGCGTCACGGCGACGAAGGGGCACAAGGCTGCCGCCTGCGCCAAGCCGTGATCGACATCCTGCGAGCCGAAGCACTCGGCAAGGCCGCCTTCGGAGAAGACGGCGTGACTTGCAGCTTCGATCGCCCGGAGCGTCGCGGCGCCCGTGCCGGCATCAGCGTCCAGCACGGCGGGACGGCCTGCTTCCCGTGCCGCGCCAAGGGCAGCTTCGGCGCCCTCGACCCAACGGTTATCCGCCAGAACCGCGTCGAAGCCCGCGATCTCGCCCAAGGGCAGCCAGGACGGGTCGTTGTCCAGCGCGGGTGAGCAGAACAGCACGATCGCGCGGTTGCCGCTTCCGTCTTCCAGCACCACCGAATGCGACGAGGCGGCGCCGGCAATGATGCGCGCGCCTTGCGCCGCCACACCTTCCGCTTCCAGCCCGCCGAGAACGCGCCTGCCTGTCTCGTCGTTGCCGAGCCGTCCCCACCAGGCGGCCTGTCCGCCGAGGCGCCGGACGATGACTGCAGCGTTGGCAGCCATGCCGCCGTGCCCCTCGTGGTGTGACAGCGCGGGAAACTTGCCGTCGCGGCCTGGCAGGGCTTCGACGCGATAGACGAGGTCCAGCACCGCCCCGCCGATGCAGGCGACGCGGGTCACTTCACGGCCCCCGCCAGCACGTTGCGCACGAGCGAGCGTGACGCGATCCAGCCGAGAAGCAGCACGGGCAGAACGGCCAGCACTGCGGCCGCCGACATGCGTGCCCAGCTTTGCCCTTCGCTCGTGAAGAACGAGGCCATGAAGACCGGCAGGGTCGCTGCGTCGCGGCCCGTCAGGTTCACCGCAAAGAAGAACTCGTTCCAGGTCAGGATGAGCAACAGGAACGTCGTGGTGGCGAGACCCGCGCGCGACAGCGGCAGCACCGTTTCCCAGAGGATGCGCGGGTGCGACGCCCCTTCCATCAGCGATGCTTCCACAAGCTCGAAGGGCACGTCCTTGAAGAAGGAGCGCATCAGCCACACCACGATCGGCAGGTTCAGCGTGGTGTACATCACAACGAGGCCGGGCAGCGTGTCGACCAGGCCGAGCCGGGTGTAAAGCAGGAACACCGGCACGATCACAGCCACGCCCGGCATGAAGCGAGTGGAAAGGGCGAAGAACAGGAGATCGTTGGCCTTGCGTCCGGGAAAGAAGGCGAGCGCGTAGGCCGCCGGCAGGCCAAGGGCGAATGCGAGGAGGATGGAGGCCGCACAGACGACGAGCGTGTTGCGCAGGAAGTGGAGATAGTCGCCGGAAAGCGCGGTCGCGTAGTGGTCAAGCGAAAGCGGCACGAACACGGTCGGCGGCGTGGCGATGGCGTCGGCTTCCCCCTTCAGGCTGGTGAAGAACAGCCAAAGGATCGGAAAGCAGAAGGCGAACGCCGCAGCGAAAGCCAGAAGCGTCAGGAGCGCCGTGGCGCGTTTCCTCCCGGCGGCCACGCTCAGTGCCTTTCCATGAACGGGCGGAGGTAGGCAAGAAGCGCCATCACGCCCACCGTGGTCAGCACCGCTGTCACTAGGCCAGCGGCAGCCGCCCGCCCGATATCGTACTGCTCCGTCAGTAGGCGGAACACGAAGAACATGAGGTTGGTGGACTGGTTTCCGGGTCCGCCGAAGGTGCCGACATAGATCGGCCCGAAGACTGGCAGGATCAGGATCGCCTCGATCAGCATGCCGACCGTGAGATAAGGCACGAGGTGGGGCAGCGTGACGTGGAGGAAACGGTCGAACGGCCCGGCGCCGTCGATCTCGGCAGCTTCCAGTGTTTCGCCGTTCACGGATTGCAGACCGGCCAGCAGGATCAGCATCATGAAGGGCGACCACTGCCAGACGATCATCAGCATCACGGCCGCGCGTGGCGCGTTGGAGACGAGGTCGACGGGATCAAGCCCAAGTGAAGTGAGGAAGAAGTTGAGGAGCCCATAGACCGGGTTCAGAATCATGTTCTTCCAGATGATGGGATTGACGGTTTCCATGATCAGGAAGGGCGCGAAGAGCAGGGAGTAGGCGAGCCCTCGTCCGAAGGTAAGGCGATTGACCAGCAGCGCCAGCGCAAGCCCGATCGCGGCCGTCAGGATCGCCGGCACGGCGCAGAACAGGATGCTGTTCCAGATCGCGCCGCGAAAGCCATCATTGGCGAAGATCGCCTGGAAATTGCCTAAGCCCACGAAGCGGAACGGGCGGTTGGGGTAAAGCAGGTTCCAAGCGTGCAGGCTGAAATAGAGCGTCGCGAAAAGCGGAACCTGGGTGGTCAGGAGGAGGTATACCACGGTGGGCCAGGTGGCCCACCGCGAGCGGAGGAGGCGGGAGCGCAGGCTGGTGCTTCTGCTCACGGCGCGTCCCGTTCCCGTGCTACTTGATGTAGCCGGCGTCGGTCATCGCCTGCACAGCCACACCCTGCGATTTCTGGAGCGCCTCGTCCACGCTCATCGATCCCGCGATCACGGCGGAGAAGTTCTGGCCGAACTCGGCGGCGAAGGAAGCATACTCCGGGATGTTGACCTGTGCCGTTCCCGTATAGGGCACGGGATCCTTGGCGGGCTTGGTTAGGTCGGCGCCCTGGATGGCCGCGAGCACGGTCGGCGCGAAGGGGGCGGCCTCCAAGTAGTCCTTGCGCTCATAGGTCGAGGCGCGCGTGCCAGACGGGATGTGTAGCGCGCCCTCCGTCTTGGCGACGAGGTCGATATACTCCTTGGAGGTCGCCCAGCGCACGAACTCGAAGGCCGCGTCCTGCTCCTTGGAGGAGGACAGGATGCCAAGAGCCCAGGTGTAGAGCCAGGCCGAGCCGTTTTTTGAGCCTTGGGTGGGCGAAAGCGCGTAGCCGATCTTGCCTGCCACTTTGGAGGTCTTGGGGTCGGCCAGCATGCCGGCGGCGACTGTGGCGTCCACCCAGATGCCAGCCTTGCCCTGCGACATCAGGGTCAGCGCCTCGTTGAAGCCGACGTTGGGTGCGCCCGGCTCGCCGCACTTCTTGACGAGGTCGGTATAGGCGGTGAAGGCGCGCTTGAAGGGCTCGCTGGTGATCTGTGGGTTCCAGTTCTCGTCGAACCAGCGCGCCCCGTAGGAGTGCATGAAGGTGATAAAGGGGGCAAGCTGCCCGTAGTCGGGGATGCCCTTCATGGCGATGCCGTAGACGCCGTTCGCGGGGTCGTTGATCTTGCAGGCTGCCGCCGCCACCTCTTCCCAGGTCGGGGCTTCGGGCATGGAGATGCCGGCCTTATCGAAGAGGTCGGTGCGGTACATCGTGAAGGACGATTCGCCGTAGAAGGGCAAGGCGTAGAGCGTGTTCTTGTAGGTCAGGGCCGCGCGGATGGTGGGCAGAACGTCGTCCAGCGCATAGGCGTCGCGACCGGCCGCGGGCAGGGTCGCGAACTTCTCGCTCAGCGGCACGAGCCATCCATTCTCCGCCCAGCCCGCCTGCACCTCGTAGGGGCTGATGGTGGCGATGTCGTAGCGTCCACCCTTCACCGCTACGTCCTGGGTGACATTCTGGCGCAGGACTTGGTCCGGCAGCACCACAAAATTCACGGTGATGTCGGGATGCAGCTTGGTGAACTCTCCCGCCAGCTTCTGCATGGTGATCATGTCGGGATTGTTGACGGTAGCGACGGTGATCTCCGCACCTTGCGCGGATATCGCGAGGGTAAGGGCGGTGGAACAGACAAGCATTCGAAGCATGGGGTTTCCTCCTGTTGATGCCTTCGATTTCCGCCGCAGCACGCCTCCTGCGCCCGCCGCGAAACACGTTCCGGTCCAGCCTCCTCCCCGTTGCCTGGAGGAGCCGAAAATAGGCCTGGGAAGGTCCGGCGCTCCTTCTGCGCTTTTCCGACCCCGGTCGGCTCCTTAGCTGCCGACCACCTCGTCCACCGTTTCGCACAGCCGCTTCAGCCGCTCGACCGCATCCACCTGAAGCGCCCTTCCCACGTCCGGCGCGCCGATGCTGCTTTTCCAAACCGCGCGACCCGCCAGGAAGCCACTCGCCCCCTCGCGGCAGGCCCATCCGACCGCCGTTGGGAAGCGGTCCGGCGCCACGCCGGAAGACAGCACCACCCAGGGGGAGCAGATGGCTTCGGTCAGCTGCGCGCAACGCTGGCGCACCGCGCTCTCCCCTGCCGCCGCCCCGAGCGGCACCTCGGCCTTATAGAGATCCTGCCCACGTCCGCCCAGTTCGCGCGCCGCAGCCAGGATGCCGTCCTGCACGTCGTGCGCGCGTCCGTCGCGGGCCACGCGCGAAACGGGCTCGATGATGCTGAGCAGGTTGGCCGCCCGGCAGCGCGCCACGAAGTCGTCGACCATGGCGATGCGCCGTTCCGCCGACTCGTCGGGGCGCCAGACCACCAGGAGCTTCATCGCTCTCGCCCCGTCCCGCCTGACGGCCTCAGGCACCACCTGATCGTCGATTTCCACATCGGCCACGATCTCGTCGGCGCTGGCATGGAAGCGGTCAGCCGCCGCGATCAGGCTGCATCCCGGCGCCACCGCGCCTTCTTCCAGCGCAGGGCTCCAGGCGAAATCGCGGTCCACCAGCACTGCCGAAGCAAAGGGCGTCAGTGCGCGTAGCGCCCGCAACTTGAAGTCCACGATCTCCTTGTCGCCGGCCGGCCCGCCTTTCGCTTCGCTCAGCATGGCGCGCATGGACTCGCGCTGATCGATGGCTAGCATGGCAAAGGCACCGGATGGCCTTTGCAGATCCGCCAGCACCGGATCGCGCGTCCTATCGGGCATTGATCATCCATCCCCCTTCGGCACCGCCGGCTATCCTGCGCTAGCGATGCCGTTCCTCGTACCTGAATCTCAAGCACCCCCAATTATTCGCTTTTGTCACTTTATGTCAAGTAATGATCAATCATGCACAAATACGAACTTTCTGTCTGCGCTTCCTCCTTCACCGGTGTCGGAGATCGTATCTCGCCGCAGCCTTCGGGAAGGAAACGCGTCAGCCCGCCTCAACGACAGGGAGAGCAGCGCCCTCTTCTGGGCTGCGGGGTGCGTGCACCCTGACGTCGAGCCGTTTTAGCAGGTCGCCGAGCATCCCTCGCGGAGCGCTGTCGGTTGCCACATGGTCCACGTCGCGAAGATGCGCGCTCCTGACGACCCCGCGTGGCGCGAACTTCGAGGAATCGGCTACCAGAACGACCTCGCGTGCATTGCCGATCATGGCCGAGATCGGTCCGACCAGACTCTGGTCGTGTTCTAGGAGGTCGCCGCTTCCGTCGATGCCGCAGGTTCCAACCAAGGCGAAGTCCACCGAGAAACGCTTGAGGAACTGCACCGCATCGTCCCCCGTCATGGACCCGCTCTCCGGCCTCAGGGCGCCGCCGACCACGTGCAGGTTGAAACCTGTGCGCTCGAAAAGCACGACGGCCGCGTGCAGGTTGTTGGTGACGATGGTTAGTTCCTCGCGCTCGCAGAGTTTCTGGGCAGTCATGGCAAGCGTCGAGCCGCCCGCCAGAAACAACGAGGCGCCATCCGGAATCAGGCTTGCGGCAAGCGCTGCCGCAGCCTCCTTTTCCTTTATCTGGCTCGCGCTGCGGGATGCGTGGCTGGCCGCGGGCACGCCCCCCGGCAGCGTAGCCCCACCGTGGTAGCGACGCACCTGCCCCTCGCGCGAGAGCTGCTCCAGGTCACGCCTGATGGTCTGGAAGGAGGTTCTGCACGCCCTCGCCAGATCATCGATGGAAACATGCTCGTGGGCGCGGAGCAGATCAATGATTACTGAATGGCGTTCCACGCTACGCATCATGATGGTTCATCTGCTCGCTTCTGCGCGGTTTCCTTCCTTTTAGATGGAGGGTTGGATACAGGCAATCTGGTCAAGCTTGGGATGCACCCCACCAACGATGTCGATCAACTCTGGCGACGGCAAGATGCGCCGGTAAGTGGGACCAACGGCTACAAGAACCAACGCTGACCCGCGGCAGTGTCACAGATGCCTGCGCGAGGTGGCTGCTCTTCTGTGAACCTCTTCTGTTCATGCGTCCATCCCTTTGGCTGAAGCTGGACGGTTCTATCAACCTGGCGTTTTGACGGGGTTTATGCTCTTTTCAGTT
>CAXTCF010000102.1:0-15135 GCA_964242945.1 uncultured Rhizobiaceae bacterium | reverse complement strand
CGCGGCGACGCGGCTCCCCCCAATGCCCCGGCCCTCCCCGCGGTCGTTGCCTTCCCGGCGCGGAAGCCCGGCGAGGCCCAAGGGCAGAGCGAAAACCATCCCGTGCCGAGCGGCGGCGAACCCTCTTCTCCGCCAGTCCCCACGCCCGCACCGCGAGCCCAGGCGGAAACGGCGCCGCCATTGCCCAAGGAGCAGCCTTCGGTGCCGCCGGACACTCCCGCGGAAAGTAACCGTCCGACACCGTCCGCCACAGACGAGGCGGCTTGCAGGACGCAACTGGTTTCGCTCGGCGTTGGATTCGCAGACCGACCGCCGGAGGCCGACTTGGCAGCCGGATGCTCCATTCCCCATCCGGTCTTCGTCACGCGCCTTTCGAAGACCGTCGCCCTGGATCCCGGCGGGCTGCTGAATTGCGCCATGACGGCAGCGACGGCGCGGTTCATCCAAGATGTGGTGCAGCCCATTGCCCGCAAAGAGATCGGCAGCGACGTCACCGGCGTGGGTCAAGCCTCGGCCTATGTCTGCCGCACCCGGCACGGCCGGTCCAAGATGTCGGAGCACGCCTTCGGCAACGCGCTGGACATCTCCCGCTTCTCCTTTGCCGATGGATCGACGGCGGATGTCGGCCCAGTGCCGGGAGAGAAGCAAGGGCGCTTCCTCGCGGCCGTGCGCGCTGCCGCCTGCGGGCCGTTCAAAACCGTGCTCGGCCCCGGCAGCGATCCCGACCACGCCACGCACTTCCACCTGGACCTGGAACAGCGGCGCCACGGCGGCACCTTCTGTCAATAGCTGCGCTCCTCTCTCGTCGGAGGGTCGCCTCAGCCTTTGTTTACCAAGCCGTCCTAAAACCCTTCTCCTGCGGGAGAAGTGTTCATGCGTTTGCCTGCCAAGCCGAAGCTGGGATCCGGCGCGATGCCGCGCCTCGCAACAGGCAGTCTGTCCTTGCTTGCAACCGGCCTGCTTCTAGCGGCCTGCACCAGCGCGGATGTGTTGTCCATGCGTCCTTCGGCAGACGTGAGCGAACCGCCCGCCGGAGCCGGCTTGCAGACGCTGGTGCCCTCCAATCCGCTCATGGTTTCCTATCCCAGCATGAGCGCGCCCGCCGCGCCTGGCATGTCTTTCAGCGCGGATGAGGCGGATTGCCGCCGCGAGTTGAAGAAGCTCGACGTCGCGTTCCGCGACCTCGCCCCGATCAACGACGGCGGGCAGTGCCGCATCGACGCGCCGATTGCATTTTCCAGCGTCGGGTCGGTGGAGATCAAGCCGTCCGCGACCGTCACCTGCCAGATGGCGCTCGCCTTTGCCCGCTGGACGAAAAAGGAACTCGTTCCCGCCGCGCGCTGGCGATACTGGACAGGCGTGAAAACCATCCATCAGGGCTCCAGCTACTCCTGCCGCAAGATCAACGGCACGGGCACCATGTCCGAGCACGCCACGGGGAACGCGCTCGACGTGATGAGCATCGAACTCAAGGACGGCAACGACATCGACGTGAAGAAGCCCGGCTTCTTCGCCTTCTGGCAGCGCGGCTTCCTCAACAACGTGCGCGCCGACGGCTGCTCCTATTTCAGCACCGTGCTCGGCCCCGGCTACAACTACGACCACCGCAATCACTTCCACTTCGACGTGAAAGAGCGGCGCAACGGCTTCCGCGCCTGCCATTGATCGGGACGATGCCCTTTCAGCTCATGACCGCCTGCGCTATGTCGAAAGAAGCTTGAGACGGCCAACCGCGGGACAGGATGCTTTACGTCGAAGTCGGGATCGTGCTCGCGCTGGTGCTGGTGAACGGCCTGCTCGCGATGTCCGAACTGTCCGTAGTCTCCGCGCGGCCCGCCCGGCTGAAGGCCATGGCGGAGCGGGGCGTGGCGGGCGCCAACCACGCGCTGAAGCTCGGCGCCGACCCCGGCCGCTTCATCTCCTCCGTGCAGACCGGCATCACCCTGGTCGGTGTGCTGTCCGGCGCCTTTTCCGGGGCGACGCTGGGGAGCCGCCTGACAACCTTCCTGGTTTCGCTTGGCGTACGGGACGGGCTTGCCGACGCGCTGGGCGTCGGCATCGTGGTGGCGCTGATCACCTATGTCTCCTTGGTCGCCGGCGAGCTTGTGCCGAAGCAGATTGCGCTCCGAGACCCCGAAGGCATCGCGGTGAAGGTTGCGCCTGCCATGACCTGGCTCGCGCGGATCGCGCTGCCTTTGGTCTGGCTGCTCGACATTTCCGGTCGCGGCGTCCTGTGGCTGCTCGGCCAGCGGGGCGAAAGCGAGGAAAAGGTCACGGACGAAGAGATCAAGATGCTTGTCGCCGAGGCGGAAAGCGCGGGCGTGCTGGAATCCGACGAGCGGCGCATGATCGCCGGCGTCATGCGGCTCGGCGACCGCGCCGTGCGCGGCGTGATGACACCCCGCACCGACGTCGATTGGCTCGACCTCGAAGCCGACGAAGCGGCAACACGCCGGACGCTCTCCGAAACGCCGCACTCGCGCCTGCCCGTCGGCGAAGGCACGATCGATTCGATGGTCGGCGTGATCCAGACCCGCGAGCTTCTGGCCGCGCTGCTGGAAGGCAAGCCGCTAGACCTGCGGGCGCACACGCGGCCCGCCCCGATCGTTCACGATCAGGCCGATGCCCTGGACGTGCTGACCACGCTGAAGGAATCCGACGTGCCGATGGCGCTCGTCCACGACGAGCACGGCCACTTCGAAGGGATCGTCACGCCGGCCGACATCCTGGAGGCCATCACCGGCGTGTTCCGCTCCGACCTCGACATCGGCGAAGAGCCGCTGTCCGTTCAGCGCGAGGACGGCTCCTGGCTGCTCGCCGGCGCCATGCCGGCTGACGAGATGGCGGAACTGCTGCGGATCGACCTGCCGGAGAGCCGGGACTACGAGACGGTCGCCGGCTATGTTCTTTCCGTTCTGCACCACCTGCCTGCAACCGGAGAGACCATGGAAGCAGCAGGCTGGCGCTTCGAGGTGGTGGATCTAGACGGGCGGCGCATCGACAAGATCATGGCCTCGAAGCTGCCCGCCGCGCGCCGCCTGGCCTGAGAATCGGCTCAGGCCGCCTTGGCCTGAAGCTCGGCGTCGCGCGCGGCCTTCAGCGCATGCCCCCACCAGGCAAGCTGCGCGATCGTGGCTTCCGCCGACTTGTTCAGGTGCTCGAACTCCGCCAGCGGCTTGCCTTCGCGCACGGCCACCATCTCCGGGAACATGATGTGCACGGCCTGCCGGATCGGCGCCATCTGAAGCTCGACGGCGTTGAGCCGCAGCTGCTCCACCGCTCGCGCTCCGCCGACGCCGCCATAGCCGACATAGGTCACCGGCTTGTTGCGCCACTCGTTGTAGGCGTAATCGATGGCGTTCTTCAGCACGCCGGTCGGACCGCGATTGTACTCGGCGGCGGTGATGATGAAGCCGTCCAATGCGTCCACCTTGCGCTGCCAGGCTTTCGCCGTCTCGTCCTGCGACGGGCCCCAGGCGGGAGACATCGCCTCGTCGAAGAAGGGCATGGGATAGTCGCGCAGGTCCACGGTCTCGACGGCAAAATCGCTGCGCTGTTCTGCGATTCGCTTGATCCACTCGGCCGGATGGTCGGCGAAGCGGTTGGGCCGCGTGCTGCCTATCACCACGCCGATCTTGAGCTTTTCCATTCTAGTCTCCGTTCGTAATCTGGTAACTATCGGTTAGTGAAGCTACATAGGAGACCGCGATCGCATCCCGCAAGGAGGCACTTTTTTGAAACCGAGTCACAAAACGGAGTCCATGCACGGCAGCGAGGACTGCCGCGCGGTCAGCGACATCCTGAAACGGGTCGGCGACAAGTGGACCGTGCTGGTCGTCAGCCTGTTGGGGCGCGAAGGCCGCATGCGCTTCGGCGCGTTGCGCAGCCGCATCGGCGGCATCTCTCAAAAAATGCTGACGGCGACGCTGCGCGGGCTGGAACGCGACGGCTTCGTCACGCGCACCGTCACGCCGAGCATCCCGCCGCGGGTGGACTACGAACTGACAGCGCTTGGCCACGAGTTGTGGAAGCCCGTGCAGGCCTTGGGCGATTGGGCGCGGGAGAACATCGGCAAGGTTTCGAACGCGCGCGAGAAATTCGACAAGCGTTGCGCAGGCAACGACGCCGAAATTCGGGACGCATAAAGGTCTTGAAGCCCCTCAGGCTACCGCAGGCTTTTCCGGCGGCACTGGCGTCGGCTTGCCGTCCCTATCCAGCGCCACCATCACGAACTCGGCGTCCGTCACCTTTTCCATGAGGTCTGAGAGGTAGCGTTGCGCCCAGGCTCCGACCTTCAGCGCCATCGAGGTTCGGCCGACGCGGAGGATGTGCGTATAGACGCAGAGCGTGTCGCCGATCTTCATCGGCTTGGCGAAGGACATCTCCTTCACCGCGGCCGTGACCACCCTGCCCTTGGCGCGCTCGGCGGCGCGGATGCCGCAGGCCAGGTCCATCTGCGCCATCACCCAGCCCCCAAAAATGTCGCCGGCCGCGTTGGCATCGGAGGGCATGGCGAGCGTGCGCAGCGTCAGTTCGCCTGTCGGTCTTGCGTCCATCTCGCTCAACGGTTTTGCCCCCTCGCGATTGCCCTCGCGGCTTGCCCGCAGCGCCGGCGCGCGTCAAGGCAAAGCGGCACGGTCGCAAATTTCACAGAGCGGGGCGGCAGGCGAAGACAGTTTGCAAGCCGGAAGCCGTAAGCACGGGACCATGCCTTCCGCTGCCGCTTCCCCTGAGTTCTCGCAGACCTATGACTTCGTCGTGGTCGGCTCCGGCTCGGCCGGTTCGGCGCTGGCGGAGCGGCTTTCCCGCAGCGGTCGCTTTTCCGTGCTGGTGCTGGAAGCCGGAGGCACCGACCGCCGCTTCTTCGTGCAGATGCCGCTCGGCTACGGCAAGACCTTTTACGACCCCAAGGTGAACTGGAATTTCTCGGCCGAGCCCGATCCGGGACTGGCCGGCAACGTGGACCACTGGCCGCGCGGCAAGGTTCTGGGCGGCTCCAGTTCCATCAACGCGATGGTGTGGATACGCGGACAGCCGGCGGACTTCGATGCCTGGGCCGAAGCCGGCAATCCCGGCTGGGGCTTTCGCGACCTCCTGCCGCTGTTCAAGGCGGTGGAGGACAACGAGGCCGGCGCCGATGATTTGCGCGGGCGCGGCGGGCCGGTGCATGTCTCGGACAACAGGGAAAGAGTGCATCCGCTGACGCGGCGCTTCCTCCAGGCCGCGCAGGCCGCGGGGCTGCCGCTCAACCAGGATTTCAACGGCGCACAACAGGAGGGCGCCGGCGTTTATCAGATTACCACGCGCAACGGCCGGCGCATGTCGGCCGCACGCGCCTTTCTGCGCCCGGCGATGCGACGTTCAAACGTACGGGTGGAAACGGACGCGCATGTCACGAAGATCCTGCTCGACGGCAAGCGCGCTGCTGGCGTTGAGTACCGGCCGGGCGGCCGAACCGTTCGCGGCGCGGCCGGCCGCGAAGTGGTGCTCTGCGCGGGCGCGGTTTCCACGCCGCTTCTGCTTCAGCTTTCCGGCATCGGGCCGGAAGAACTTCTGCGCGCGCACGGCATTTCCGTGCTGCATGCGCAAAAGCATGTGGGCCGCAACCTCCAGGATCACCAGGGCATCAACTACACCTGGAAAGCCCGCGTGCCGACGCTGAACCAGATCCTGCGGCCGTGGTGGGGCAAGGCGCTTGTCGGGATGCATTACCTGCTGGCGCGGCGCGGCCCCCTGTCGATGAGCATGAACCAGGGCGGCGGCTTCTTCCGCACTGGCACGGATGAAATCCGGCCCAACATGCAGCTCTACTTCCAGGCTTTTTCGACCGTGCTGCCGCGGCCCGGCGAGCGGCCGATCCTGTCTCCCGATCCGTGGCCGGGCTTTTCCATAGGCCTGTCCAACTGCCGGCCGACCAGCCGCGGCACGATCGAAATCCGCGGCGCCGACCCGCTCGCGCCGCCGAAGATCGTGCCGAACGCTTTTTCCACAGCGCACGACGTGGACGAGATGCTTCACGCGGTGAAGTTCCTGCGCCGGATCGCGGCGGAACAGCCGATGGCTGAGATCGTGGAGGAAGAGATGCTGCCGGGCCCCGCCATCCGTTCGGATGCCGACCTGATCGCGGATTTTCGGCGGCGCAGCGGCACGGTCTATCATCCCGTCGGCACCTGCCGGATGGGACCGGACCCCCAGAATTCCGTGGTCGATGCCCGGCTGCGGGTCCATGGCTTGGAGCGGCTGCGGATCGTGGACTGCTCGGTCTTCCCTGGGATCGTCAGCGGCAACACCAATGCCGCGGCGATCGTCACAGGGGTGAAGGGCGGCGAGCTGATCCTCGCGGACCATGCCGGCTGATGCGCGGAAGAACGCGCCGGCTCTCGCCTGGCGCGAGGTTCAGCGCGGTCAGACGAGCGAAAGGTTGACCGCCTTCGGCCCCTTGCCGCGCTTGTCCGGCTCGGTGTCGAACGACACCTTCTGGCCGTCCTCCAGCCCCTGCAAGCCGGAAGCCTGAACGGCGGAGATGTGGACGAACACGTCCTTGGCGCCGCCGTCCGGCGTGATGAAGCCAAATCCCTTGGCGTGGTTGAAGAATTTCACGGTGCCGGACTGCTGCGGCATCGAAGGCTCCTATGGGTTCCCGGCGCGAGGGCCGCAGCCGACAGCGCGTCGGCTTCAAGCGCTCACAGGCGCTCACACGGCTGAGCGGGGGAACCTGCCTGCTCCGCTTTCCGCGAACGCAGGCACCGACAAGAACCGAAACAAGCTGCCAAGCCGCAACTTGGTCCGGCTCGAAGCATCCCTCTCCGGGCCGGCAACTACCCGATGGGAAATTTGTCCCTTATTTTCGGAAGGACGGCAAGCAAAAGTTTCACTGCCTGCCGGAGCGCTCCGGCAGGCGGCGATGGAAGCAACGAGTGTGCCTGGACCGGCGGGGCCGCGATGGCTCCCTGCCCGATCCTATTTGCGAACGCGATCAGCCCGCGCGGAGGTTTACCGCCTTCGGGCCCTTGCCCATGCGATCGGGCTCGACATCGAACGTCACCTTCTGGCCATCCGCCAGAGTGCGCATGCCGGAAGCTTCCACGGCCGAAATGTGGACAAACACGTCCTTTGCCCCGCCGTCCGGCGTGATGAAGCCGAAGCCTTTGGTGCTGTTGAAGAATTTAACGGTGCCGGTTTGCGCCATTGGAGTAAGGAGTCCTTCCCGAAGTTCCAGTCCGGTTCCCGCCTCCGCAGGATGGGAACCATGCAGTTCATTTAAGTTCTGCCGGAGGGCAAAACCTCAAACCCGCCCCTGCCTAGCGCAGCGGACGGGGTGTCAGAAATTCACGGTGTCGGGGAAAGGTCGTGCAAAACGTTCCAGTCACCGGGTCAGCAAACGCCCGAACGCCTAAAACTATGCCACAGCCGCCTTCTGCTCGCAAGACGCGCCGGATTTGCGCACAGCTGCGTGAGCCCGCGGGATTGCATTTGGAAGTGCAACGCAGCAGACTTCCCGAGGCGGTGGAATAAGGGGGTTCCTTGTCTCACGCGGGAGGTTGTCTGGGATGCGGTTCCTGAAATTCACCCATGCTGGCGCCGCCCTGATGCTTGGGCTGCTGTCGGCCTGCACGGTCGTGGTGGACGAACCCGGCCCGCCGCCTCCAGGCAGGCCTCGCCCGCCCGGCCCGCCGATCTGCACGCGGGAATACGATCCCGTCTGCGCCCGCCGCGGCCCGGACCGCCGGACCTTTGGCAACGGATGCCTGGCCGAAGCGGCCGGCTACCGCATCCTCGGCGATGGCGAATGCGGTTTCGGCCCGCCTCCGGGTTCGCCCCCCGGCCCGCCGCCGGAGGACCGCTTCTGCACGCGGGAATACCAGCCGGTCTGCGGGCAGAAGGGATCCCGCACTCGCACCTTCGGCAACGAATGCGAAGCGGAAGCTGCGGACTATCGGGTGATCGACGACGGTCCCTGCTGAGCACTGAGGCAAGCGGAAGCCGCTGGCTGTAACGGCATTGGTTGCGGCCGCGTCAGCGGCCGTCTCCCCTTGCGAAAACGTGCCTTGCGGCACAGAGGTTCGACCCTGCACGACAGCCGAAGGCGATTGCGCAAGGTTTTTGCTTGTCTGCGGTCTCGCAGGAGTTCCTCTTCAGGCCTAAATGCTTTATGGCGCCGTGCGCCCGAACCGCAGGCCCGTCTACTAAGACCAGCTGCGGCTGCAACCCATTCCAAGCAGGGCTTCTGCCATGGAAAACACCGTTCTCACACCGCGCACCAGTACCAAGCCGAAGGCCGAACGCCCGAAGCTGCACAAGGTGCTGCTGCTCAACGACGACTATACGCCGCGCGAATTCGTGACACGGATTCTCAAAGCGGAGTTCCGCTTGAGCGAAGATCAGGCGCATCGCGTGATGATCACGGCGCACCGCAAGGGCCTCTGCGTGGTCGCCGTATTCCCGAGGGACGTCGCCGAAACCAAGGCGACGCGCGCCACCGATGCCGGCAAGACCCAGGGCTTCCCGCTTCAGTTCACCACCGAGCCGGAAGAGTGAGCATGGACGCTGCCACCCTGCCCTGGCGCGGCGGTTGCCGCTGCGGGCAGTTGCGGTTCGAAATCACTGAGGCGCCTTTGCTGGCCTCCGCCTGCCATTGCAGCGGGTGCCAGAAGATGTCGTCGAGCGCTTTTTCCCTGACGCTCACGGTGCCCTCAAGCGGGTTCCGCGTCACGAAAGGCGAGCCGGTGATCGGCGGGCTTCACGGCCCGGTCGCCCGCCATTTCTTCTGCCCTCATTGCATGACCTGGGTCTTTACGCGGGCCGAGGGCGGGGACTGGTTCGTCAACATCCGCCCGACCATGCTGGACGAGCACCGCGGCTTCGAGCCGTTCCTGGAAGTCTGGACATCCGAGAAGCTGCCTTGGGCGTCCACGCCTGCCGTGCACAGCTATGAAACGCAGCCTGAGTTCTCCAACTACGAAGGGCTGATGAGGGAGTTCGCCGAGCGGCAGGGCACCGCCCGGTAAGGCTTGTTCACGGCAAACGCGTCAATCGTCGGTGCGCTTCTTGTTGTGCTCGCTCTCCTGGTTCTCGCCGCGCAGCATCTCGCGATCGTCAACATCCACCAGCGATCGGCGGTCCGCATCAAGGTTTTCGCCGCGCAGAACGGCGGCGTGCTCCTCCGGCGGCATCTTCAGATCGGCCTCGGCGTCGAACTCCGCGCCGCCGTTCTTGGTGTTCACACGCCCGGCGATGATGTCCTGCTGAAGCGCATGGGTTTTGTCTCCCGCGAGCTTGTTGTGAGCTTTGCTCATGGCGTTTCTCCCTGGCCTATGGCGTCACTTGTTGGTGCGGCCGGTCTTGTTCGGATCGACCTTGCCGCCATAGGAAACGTCGTTCTCCACATCGCCCTGGAACGTGTTGGCGCCGTCCTCGATGTCGTCGTCTCCGGCTTTAAAGGTGCCCTTGGATGCGCCGATGCCGGGATCCTCGCGCAGGTCCTTGTCGCTTGGTGTGGTTGTCTTCGGGTGTGCGTTGCCGTGGGTCATGGGTCTTGTCTCCTGCGATGGGTCGCGGCTGGTGCGCACGAGCGCAGCAGCCGTTGTGAGGCAACTTCGCGGCGCTGCCGCAAGTTCCCGCGAAAAGCAAAGGCCGCCGGAGAGGCGGCCTCACTTGGATGCGGCAAACTTTGCCGTCAGCCCATCATGCCCTGGATGTCCTCCAAGAGCTTGATGTGCTCCTTCACCTGCCCGCGCGCAAGCTTGGCCACCGAAAGGTGCTCGCGGTCCTGCCCGACCTTCAGGTAGTCCTCCTGGATGGTCAGCAGCTTCTTATGGCCGTCGAGTTGGGCGGTGACATAAGCTTTGTCGAAAGCCATGCCGGACGTTCCCTTGAGGTCGGCCAGTTTCTTCTTGCCCTCCGCGTCGAGCATCGCCTCGACCTCGGCTTCGCCCGGCGGATGCAGCGCGCCTTCCGCCTTCTCGCTGCCGGACTCCATGGTCTTCAGAATGTCGGCGATGGTTTCCTGCTCCGCGGTCTCGAACTCGGCGAACTCCTTGACCTTGGCGCCGCTGGCCATCTTCAGCGCGACGCGGCTGGTGGCCAGCGACAGGCCGCCGACCATCTTGGTGTCCTTGGCGTGCTTCATTTCGGCCTCGCCCATCGGCACGGCCGCTTGAGCCTGGCGCGTGTTGAGCGTCATCGTGGCCATCAGGGCCGTGCCGGCGGCGCCTGCCGCGAGCGATGAAATTACGTTTCGGCGGTTCATGGGAATCTCCTCACAAAGATGGAACAGGCACGGCGATAGGATGTGCCGGGCTTGCGCAACCTTCATGAGAACTGGAGGTTCCTGCCTGCGTCAGAAAGGCATAGCAGCAGTCCAGCGTCCTTGACCGCCAAGGCTCGATGCTTGAGGCCGATGCGAGCGCGTCGATACGGCCCGACCCGTTTGAAACGAAGCGAAGGATGTGCCGGACCGGCAACAAGGCGCTTATAGTTCTGCCGCGCCAAGCGCCTGATTTCAGGACGGAGGTTGCTGTAGGCGGTCCAAGAACCGGGATCGGTGTAGTGCCTCAGAGCGGCCGAGTTCGGCCTGCCTTGTGAGCGGCCAGGGCTGCTTCAGCCATTGCATCCAGCCGGCCCGCTTCAGCGTCCGTCTTGATCTGCTCGTCCCAAAGGTCCGCCTGAAGCTCCTCAAACCATTCTGCAAACACCTTCATGTCCTCGGACGAGAGAGCTGCAACTGATTCCTGAATGCGCTGAAGGCTTGTCATGGCACCAACTTTAGCAGGCAGTATTCAAGCAAAAAAGACGATGCGGCAGCTTCACCGCCCCGGCCGGCCTGTTTTCGCTTTCCGCCTGCCTTTCCGCTTCTGCTCGGCCGGGTCCTCATAGGAGCCGATGCCGGCGCGTTCGCGCTTGACCGCCTTGGCCTCCAGCTCTGCCTGCGCCTCCGCCTTGATGCGCTGCGGCTTGGCTCCGTCCACAGGCTTCTCGGTGCGGCGCACCGTCATCTCGTCCAGGCCGTTCTTGCGGAACAGCGAGACGTTCGACCCGGCCGGCACGGCGAAATCGCCGGAGCGGCCCATGTCGTCAAGGTCGGGCTTGGCGAAAAGCGACTTGCCTTCGTCCTCCGTCACCGCGCGGTGCAGCGCGCGGCCCTTGTTGTGCTTCCCCTTCTCGCGGCCGGAGACCGGGCTTTGGCCTTCCACATCGCGCGCCATCGGGTCGTCGGAGACCGCGAGTTCCGCCTCGTGCAGGCGCTTGATCTCGTCGCGCAGCCTGGCGGCCTTTTCAAAGTCCAGGTCTGCTGCGGCGTCGCGCATCTCCTTGGCGAGGTAGTCGAGATGGGCCTTCAGGTTGTTGCCCATCATCGCGCCCTGGTTGGCGAACTGCGAGATGTCGGCGCGGACGTGGTCGCGCTCATAGACGGAGTCGAGGATGTCCGCGATGCGCGACTTCACCGATTCCGGCGTGATCCCGTTTTCCGCGTTGTAGGCTTCCTGCTTCTCGCGCCGGCGTTTGGTTTCCGCCATCGCCCGCTCCATGGAGCCGGTGATCTTGTCGGCGTAGAGCACGACCTTGCCGTCCACGTTGCGCGCGGCGCGCCCTATCGTCTGGATCAGCGAGGTCTCGGAGCGCAAGAAACCTTCCTTGTCGGCGTCGAGGATCGTCACCAGCCCGCATTCCGGGATGTCCAGACCCTCGCGCAAGAGGTTGATGCCGACCAGCACATCGAAGGCGCCGAGCCGCAGGTCGCGGATGATCTCGATGCGCTCCAGCGTGTCGATGTCGGAGTGCATGTAGCGCACGCGCACGCCCTGCTCGTGCAGGTATTCCGTCAGATCCTCGGCCATGCGTTTGGTCAGCACGGTGCAGAGCGTGCGGTAGCCCTTTCGCGTCGTCTCGCGGATCTCGTCCAGGGCGTCGTCCACCTGGTGCTTTGCCGGGCGCACCTCCACCGGCGGGTCGATCAGGCCGGTCGGGCGGATCACCTGCTCGGCGAACACGCCGCCGGATGCATTCAGCTCCCAGGCACCAGGCGTGGCGGACACGGCGACGGTAAGCGGGCGCATCGCGTCCCACTCCTCGAAGCGCAGCGGCCGGTTGTCCATGCAGGACGGCAGGCGGAAGCCGTATTCGGCCAGCGTCGCCTTGCGGCGGAAGTCGCCGCGATACATGCCGCCGATCTGCGGCACGGTGACGTGGCTCTCGTCGATGAAGACCAGCGCGTTGTCCGGAATGTACTCGAACAGCGTCGGCGGCGGGTCGCCGGGCTGGCGCCCGGTGAGGTAGCGCGAATAGTTCTCGATGCCCTGGCAGGAGCCGGTCGCTTCCAGCATCTCCAAGTCGAAGCGCGTGCGCTGCTCCAGCCGCTGGGCTTCCAATAGCCGCCCTGCCCTCTCAAGCTCCACGAGCCGGCCCTGTAGCTCTTCCTTGATCGACTTGATCGCCTGGTTCAGCGTCGGGCGCGGCGTGACGTAGTGCGAGTTGGCGTAGATCTTCACCGATTTCAGGTCGCCGGTCTTGTGGCCGGTCAGCGGGTCGAACTCGGTGATCGACTCGATCTCGTCGCCCCACAGGGTTATGCGCCAGGCGCGGTCTTCCAGGTGAGCCGGGAAAAGCTCGATCGTGTCGCCGCGCACGCGAAAAGAGCCGCGCACGAAGTCGGCTTCGCGCCGCTTGTACTGCTGCGCCACGAGGTCGGCGAGCAGCTGGCGCTGGTCGAGCCGGTCGCCGACTGCCATGCCGAAGGTCATCGCCGTATAGGTCTCGACCGAGCCGATACCGTAGATGCAGGACACGGACGCCACGATCACCACGTCGTCGCGCTCCAAGAGCGAGCGCGTGGCGGAGTGGCGCATCCGGTCGATCTGCTCGTTGATCGAGGATTCCTTCTCGATGTAGGTGTCCGTCCGCGGGACATAGGCTTCCGGCTGGTAGTAGTCGTAATAGGAAACGAAATACTCCACCGCGTTGTCGGGGAAAAACTGCTTGAACTCGCCATAGAGCTGCGCGGCCAGCGTCTTGTTCGGCGCCAGGATCAGCGCCGGGCGCTGCGTTTCCTCGATCACCTTGGCCATCGTGAAGGTCTTGCCGGAGCCGGTAACGCCGAGCAGCGTCTGCGTGCGCTCGGCGCCGCTCACGCCGGACACAAGGTCGCGGATGGCAGTCGGCTGATCGCCTGCCGGCTGGAACTCGGACTTCATGACGATGCGGATGCCGCCTTCCGACTTTTCCGGGCGCACAGGCCGGTGCGGCGTCCAGATCTGCCCGTTCTTGTGAAGGGGGTTGCCGGACTCGATCAGCGCCGAAAGTGCCGCGACCGTGGCGGTGACGCCGGCCGGCGCCATGGCTTCCGCGTCCTCCAAGCTGACGTCCAGCCCAGCCACCGGGTTGAGCCCAGCGGCCGCCCGCTCCTGCGGCGAGGCCGCGCCGCCCATCGACGTGCCGCGCGCTGAGCGCGCAGGCTTGGCCGAGCGTTCCGGTATCTTTTTCGCCGGCTTCGGCGGCTTGGCGCCGCCCTCGCCGCTGCCCTCGTTTTCAGCCTCGCGCGCGATCTGCTCGGCCCAGCCGGTGATCGGGCCGGACAGCGGAACGCCCAAAAACCCCGCCTGCGGCGCCTCGCCGAAGCCGCCCGTGTCCAGCGGCTCGGAGGCGTCTATGAAATCGGTCAGGGGACCGGATCGGCGGGTCTTCTTGCTGGCGGCGGCAGGGCGCTTCGAGGTCTCTGACATCCTGCCAATATGGGGTTTTTGCCGCCGCAACGGAAGGGGAAGCGTGCTGTTCCGCTCGGCTTCCGGCACGCTCTTCCTGACAACATCGTGTCAGGAGACGTCAGCCCCATTCATGGAAACAGCGGCTCCTGCATCATCTCCAGGTGCAACTGCGGCCCGTTCCACGGATGGGCCTCACAGACCGCTTCGTCCAGTTCAACGCCGATGCCGGGCTCCTTCGACGGGATCACCCAGCCATCCTCCCACTCGATCTTCTTCTTCAACAGTTCCGCATGAAAACCGTCCCACTGCTTGAGCGATTCCAGGATCAGGAAGTTGGGCAGCGTCGCGGCAAGCTGGATGTTGGCGGCCCCCACGATCGGCCCGCAATAGCAGTGCGGCGCGACCTGGATGTGGAAGGCTTCCGCCATGGCGGCGATTTTTTTTGTCTCAAGGATGCCCCCCGAACGGCCGAGGTCGGGCTGGAGGATCGCAGCAGCGCGGCTCTCGATCACGCGGGCGAACTCCCACTTGGTGGTCAGCCGCTCGCCTGTGGCGATCGGGATCGACGTGCCGGCTGCCACCTGCGCCATCACTTCGGGCATGTCCGGGGGCACCGGCTCCTCGAACCAGAGCGGGTCATAGGGCTCGATGGCGCGCGCCATGCGCAATGCGCCGGACGCGGTGAACTGGCCGTGCGTGCCGAACAGAATGTCGGCCTTCGTGCCGACGGCTTCCCGGATGGCCTTCACCATGCGGGCGGAGAGGTCGATGTCGGTAAGGCGCGGCTGATGGCCGTCGAAGGCTGTGTAAGGCCCTGCCGGGTCGAGCTTCACCGCGTTGAAGCCCTGCGCGACATACTCGGCGGCGCACTCCGCGGCGAGGCCGGGATCGTTGTAAACGTTCTTGTCGGGGTTGTCGGCCTCGTTGACGAATACGCTGCCCGCATGCGGGTACAGATAGGTGTAGGAGCGCAGGCGCTCGTGCACCTGACCTCCCAAAAGCTTATAGACCGGCTTACCCGCTTCCTTGCCGACGATGTCCCAGCAGGCGATCTCCAGAGCAGAGAAGCAGCCCATCACGGACACGTCCGGCCGCTGCGAGAAGCCTGAGGAGTAACAGCGGCGGAAGAAGGTTTCGATGTCGTGCGGGTCGCGGCCGACGAGGTAGCGCCCGGCCAAGTCTTCGATCATCCGCGCGGTCAGGTGCGCGCTGAACGTGGCGGCATAAGCTTCGCCGTAGCCGAAAACGCCGCCGTCCGTAGTGAGCTTCACGAAGATGAAGTAGCGCCCGCCGACACCGGGCGGCGGATTGCCGACGACCCAGGTCTTCACGTCGGTGATCTTCACGTCGGAACTCCTCAAGCGAACGGCTTGGCAGTGCTAGAGCATCGGACGGTTAATCGGATGCAGGCTGGCGGTTGGGGGCGGGATGCAGG
>CAXTCF010000101.1:0-15152 GCA_964242945.1 uncultured Rhizobiaceae bacterium | reverse complement strand
CTGCATCCCACCCCCAACCACCAGCCTGCATCCGATTAACCGTCCGATGCTCTAAACCGCGCGAGCCGTTCCGCTCAGATGTCGCGCAAGTCTCCGCTCGCCACCACGGGACCCGTCGGCTGGCCGGTGGGCGAACCGCCGGAAGGCTCCAGACTGATCGCCAGCACGCCGCCGGCCGCAAGCTTCTTCTGCGCGTCGGGCGAAAGCTCGATGCGGATCGTGTTGCCGGCGGGGATAACGCCCATCGAAACCGGAGCGTTGCCGCCCTCGATCATCCACAATTCGAAATCGCGGTCGGTGCCGGTTTCGCCGGACAGATGCGAGAGCGACACCTGATGCAGAGACTGGTCGTAAAGGGCGACGTAATGCACGTCGCTGCCTTCGCCCTGGAGCGAGGCGACCTTGCGCGGCACCTCCCCGCCGGGCGGCGCGACAAACGAGACGCCGACGCTGAAGGCCAGGCCGGCGACGGCCGCAGCCGAAAGCCCGCGCCAGAAAGCCAGGCTCTTCCAAAGGCCGGCCCTTCCCGCTTCGGCCTGGGCGGCGCCGGCCGTCGTCGAGGCGAAAAGACGGCGGTCCAGCGCAGCCTTGACGCCAGGCGGCGGCGCGGCTTCCGGGTAAGATTCAGCAAGCGGGGCAAAGTGCCCTTCCCAGCGTTCCACCAGCGCAGCGAAAGCCCTGTCCTGCTCGATGCGCGCGGCAGCCATGCTGCGCTCGGCGGCGGGCAGCACGCCGAGAACGTATTCGGCGGCGAATACGTCGTCGCCGCCCCGTTCCTCCGTGTCGTCGCCCGCGCCGCTCATCGCTCCAGACAGTCCTTCAGTTTCAGCAGGCTGCGCCGCAGCCAGGTTCGCATCGTGTTGAGCGGCACGCGAAAGCGCGCCGCCAGTTCGGCATAACTTTCCCCCTTGAGGTAGGCGCCTTGGACCGCCGCTGCACGGTCGGCGTCCAGTTCCCCCAGGCATCTATGGATGCGCTCGCCTTCTCCGCCCAAAACCGCCGCAGCCTCCGGGCCGGGCGCGGGGTCGGCGATGTCGAGCGCTTCATCCAGGTCCGCCGCCGGCCTCCTGCGCGTGCGGATGCGGTCGATCGCATGGTTGCGCGCGACCGCGACAAGCCAGGAGATCGGCGACAGTTCGGAAACCGCGAAGCGGTCGGCCTTGGTCCATATCTTGACATAGACCTCCTGCAACGCCTCCTCGGCTTCTGCCCGGTCCTCCAAGACACGCAGGCAGACGCCGAAAAGTTTCGCGGAAGTTTGCCGGTAAAGCAGGTCGAACGCCTGCCGGTCGCGGAGCGATACGCGCACGATCAGCTTGGAAATGTCGTGAACGGCGACGGGAGCGGACATCGCCGCGATTTCTGCCAAGTTTCCCAACGCTTTGCAACGAGGGGCGCGGCAGGCCGCCGGTGAAACTTTCGTGCCCGCGGACGTTCAGTTTTCCGCGGCAACGCGATATAGGCGCCGCTTCCCCACCATTCACGAGCTTTCCCATGGCACCAGAGCCCGAAGACACAGCCTTCGCCCAGGCCCGCCTCCTGTCCGCGGCGCTGCCCTTCATGCAGCGCTACGAGAACAAGACGGTTGTGGTGAAGTATGGCGGGCACGCGATGGGCGACACCGCGCTGGCCCAGGCCTTTGCGCGCGACATCGCGCTCTTGAAGCAGTCGGGCGTCAACCCGATCGTGGTGCATGGCGGCGGGCCGCAGATCGGCGCCATGCTGAAGAAGCTGGGCATCGAGTCGAAGTTCGAAGGCGGTCTTCGCGTCACCGACCAGCGCACGGTGGAGGTGGTGGAGATGGTTTTGGCGGGCTCCATCAACAAGGAGATCGTAGCGCTGATCAACGCCGAAGGCGAGTGGGCGATCGGGCTGTGCGGCAAGGACGGCAACATGGTCTTTGCGGAAAAGGCCAAGAAGGTCATCACCGACCCGGACTCCAACATCGAGCGGGTGCTCGACCTCGGCTTCGTCGGCGAGCCGGCCGAAGTGGACCGCACGCTGCTCGACCTCCTGGCCTCCTCCGAGATGATCCCGGTGATCGCCCCCGTCGCGCCGGGCCGCGACGGCCACACCTACAACATCAACGCCGACACGTTTGCAGGCGCGATCGCCGGCGCGCTGGAAGCCAAGCGCCTGCTCTTCCTCACCGACGTGCCCGGCGTGATGGACGCTGATCGCCAGGTGTTGCCCGAACTTACGGTGGCACAGGCGAAAGCCATGATCGCGGACGGCACGATCTCCGGCGGCATGATCCCGAAGGTGGAAACCTGCATCGAGGCGATCGAGCGGGGCGTCGAAGGTGTCGTCATCCTGAACGGCAAGGTGCCGCATGCGGTGCTGCTGGAGCTTTTCACCGAGCATGGCGCCGGAACGCTGATCGTGCCCTGATTGAAGCGTCCGCAACGCCGCCCGAAACCTTGTTCGGAGTAAGGCAAGAGCCTATATCTGTTCCTCACTGACTCTTTGAAATTACTTGATTTTTCCTCCTTCAGATCAGTTCGTCGCAGCGGCCCGAACCCCATGTCCAAGCGCATCGCCGGTCCTGAAATCGAGAAGCTAATCCAGCTTCTGGCCAAGGTGCCGGGGCTTGGGCCGCGTTCGGCGCGGCGGGCGGCGCTGCACCTGATCAAGAAGAAGGACCAGCTTCTCCGGCCGCTTTCTTCCGCCATGGCGGACGCGGCCGAGAACGTGCGGGTGTGCTCGCGCTGCGGCAATGTGGACACGTCCGATCCCTGCACCGTCTGCTCCGACCCGCGCCGCGACAAGTCCACGGTGATCGTGGTCGAGGACGTCGCCGACCTCTGGGCGCTGGAGCGGGCCGGCGCGCTGAACGCCTGCTACCATGTGCTGGGCGGCACGCTGTCGCCGCTGGATGGCATCGGGCCGGACCAGCTCACCATCCGCCAGCTCGTCTCGCGCGTGGCCGAGGGCGGCGTCGAAGAGGTGGTGCTGGCGGTCAACGCCACCGTCGAGGGCCAGACCACGGCCCACTACCTCACCGATCAGCTTTCCGGCCTGCCGACGAAGGTAACGCGGCTGGCGCATGGCGTGCCGGTCGGGGGCGAACTGGACTACCTCGACGAGGGCACGCTCTCGGCCGCGCTGCGTTCCCGGACCGCTTTCTGACGCAATTTCCGGGCAAGCGCCTTCCCCTTATGGTGCCGCGGGAGGTTCCCATGCGCGTTCTGGTCTTCCTGTTGTTTCTGGCCCTGCCAAGCCTGGCGGCAGCCCTTCCGGCCGGTGCCGCAAGCATCGACGCGCAGTTCCAGTCCTGGCTGGCAAGAGACCTTTGGCCGGCAGCCGAGAAGCAAGGCATCTCGAAGGAAACCTTCGACGGCGCCTTTGCCGGCGTGAAGCCCAACTTGAAGCTGCCGGACCTCGTGCTGCCCGGCCAGAAGCCTTCCGTGCCGAAGACGCAGCACCAAGCCGAGTTCAACGCGCCCTCCGCCTATTTCGACGAGAAGAAGCTGGGCGCGGTGGTCGGCGGCGGGCGGGCGCGCGCCAGCACGAACGCCGCCACGCTCGCCGCGGTAGAGAAGAAGTTCGGCGTGCCGGGCGATATCGTCCTGGCCGTGTGGGGCCGCGAGTCCGGCTTCGGCGCGGCGAAGATGCCGTATGACGCCTTCGAGGTGCTCGGCACCAAGGCGTTTCTTTCCACGCGCAAGGAGATGTTCCGCACCGAGCTTCTGGCTGCGCTGAAGATCGTGCAGGAGGGAAAAATCGCGCGGGCCGACATGCGCTCCTCCTGGGCCGGCGCGCTCGGCCAGCCGCAGTTCCTGCCGACCTCCTTCCTGAAACATGCCGTCGATTTCGACGGCGACGGGCGCACCGACATATGGAAGTCCGTGCCGGACACGCTGGCTTCGGTCGCCAACTACCTCAAGGACTACGAGTGGCAGCGCGGGCGCGGCTGGGGTTTTGAAGTGCGGGTGCCGGAAAGCGTGTCCTGCGCGCTGGAAGGGCCGGACCAGGGCAAGAAGATTTCTTCATGGGCGAAGCTTGGCGTCACCCGCGTCAACGGCAAGCCGTTTCCGTCCTCGGAACTGGGCAAGCAGGGTTTCCTTGTCATGCCGGCGGGGCGCAACGGCCCGGCCTTCGTCGTCACGCCGAACTTTTACGTGCTCAAGCAATACAACGAGAGCGATCTCTACGCGCTTTTCATCGGCCACGGTGCCGACCGCATCGGCGGCGCGCAGAAACCGTTCGTCGGAGCGTGGACGCCGGTGGATGGGCTATACCGCTCGGATATCGCCGAGATGCAGAAGGTTCTGGAAGGGAAGGGCTACGACGTCGGCAGCGCGGACGGTTTGCCGGGCTTCAAGACCCGCCGCTCGATCGGCGACTGGCAGGAAAAGAACGGGATGGCGCCGACCTGCTATCCCAGCAAGGCGCTGGCGGCGGCGCTGCGCTGAACGGCGGCGTTCTCGACCGCTGGGCGGCAGCTTCGTTCGGGCATGAGAACCGGCGGCATTAGGCTCGGAGCGACGGCTTGCCGAGGATCGCCACCGCCTGCCAGAGCGGCGGCTGGCTTCGCCAGGGGGCTTCGTCCCCGCCGATGAAGATCGGCGCCTTGAAGCCGAGGCGCTGCGCGAAGACCTTGATCGCTCCCCGCTCCAGGAACGTGTTGAGGTGCGGGCGCGAGGACGTGCGTTGCGCGTTGACCACGTTCTCGAAGGCGGGCCAGTGCTCCGGGTTCGCGAACTCCAGAAAGGAAAGCACCACCTTGCCGCCCGGACGCAGGATCCGCAGCGCGTCTTCCAGATAGAGGTATGTCTCCTCCGGCAGCAGGTGCGTGAACACCGAGAAGGCGCAGATCATGTCCGCCGAGGCGGTCGGTTCGGGAAATGTCAGGCTCAGGTTGCGTTCGAAGCGGTAGTGGCGGGGCAGATCGATCGCGCGTAGTCGAGGAGGGCGGGCACCACGTCCAGCCCCAGGTAGTTCACGTCCGCCGTGCGCGGCAAGGCCTGCGCCAGGCGGCCCGACCCGCAGCCGAGATCGACCAGACGCATGCCGTCCCGGAGTCCGGCATACCGCAATATCGCGGCCTCGATGGACCCAACGGCGTTCCAGTCGCCGCCGACGGCAAGTTCCATCGCTTCGCGATAGGGATGCCGCGCGATGAGCGTATCGACCCAGCGGACGTAATCCTCGACGAAATGGAATTCCGCCATGCCGCCAGCCTCCTGTTCCGGCTTCAGGACCGGGTTGCGCCTGAAAGCCTGTCCGGCGCCCAGGGCGGGGCCGCGCGCGGCGGGAAGGCGGGGCGGAAGTCGCCCCCTCGGATGGAAAGGTTCGGGTTGTAGAAGGGATCGTCGCGGATCGCTTCGGGCCAAAGCCGCCGCAGGCTGGCGCACTCGCGCAGGTAGCGCGCCCTGCGCTCCGGCCCGGCGGCGTCGCCCAGGCTGGCGGACTCGTGGTGCAACAGTTCGGCGAAAGGCGTCCACACCACGGCATAGCCCGCCTGGTTGAGGCGCAGCCCTAAGTCCACGTCGTTGAACGCGATGCCGAACTCCGTCTCGTTGAAGCCGCCAATCTCCTGGAACACGTCCCGGCGCATCACCAGGCAGGCGCCGGAAACGGCCGAGAAGCGCTGCGTGCAGACCAGCCGGCCGAAATAGCCCAGCGCGGCGCGGGGCTGCCCCACATGCGGGTGGCCGGCGGTGCCGCCGATCCCCACCGTCACGCCGGCATGCTGGATGGTTTCGTCGGGGTAGAGGAGTTTTGCTCCGACCGCGCCGACTTCGGGACGCAGGGCGTGGGACACCATCTCCCCCAGCCAGCCGGGCGTGATGGCCTCGACGTCGTTGTTGACGAAGGCGATGATCGGCGAAGCCACCTGCTCCACCGCGTGGTTGTTCAGCGCCGAGAAGCTGAAGGGCTTTGGATAGGGCAGGACCCGCACCCTGGGGTTCGAAGCCAGCGATTCGAGATAGGCCAATGCGTCCGGCTCGCGGCTTCCATTGTCCACCACGACGATCTCGTAATTGCCGTAGAGCGTCAGATCGAGGATGGACTGCACGGCACGGCTCAGCAGGTGAGCCTTGTCCCTGGTGGGTATGATGAGGCTGACGCGCGGCGCTTCGGCCGGCAGCGGCCAGCGCACCCGGTAGTAGCCGGGGTGCTGCTGGCGCTCCACGACGGCGCCGGCGCCGCGCCGGTCCAGGTGTTCCTGGATGGCGCGCCGGGCGGCCTCGTAGGGGTAGAGCTTCTCGTCCACCCCCGCCGCCACCGAGCCGGGGATGATCCGCCAGTGGTACAGCACGGCCGGAATGTGGCGGATCCGGTCGGGCGCCGAGGCCTCAAGGAAGCGCAGCGTCAGGTCGTAGTCCTGGCTGCCGTCGTAGCCGCTGCGGAAGCCGCCTATCCCTTCCAGCACCGCGCGCCGGAACACGCCTAAATGCACGACGCAGTTCTGCGACAGCATCAGGTCGTAGTTCCAGCCGGTCTTGAACCAAGGCTCCGACCGGCGCCCGTCCTCGTCGATCTTGTCCTCGTCGGAGAAGATGAGGTCCAGCGCGGGGTTCTCGTTCAGCGCCTCGGCAACGCTGCTGAGCGCATGCGGGGCGAGCACGTCGTCGTGATCGAGCAGCGCCACGAAGTCGCCCGTCGCCATGCGCAGCGCGTCGTTGCTGGCCGCGGCGATGTGCCCGTTCTCCGCCCGTTGCCTGAAATGCACGCGGCCGTCCCGTCGCGCGAACTCGCGGCAGATCGCGGCGACGCCCGCGTCGGAGGAAGCGTCGTCCACCAGGCAGAGTTCCCAGCGGTCGTAGAGTTGCCCCAGGACGGACTCGATGCAGCGCCGCAGCACCTGCGGCGGCGTGTTGTAAAGCGGCACGACGACGGAGATCAGCGGGCGAAAGGGCATCTCGGCCACCCGGCGCGCAACCGCGGCGCGCTCGCTGCGGCCGAGCGTATCGAAGCGCATGACCCATTCGGCATAGTCGGGCTTGTCGGCGTCAAAGGCCGGCGCCGGCAGTTCCGGAGCGGGCCGGAGCACCGGCACTTCCCGCACCAGCGCCTCGACGGCGGCGCGAAACGCCTCCGGCGAGCACGCCTCGGCGCAGCGCTCCAGGCCGTTGCGCCGCAGCGCGGCCCAGAGTTCGGCATCCTCGTAGAGGCGCGCGCAGGCTCGTGCGAAAGCGGACGGATCGTCGGCGGCCAGGAGGTCCCGGCCGTCCTGCCAGCCCGCCTGCCCGGCGAGCGATCGGGTCGTCACGACCGGGACGCCAAAGCTGGCGCTGGTGTAAATCTCCAGCGGCGCGCCGGGGGCGAAGCGCGCCGGCGCGACGAAGACCCGCGCGGCCTCGAAATGCGGTCGCAGATCGTCGGCGGCGCCCAGGAAGTCGCAGCCCAGTTCCCCCAGGGCTTGCACGGCGGGCGCCTTGACGTCGCCGATCACCTTGAGCCGGATGCTTTGGCCCAGCCGCGCGCGCAGTTCGGGCAGCGCCTCGCGCACGAACCATTGCAGCGCATCCATGTCGGGCAGGCCGTCTTCCTGAACGGCGCCGGCAAGAAGGATGTCGGAACGGGCCTCGAAAGGAGCAGCCGTGGGTTTTGGGGTCAGCGGCAAGGTCAGCACGCGGACGTCGCGCGCGCCGCTGCCGCGGAACAAGGCGGCTTCGCGCTCGGACGCCGCAAGCACCGTGGCGGCCCCGGCCAGCGCCAATTCCTCATGCACCAGGGCTTCCCCCTCGGCTTCCGGCAGCGGGTCGCCGCGCAGCGCGTGCCGGCGGATCTTGGCAAGGGCGGCGATGGCTCCAGCGTCGTAGAAGATACGCGCACCCGCCAGGGCGTCGCCCGAAGCCGCGTCCAGGAAGGAGCGCATGTTGCGGGGACAGCTGACGATCACGGCGTCGAATTGGCCGGACCGCGCAAGGAGGAATTTATCCATCCGGCCGCCGGAAGAGCCGAAGGCGATCTCCACGTCCCCGCCCAACGCCCGGCGCGCTTCCGGCCAGGTCTCCAGGTGGGGAAGCGTGGGATAGAAGGTCACTCGCGCCCCAGCCTCGACCAGCGTCCGCACCATCTCGCGCAAGCGACGGTCGCCCCACCCCCTGTCTTCGCGCGGCACCCGGTCGCCGACCACCAGAATGGCAGGTGCAGCGCCGTCCGGCCGCGCGAAGCGCGCGCGAGAAATGTCGGCTGCTTCGGCCGCCTGCTGTCCGCGCAGCCAGTCGGCGTGGCGCTCGCGGAATGCCAGGCGGCTGCGCTGCCCCAGTTCCATGTCTTCGGCCGGCCGCGCCGGGCTGTTGGGCTTGCAGCGCTGGACGGTGACGTCGGGCTCATACACCACCCGGTAGCCGGCACGGCGCAGGCGGACGCAGTAGTCCGCCTCCTCGAAGCAGGATGGCGCAAAGACCGGGTCGCAGCCGCCGAGGTGCTCAAACAGCCGGCGGGGCGTGAGCAGAAAAGCGGCGGAACAGAAGTCCACGTTCCGGCGAAACAGGACCGACGGGTCGTCCAAGCGCCAGCCTCCGGCGTAGCCCTGGGTGGTGCCGTCGTTCCAGATGATCGAACCCGCTTCCTCCAAGGTGCCGTCGGGCAGCACGATGCGTCCACCCACGGCGCCGGCATCGTCGGCGCTTTCCAGGGTCCGCAGGGCAGCGGCCAGCGCGCCGGGCAGCAGTTGCACGTCGCTGCCCAGCAGCAGGATGTGCCGGCCCTTGGCCTCGCGGGCGGCTCGATTGACGCCGCTTGGGTGCAGGCCCCTGCCGCTGCGCACCACCGCGGCGCCCTCGATCCGGTCCAGCAGCGCGCAAGTGCGGTCGGTCGAGCCGTTGTCCACGATGACGACTTCCAGCGCCGCTTCCCCCGCGCATTCTCGGATGGACTGGAGGCAGGCGAAGGTCAGTTCGGCCTGGTTGAAGAGCACCAGCAGCACCGTGACCGCCGGGTCCGGGTCGCGCGGCAGCACAAGCCGCCCGCTTGTCCCCAGGAAGGCTTCCAGGCGCACCCGCATCGCTTCGCGCAAGGCAGCCCCGAGATCGGACGGCACCGGTTCCGCGGCCGGCTCGGCGTGGGGGGCCGGCGACGAGCGCGCGGGCCTCTGGTCCGGCAGCCCGCGCATCCAATCGGCCAGCGCACGGGCCGGCCGCGCTATCCGCCGGAGCGCAGTTCCCGCTTCCAGCGGGGCCGCTTCGGCGTTCCGCTCCGCGCGCAGCCGCTCCGCCTCGTCCGAAACGGCGCGCAGCCGCCGCTCCAGTTCGGCCTCCTGGACCCGGTGCCGGAACAGCGTTCCGCGCGCGGCGAAAAGCTGGCGCGCCGTTGCCGCCTCGCTTTCGCTCAAGCCGAACAGAGCGCGCATCGCTTCGGTCTGCTCGTTCCCCGCGCCGAGCACGCCCAGCCCCTCGGAATGGTGAAACTCGAAAGCGGGGAAGCGGGAGCGCAACTCCTCCCACAGCCGCCACACGCCGAAGCCGCGCTCCCGAACATTGATGTCGTGGAACACCACCACCGCCCGCGGCGACAGGTTTGGCAGCCACCTCTCGTAGTCGCTCCGGACCGCCTCGTAGGTGTGCAGCCCGTCCATGTGCAGAAGGTCCACGCTGCCCTCGGCGAAGTACAGGCTCGCGTCGTCGAAGCTCGTGCGCAGCAGCTTGGAGAAGCCGGAGAACCGGGCTTCGTTGAAGGCGTGCAGGTCCGCGAACACCTCCGCGCCGTAGCGGCCGGAGTGCTCGTCGCCTTCCCAGGTGTCCACGGCATAGGCGCGCGCCGGGACGCGATGCTCGGCCAGGCCCTGGCAGAAAGCCGCATAGGAGTTGCCGCTGTGCGTGCCCAGTTCGACGAACACCGCCGGCGCCGCGGCGCCCGCCAGCCAGAAGGCGAAAGGAATGTGGCCGGCCCAAGGCGGCGGGCTGGTCAACCGGACCGGCTCCCAGAACAGTTCCGTGGTGATGCCGAGACGCTTCACGACGCTCTGCAACTCGGCATTCCGGTCACGCACGCGCGGGGTCTCTCCTTGGCGATGCCGGCAAGAGTTTCAAGAAGGCGGGAACGCAGGGGGCTGCGGCGTCGCGCGCAACATGCGTGTCCGTCGATGCACACCATGCGTTGCAGGATTAATCAAGCGCAAGGCGGCCGGGAGTCCGGGAGTCTGCATTCCGCACCCGCCGTTTTCGGCCCGGAGCAGCCGCATCGGCATCGCGGAACGCGCGGACGACCGCTTCAACACACGAAGCTCGTATGCGATAGCCCGCCGTGAACGGATAGAAGAACGAAGCGGGAGCGTTGCGGCCGGCCTTCTTTTGCCCGCTCATGGGGGTCGAAGCGACGGGCGGCAATCGACGGGGAAGTGTCGATTGCCGTCGCGCAGGGGTGCCGGCAGGCGGATGAAGGATAGTGCGGGAGCTCAGAAAAGAGCGCGGTCCGGCTGATCGGATCCTCGAAAGGCTTGCCGCGCTCGCGCCCTGGGCCGCTGCGGCGCTGGTGGGCCTGCCCATCCTGTTCGGCTTGGCCTTCACCCTGCTGCCGGCCTTCGGCTGGCTGCCGGCGCTGGGCGGCACCGCGTTTTCGCTCAGGCCCTTGCGCGAGCTTTTCGCTGAGCCCGGCATCGGGCGCTCGGCTTGGCTCAGCCTCAGCACGGGCCTGATCGCCTCCGTGCTTTCGCTTGGGCTCGTGCTCGTGTTTCTGGCGGGCTTTTCCGGCACGAAAGCGTTCGAGCGTTTTCGCGGCATCGTCGCGCCGCTGCTGGCGCTGCCGCACGCGGCGGCGGCCTTCGGCTTGGCGTTCCTGCTGGCGCCTTCCGGCTTGGCCGCGCGAATCGTTTCGCCGGAATGGACCGGCTGGACCGTTCCGCCGGACTGGCGCGTGGTGAACGATCCCGACGGCTTGTTTCTCGCAGCGGGGCTCGCCGCCAAGGAAATCCCCTTTCTCCTGCTGGTGGCGATGGCGGCCCTGCCGCAGACGCAGGCGCCCCAGCGGCGGATGCTGGCCGCTTCGCTGGGCTATGGCCGGGCGGCAGGCTTTCTGTTCGGCACGTGGCCCGCCGTCTATCGCCAGATGCGGCTCGCGGTCTTTGCCGTGATCGCGTTTTCCACCTCCGTCACGGATGTCGCGGCGATCCTCGGCCCCTCGACCCCGCCGGCCCTTTCGCTGCGGCTGATCCAGTGGAGCAGCGACCCCGACCTGTCCCGCCGCTTCGTCGCCTGCGCCGGCGCCGTGCTGCAACTTTTCATAAGCGCCGGGGCTCTGCTCCTCTGGATCGGCGGCGAGCGCATCTGCGCCGCCCTGCGCAACCGGCTCGCCTGCTCCGGCAGGCGGTTTCCACGGGATAGACCTCTTCGGGCGCTCGCAGCAGTGCTGGCCTTTCTGACGGCAGGCAGCCTCGCCGGCGGCGCGGTCGCGCTAGGCCTCTGGTCGCTGGCCGGGCTGTGGCAGTTTCCGGACGCGCTGCCGCAACGCCTAGCGCTCGACAGCTGGGAGCGCCTTGCCTCCCGGCTTCTTGCGCTCGGAAGCGAAACGCTCCTGCTCGGCCTTGCCTCGACGGCCGCAGCGCTTCTCCTGGCCGTGCTGATGCTGCACCGGGAAGAGCGGCGAAGCCGAGCCGCGGGCAGCCGGCTCTTCCTGCTGCCGCTTCTGCTGCCGCAGGCGGCCTTCCTGTTCGGCCTGCAACTGCTGTTTCTGCTGGGCGGGCTGGCCGCAAACCGCGCCGCGGTCGCGCTGGCGCATCTCGTCTTCGTCCTGCCTTACGTGCTGCTTGCGCTTGGCCCTCCCTGGAAAGGCTTCGACCGCCGATATGAACAGATGGCGGCGTCCTTAAGCCATGGGCCGGCAGCCAGGCTTTTCCGGGTGCGGCTGCCGATGCTCCTGCCCGCGCTGCTGACTGCTGCGGCGATCGGCTTTGCCGTCTCGGTCGGCCTCTACCTCCCCACGCTCCTGATCGGCGCTGGGCGCGTTTCCACGACCACCACGGAAGCGGTGGCGCTGGCCTCAGGCGGCAACCGCCGCGTGATCGGCGTCTTCGCCTTCGCGCAGATGGCGCTGCCCTTTGCCGGCTTCGCCGTTGCGCTTCTCCTGCCGCGGCTGGTATTCCGCAACCGGCGCGGCATGCGCGCCTGAGCTTTTTTCCACCCATGCCAGACTTCGAAACGCTCCGGCTCCATGTCGCCCTTTCGCTGGAGGCGAAGCTGCTGCTGGCGCTGAAGGCCGAAATCCCGCCCGGCACGATCTTCTCCGTGATGGGGCCGTCCGGTTCCGGCAAGTCCGCTTTGCTCGCCTGGGTCGCGGGCTTTCTCGATCCCGTGTTCCAGGCGGAAGGAGAAGCCTGGCTGGGTTCGGAAAGGATCACGGACTTGCCCGCTGAAAAACGCCGCGCCGGCATCCTGTTCCAGGATCCGCTGCTGTTTCCGCACATGTCCGTGCGGGGCAACCTCCTTTTCGCGCTTCCGCCCGACGTGAAGGGCCGCAGGGCTCGCGAGGCGGCGGCCGACGCCGTGCTCGTCCGCATGGGCCTCGAAGGCTTCGGGCTCCGCGATCCCGCGACGCTGTCCGGCGGGCAGAAGGCGCGGGTGGCGCTCGCCCGCACGCTGCTGTCGCGCCCGCGCCTCCTGCTTCTGGACGAGCCCTTCTCCAAGCTGGACGCGGAACTGCGGGCCGAGGTGCGCAGCCTTGTCTTCGGGGAGGCGCAGGAGCGCGGCCTGCCTGCGCTGCTCGTGACGCATGACCGCGCGGATGCTGCGGCGGCAGGCGGTCCCGTGCATATCTTGAGCGCATGACCGATCTACCCTCCCTCCCCGTTTCCGCGGTTTTGCCTGACCTGTTGGCCGCGCTGGAAACGCATGCGTCCGCCGTGCTGGTCGCGCCGCCGGGTGCGGGCAAGACGACGCTGGTGCCGCTCGCCCTGCTCGACGCGCCCTGGACGGCGGGCAAGAAAATCATGCTTCTGGAGCCGCGCCGGCTGGCGGCGCGGGCAAGCGCCCGGCGCATGGCTGCCCTGCTCGGCGAAGAGGTCGGCGGCACGGTCGGCTATGCCATGCGGATGGAGCGCAAACTCTCCGCGAGAACGCGCATCCTCGTGGTGACGGAAGGCGTGCTGGCCCGCACGATCCTGGACGACCCCGAACTGACAGGCATCGCCGCCCTCCTGTTTGACGAGTTCCACGAGCGCTCGCTGGACGGCGACTTCGGCTTGGCCTTAGCGCTCGACGTGGCCAGCGCGCTGCGGCCCGACCTGCGCATCCTCGTGATGTCCGCGACGCTGGACGGCGCGCGGGTGGCGAAGCTCCTGGGCGGCGCGCCGGTGCACATGAGCGAAGGCCGCGCCTTCCCGGTGGACCTCCGCTACCGCGAGCGCCCGGCAGGCGTCACGGTCGAGGACGCGATGGCCTCCGCGATCCGCGACGTGCTGGCGGAAGAGACCGGCAGCGTGTTGGCTTTCCTGCCGGGGCAGCGCGAGATCGAACGCACGCGCGAGCGCCTGGAGGGACGGCTGCCGGCAAATGCCGACCTTGCCATGCTGTTCGGCAACCTCGATGCGCAAGCGCAGGATGCCGCCATCCGCGCGAGCCCGCCCGGCCGGCGCAAGGTGGTGCTGGCGACGGCGATTGCCGAAACCTCGCTCACCATCGAAGGCGTGCGCGTCGTGATCGACTCCGGCCTGTCGCGCCTGCCGCGCTTCGAGCCGGCCACCGGCCTGACGCGGCTGGAAACCGTGCGCGTGTCCCGCGCCTCCGCCGACCAGCGCGCCGGCCGTGCCGGCCGCACGCAGCCCGGCGTGGCGCTGCGGCTGTGGCGGGCGGAACAGACGGCGGCGTTTCCCGCCTTCACGCCGCCGGAGATTTTTGAAGCCGACCTTTCCGGCTTGTTGCTGGACTGCGCGGCCTGGGGCGTTGCCGATCCGCAAAAGCTCGCCTTTCTCGATCCGCCGCCAGCGGCGGCTTTGGCCGAGGCCCGCGCGCTTCTGCACTCGCTCGATGCGCTGGACGCCGAGGGCCGGCTGACCCCAGGCGGCGCGGCAATGCGAAAACTCGCGCTTCCCGTCCGCCTCGCGCATATGGTGGTGCAAGCTGCCAAAGAGGGGCAAGCGGAAGCGGCAGCCAGGCTCGCCGTGCTGCTGACCGAGCGCGGCTTGGGCGGCGATTCCATCGATCTCGACCGGCGGCTCGAACGCTTTGCCCGTGAAAACGGCCCGCGCGCGGCAAGCGCACGGCAGTTGGCAAAGCGGCTGGCCCGGCAGGCCGGCGGCAGGCAGGATGCTGCGCCATCGCCTGCCGGGCCGCTGCTGCTGCATGCCTGGCCGGACCGCGTCGCCAAGGCGCGCGGCGGCGAAGGCCGCTTCCTGCTCGCCAACGGGCGCGGCGGCATGCTCGACGCAGCCGACCCGCTGGCGAAAAACCCGTTCCTCGTGGCGGCCGATCTGCAAGGCGCCGCGGCGCATGCCCGCATCGCCTCGGCCGCAGCCGTGGATGAGGCGGACATCGCTGCCGCGCTGGGAGAGAAGATCACGCGCGAGCGCGAAACCGCTTTCGATCCGGCAACCGGCATCTTCCGCGCCAGCGAAAAGACGCGGCTCGGCGCCTTGGTCTTAGGCGAAAAGCTGCTGCCCCGCCCAACCGGGGCGGAAGCCGAGCAGGCGATCCTCGGAGCGTTGCGCGCGCATGGCCTGGGGCTGCTGCCCTGGGACGAGGCCGCCGATGGCTTGCGGGCGCGGCTTTCCTGGCTGCACCGGACGTTCGGCGAGCCCTGGCCGCCGGTGGACGACGCAACGCTGCTGGCCAAGCTGGAGGACTGGTTCCTGCCCTTCCTTGCCGGCCGGCCCGATCTGGGAGCCCTGCGCGGCGAGGCGCTGTCCCGCGCGCTGCTTTCGCTGCTGCCCCATGACCTGCAAGGAAAGCTGCCGGACTGGGCGCCGACGCATTGGGCATCGTCAACCGGCAGCCGTCTGCCGCTGCGCTACGACGGCGAGAACCCGGTGCTGCCCGTCCGCGTGCAGGAACTGTTCGGCCTCGACCGTCACCCAGCGATTGCGGAAAATCGCGTGCCACTCACCCTGGAACTGCTTTCGCCGGCGCACCGCCCCATCCAGACCACGCGCGACCTCCCGCGCTTCTGGCGCGGCTCGTGGAAGGATGTCCGTGCCGACTTGCGCGGGCGCTACCCCCGACATCCCTGGCCCGAAGACCCCCTCGCCGCCCCGCCGACCAACCGTGCCA
>CAXTCF010000100.1:0-15212 GCA_964242945.1 uncultured Rhizobiaceae bacterium | reverse complement strand
GCATCCCACCCCCAACCACCAGCCTGCATCCGATTAATCGTCCGATGCTCTAGCCGAATCCGGGTCGGAATGTGCGGCACCCAGCCGATTTGCGGTCGGCCGGAGAGCGTCAATGCAGCGGCATGCCCTTCTCGTCGAAGCGGTGGAGGTTGCCCTCGACGGGACGGATGCCGATCTTCGTGCCTACAGGAACGGAGGCGTTGCCGGTGCGGCGGACGAGGACGGGTTCCTTTTCGCCGATATCGACGAAGATGTAGTTGTCCGAGCCGAGGTTCTCCTGGTGGATGACGGAGCCGGACCAGATTGGGTTGTTGTTATCGACGGCGATATGCTCGGAGCGGATGCCGAGCGTGCGGCAGTTGTAGCCTTCGGCGATCTTGCCGTTCAAGAAATTCATCTTCGGGGAGCCGATGAAGCCGGCGACGAAGATCGAGTTCGGCCGCTCGTAAAGCTCCTGCGGGCTGCCGACCTGCATCACCAGCCCGTCGCGCAGCACGCAGATGCGGTCGGCGAGCGTCATCGCCTCCACCTGGTCGTGCGTCACGTAGATCATGGTGACGTTGTTCATGCTGTGGTGGAGCTTGGCGATTTCCAGCCGGGTGGCGACGCGCAGCGCGGCGTCGAGGTTGGACAGCGGCTCGTCGAACAGGAACACGCGGGGATCGCGCACGATGGCACGGCCGATGGCGACGCGCTGGCGCTGGCCGCCGGAAAGCTGCTTGGGCAGGCGGTCGAGCAGGTGGTCGATCTGAAGCAGCTTCGCCGCTTTCTCGACACGGACCTTGACCTCGTCGTCGCCCTGGTTGGCGAGCTTCAGGCCGAAGGCCATGTTGTCGTAAACCTTCATGTGCGGGTAGAGCGCGTAGGACTGGAACACCATCGCGATGCCGCGCTTCGACGGCACCACGTTGTTCACGCGCTGCCCGTCGAACATCATGTCGCCCGACGTGATGTCCTCCAGGCCTGAGATCAGGCGCAGCAGCGTGGACTTGCCGCAGCCGGACGGGCCGACGAAGACCATGAACTCGCCCGACTTGATCTCCAAGTCCACGCCTTTGATGACGTGCACGGCGCCGTAGGACTTGCGGACGTTGTGCAGTTGCAGATGCGCCATAACTCTCTCCCGGTCAGCCTTTGACGCCGCCTGCCGTCAGGCCGGCCACGATCTTGCGCTGGAAGATCAGCACAAGCACGATGAGGGGCACCGTCACGAGCACGGAGGCCGCCATGATGATGCCCCAGGGGGTTTCGTATTGCGTGGCGCCCGACAGAAGCGCGATCGCCACGGGGATCGTCCGCGTCGTGTTGGACGAGGTGAAGGTCAGGGCGAAGAGGAACTCGTTCCAGGCGCCGATGAAGGCAAGCAAGCCGGTTGTCACCAGCGCCGGCCACATCAGCGGCAGAAACACCTTGGTGATGATCACCCAGGGCGTCGCCCCATCCACGATCGCCGCTTCCTCGATCTCGATCGGCAGGTCGCGCATGAAGGTGGTGAGCACCCAGACCGTGAAAGGCAGCGTGAAGATCGTGTAGGACAGGATCAGCGCCGGCGGCGTGTTGTAGATGCCGATCGCGCGGATCAGTTCGAACAGGCCGGCCAGCACCGCGATCTGCGGGAACATCGACACGCCGAGGATGGTGAGCAGCAGCAGCGTCCGTCCGCGGAACTGCACCCGCGCCAGGGCGTAGGAGGCGGTGACGCCGAGCAGCAGGGCGATGGCCACCGTGAGCGTCGCGACGATCACCGAGTTGACGATGTTGCGGGGAAACTCTCCCTGGTTCAACACGGCGGCGTAGTTTGCGAAGTTGATCTGGCGCGGGAAGTAGTTGACCTCGAACAGCGCCGTCCCCGATTTGAAGCTGGTGAGGATGGCGTAATAGAAGGGGAACACCGCCACCACCACGATCAGGACGACCGCGAGGTAGAAGAGCCCCGTCTTGACGGCCGACCAGATCCGTTCGCCGGCCGGTTCGCTGATCACCGGATTGCTGATCGCCTGAGCGTTGACTGCGCGATTGCCGGCTGTCTGCGTGCTCATGACTTCTGCCCTCCGAGATCGACCTTGCCGAGCCAGATGTAGAGCACGACCGAAAGCGCGATGATCAGGAAGAGCACCGTGGACTGCGCCGAGCCGTAGTAGAACTTGTCGAACTGGAAGAGGTTTTCCTGGGAGATGACCGACATGGTCTTGGTGGCCGGCGAGTTCGGCGTCAGCACGTAGATCAGGTCGAAGATGCGCAGCGCGTCGAGCAGGCGGAAGATAACGGCGACCATCAAGGCGGGCCTCACCAACGGCAGCGTGATCTTGAAGAACACCTTTACCGGGTGGATGCCGTCGATCTTCGACGCCTCATAGATGTCGCGCGGGATCATCTGGAGGCCGGCGAGGCAGAGCAGCGCCATGAACGGCGTGGTCTTCCAGACGTCGACGATCAGCACGGCGTACATGGCCGTGTCCACGCTGGCCGTCCAGGCGATCTTGTGGTCGATCAGGCCGAGGTTGAGCAGCATGTCGTTGACCATGCCGAACTGGTCGTTGAACAGCCAGGCCCAGAGCTTGGCCGACACGATGGTCGGGATCGCCCAGGGGATCAGGATGGCGGCGCGCACAAGGGCGCGCCCCTTGAACTCGGCGTTGAGCACCAGCGCCACGAGGAGGCCGAGCACGGTTTCGATGACCACGGACACGATGGCGAAGCGGAAGGTGTTATAGACCGCGTTCCACCAGGCGGGATCGGCCAGCGTGCCGCCCCAACGGACCCGGCCCGAAGCCAGCGTGCGCCAGGTCAGGTAGTTGTTGAAGCCGACGAACTTGCCGCCCGACAGGTCGTTCAGGGTCGTGTCGGTGAAGGAGAAGTAGATGGTCCGCAGCAGCGGCCAAGCCGCGACGGCCGCAAGCGCCACCAGCATGGGCAGGAGGAAGATCCGCGCGGCGCGAACCCGCTGCGCCTGCAATTCCGAACGCTCCACGCGCTTGGCGGGTGCGGCGGGCGGCGGCGGTCGCCCTTCCAGGGTGATTGCAGTCACGTGGAGCCCTCCCAAGCCCTCGTTCCAGCATCAATCCGAAGATCAGCCCGCAGACCGGCGTCGATGTTCGGAGGTTCCGGAGCGATGAAGTTTCCGGATGGAGCGCCTTGGCCAACGCGGCCGGGAATCCGGCGGCGCTCCGGCTTTCGATGAGGCCGGGGAAAGCGTGTCCCGGCGTCGGCGGCAGACCCGGCAGGGTCCGCCGCGTTGGAGGGGCTGCTTACCAGCCGCCGCCCTTCAGGTCCTGGAGGTCGGCCTCAAGGTTTTCGAGATTCTCGGCTGCGGTCCCGTTGCCGGAAAGGGTTTCGTGCACCGCGGTCCAGAACTTCGAGGAAACCTCGTTGTAGTTGCCTTTGGTCGGCGCGGAGGGGCGCGGCACCGCGTTCAGGAAGATGTCCTTCCATTTCGGGATGATCGGCTGCTCCTTGGCGATATCCGCATCCTCGTAGAGGGAGATGATCGTGGGCAGGTGCGAGGCCTGAAGCGCCTGCACCTTCTGCACCTCGGCCGAAGCGAGATACTTGGCGAAGCCGATCGCGGCTTCCTGATTGGGCGAATACTTCGACACCGCGACGTTCCAGCCGCCGAGCGTCGCGGCGGACTGACCGCCCTCGCCGCCGGAAGGCAGCGGCGCCACGTCGAACTTGTCCTTGACAGGGCTGTCGCCGCCGTTGCCGAGCGCAAAGGCATAAGGCCAGTTACGCATGAACACGGCATTGCCGGTCTGCCAAACGCCGCGCGACTCCTCCTCGCCGTAGGACAGCACGCCTTCCGGCGCGATGGAGCCGATCCAGCCCCTCGCGGCGTCGAGCGCAGCAGCGGCCTTCGGGTTGTTGATGGAGATGTTGCCGTCCGGCTCGATGATCTGCCCGCCGCCGAAGGACTTGACCCATTCCAGCGCGTCGCAGGTCAGGCCCTCATAGGCGTTGGCCTGGAACACGAAGCCATACAGGTCGCCCTTGCCGGCCGCGCGCTCGCCGTCCTGGATCTTCTTGGCAGTCGCGGTCAGTTCCTGCCAGGTCTTCGGCACGGACGCACCGTATTTCTCGAGAAGGTCCTTGCGATAGTAGAGGGCCGGGGCGTCGGTGAAGACCGGCAGCGCTACCAGCTTGCCGTCCACGGTCTGCGACTGGATGATCGAGGGGAAGTGGTCCTTGACCACGTCTTTGGCTATGTCCGTCATATCGACGAAGTGCTCGGCCAGTTGCGGCGCCCAGATGACGTCGGTCTGATAGACGTCGATGTCGGGGTTGTGGGCGGAAAGCCACAGGCGGTACTGCGCGAACTGGTCGGTGGTGGAGGACGGCATCGGCACGATGGTGACCTTGTTGCCGGTTTCCTTTTCCCACTTGTCCGCGACGCCGCGGACGACTTCGATGTCCTTGCCGACTGCGCCGGAGACGAAGTTGACATTGGCCGCGAGGGCCGTGGTGCTCAGAAGAGCGGCAAGCGCCCCTCCCGCTGCGACTGCACGAAAGAATCGTTCCACTTTCATAAGGACATCCTCCCTTTGATGCCTGCTGCCGTTCGACGTCAGCTTCAACGTCGGGGCAGCTTGTCCTCCAACAAGCACGGCCTGCGTGCATTGCGGCCCTTCAAACGTTCAGCTGAACCTAAGCGGCATCAGCGGGTTGTCAACACGGCGGTCATCTTTTGTCAAAAGCCCAAAACCGCATTCGCCCGGCTCTCAGCCGATGCTTTCCCACTCCTGGTGAAGCCGCTCGCCAGGCGCAAGCGTTTCGATCAGGAGCGCTTGACCGGAGATCGTCCGCGATCCAGGCTGCCGGCCTGATTTTCTTCCGATGCAGGTGTTGAACGCGCGATGATCCGGCACTGTGTGCTTGTCCGCTTCCGGACGGAGGTGCCTGCCGCCGAGCGCGCGGCGATCTTTGAGGCGATCACTGCTTTGAAGCCCCGCATCCCTGGCCTGCTTGCGGTCCATGCGGGCGGGAACGCCAGTCCCGAAGGCCTGGACAAGGGATTTTCCGACGGCTTCATCGTTGACTTCGCGGACACGGCGGCCCGCGACCAGTACCTTGGCGACGCCGAACACGCAAAGGCCGGCGCGCGCATCGTGGCCGCGGCCGAAGGCGGGCTCGGCGGGGTTCTGGTGTTCGACCTGGACGTGCCGGCTTGAGCGCCTTCTGCGGCGCTTAAGGCACTCGCGCGATCAGGCGGCGGACGATCCGTCAGGTCATGCCGAGAGCGGCCTTGTAGAGGTCGAGGATCGCTTCCTCTTCCTCGCGCTCCGAGGCTTCCTTCTTGCGGAGCCGCACGATGGAGCGCAGCGCCTTGATGTCGAAGCCCGTGCCCTTGGCTTCGGCATAGACATCCTTGATGTCGTCGGAAATCTGCTTCTTGTCTTCTTCCAGGCGCTCGATGCGCTCGATCAGCGCCTTCAGCTGGCCGGCGGCTACCGCCTGAACATTGTCCTGCTCGCTCAACTGCGTGCTCATCCTTCAGCCTCCGAGATCAAACCGCTTGGCGCCTCCTTGATGAAGGAAAGCGGTTGCTCGGCGGTTAACGGGAGGATCCGTCAGTGCTCCGCCGGCCGAGCGGTCTCGAAGGCGGCTTTCTGCTCGGGCGTCGCCTCGCGCTGGAATTTTTCCTGCCACTTGGCGTACGGCATGCCGTAGATCAGTTCGCGCGAGGCGTCCTTGGTCATGGCCGCGCCGGAGTTTTCCGCCGCCTCGCGCAGCCAGTTGGACAGGCAGTTGCGGCAGAAGCCTGCCAGATTCATCAGGTCGATGTTCTGCACGTCCGCGCGCTCGCGCAGGTGCGCGACCAGCCGGCGGAACGCCGCCGCCTCCCATTTTTCGCGCTCGGCATCATCTGAATCGGGCATGGGACGTCTTTCACAAAGGCCCCGTGCGGGAGCCGAACTGCTTTGCTTCGTGCATATCGGGGCGGCGGTTCACCGCGTCAACGATCGGCGCCAGGCGCTCCGCCCATTCATGAGCGCCGGATCCCGTGCCGATCAGGTCCTGGCGGATCTCGATCAGCGCGTGGGCGTAGCCGGGGCGGATCGCGTGGGAAAACATCGTGTCGCCGCGCAGCGCCCCGTCATAGGGCTCGTTGTCGCCGACGATCAGCCCCTTGTCGGCGGCCAGCATCTCGATCAAGGGCCAGGCGGCGCGGTGGTCCATGTCCCAGAGCACGCCGACATGCCAGGGGCGCGGCGCGGAGGCCTTGCTTAAGCGCGGCGTGAAAGAATGGATCGAAAGCAGAAAGGGCGCGCTTTCGCTTGTCCTCCGGACGCGGGCCGCCGCTTCCTCCACGGCGTTGCGGTAGGGCCGGTAGAACCGGGCGAGGCGGCGCTCCTTTTCTTCCGCGCTCAGGGGATAGTTCGCCGGTATCACTGTGCCGTCGTAAAGCTGCCGGATCAGGGTCGGGTCGTCCTCGCCGCGGTTGGGGTCGATCAGCAGGCGAGAGAATCCGGCCAGCACGGCCGGCGCGCCGAGCAGCCGGGCAAGGTGCCGGGCAACGCTTTCCGCCCCGATGTCGAAGGCGATATGGCGTCGAAACGCTTCAGGCGGCAGGCCGAGGTCGCCATACTCCGCCGGCAGCGCGTTGCGGGCGTGGTCGCAGAGCAGGAGCAGGCCCCGCGCCCAGTCTCCCTCCACTACTTCGAAGGGCAGGAATTCCGTTTCGCGCATCGCCCCAGTGCATCCGTTCGGACCCTCCTGTCATGCGCGTGAGCCCGGCGCAATGCTTTGGGGCCGCTGCCGGCGGACCGGCGAGAAAGCTTGCCCTTTGCGGCCGCGCCTCCAACTCTGCGCTGGTGCTTTCCCATGCTCTCGCGTTGACACACGCGCGCAGTTCCCTGAAAAGGGCGCGGAGGAATTTTTCTCGATGCCGCTGGGTTGCGTTTTTGACAAGGCAGGGTTCCGGAGCCTCCGGATGCTTCCGGCCAGCTGCCTCCTCGCGGGCTTGGCCGGCTTGATGCTGCTCGGCTCGGCGCCGGCCGCACGCGCGGATTTCCGCGTCTGCAACGCCACCCAGAACCTCGTCGGCGTCGCCATCGGCTATCGCGCCCAGAGCGGCTGGGTGACGGAGGGCTGGTGGCACCTCGACGGCTCCAGCTGCAAGACCCTGATCGAAGGGCCGCTCTCCTCGCGCTTCTACTACCTTTACGCCGAAGACGCCGAAAAGGGCGGGCGCTGGGAGGGTTCGATCAGCATGTGCGTGGCCGACAAGGAATTCAAGGTCGCCGGCGTGAACGATTGCTATGCGCGCGGCTTCCAGCGCGCCGGCTTCCAGGAATACGACACGGGCGAGCAGACGAGCTGGATGGTGCAATTGACCGATGAGACGGGCAGCGGCACCGGCACGGCGGCGGCTGCCTCGCCAGCGGCACCCGCGCCCGCCAACCCCTGAGCGCCCCTAACCCTAAAGGCATTCCCGCATGAGACGCAGCCGCAAGGTAAAGATCCTGGCGACGCTTGGGCCCGCTTCCTCCGACGAGGCGATGATCCGCAAGCTCTTCGAGACCGGCGTGGACGTGTTCCGCATCAACATGAGCCACACGGACCATGCCCTGCTTGAAGTCCTGGTCGGCCGCATCCGCAGCGTCGAGACAGCGGTGGAACGGCCGATCGGCATCCTGGCCGACCTCCAGGGACCGAAGCTGCGCGTAGGCAAATTCGCCAACGGCAAGGAGGAACTGGCGCCTGGAGCACGCTTCACGCTGGACGACGACCCGGCGCCCGGCACGAGCGAACGGGTCAACATGCCCCATCCCGAAATCCTCGCTTCCGTCCAGCCGGGACACCGCCTGCTGATCGACGACGGCAAGATGGAGCTGAAGGTGATCGAAACGGACGGCAAGCGCATCGTCTGCGAGGTAGTGGTCGGCAAGGTGATCTCCGACCGCAAGGGCGTGTCGCTGCCCGACACCGACCTGCCGGTCGGCGCGCTGACGGACAAGGACCGCCGTGACCTCGACGCAGCGCTGGAAGCCAAAGTGGACTGGGTGGCGCTTTCGTTCATCCAGCGGCCGGAGGACCTTGTCGAGGCGCGCAAGATCGCGGACGGGCGCGTGCTCCTGATGTCGAAGATCGAGAAGCCGCAGGCGGTGCAGCGGCTGCCCGAAATCATGGAGCTTTCCGACGCCCTGATGGTGGCGCGCGGCGACCTCGGCGTCGAGATGCCGCTGGAATCCGTGCCCGGCATCCAGAAGCAGATCACGCGCGCAGCCAGGCGCGCCGGCAAGCCGGTGGTGGTGGCGACGCAGATGCTGGAATCCATGATCACCGCGCCGGTGCCGACGCGCGCCGAGGTTTCCGACGTGGCGACCGCCGTGTTCGAGGGCGCGGACGCCATCATGCTTTCGGCGGAAAGCGCGTCCGGCCAGTTCCCCGTGCAGGCGGTAGCCACCATGGACCGCATCGCGCGCAAGGTGGAGCAGGACCCGACCTATCCCGGCATCATCCACGCCCAGCGCTCCGAGCCCGAAGCCACCGGCGCCGACGCGATCTCGGCCGCCGCGCGGCAGATCGCCGACACCCTGAAGGCAGCGGCGATCGTCACCTACACCGCCTCCGGCGCGACGGGCCTGCGTGCCGCCCGCGAGCGGCCGAAAGTGCCGATCATCGCGCTTTCGCCCGTGCTCGCCACGGCGCGGCGCCTTTCGCTGCTGTGGGGCACGCATTGCGTGGTTTCGCCGGATGCGTCCGACCTCGACGACATGGTGAGCCGCGCCTGCGAGATCGTGCGGACGGAGGGGTTCGGCGAGCCCGGCGACCGTGTGATCATCACGGCGGGCGTGCCGCTGCGCACGCCCGGCAGCACCAACATGCTGCGCATCGCCTATCTCGACGGCAGCCGGTGACATCCCGGCCCCTACTGCGGCGCGAGTTCTCCGGCTGCGTCGCCTGACGGCGCATCGGGATCGGCGCACTGGCCGATCCCGAAGGTGTCGGAGGCGACCCGCGCTTCCACGCTCCGGGCAAGCGCCTGAAGGTCGCGGGGCTTGCCTGCGAGCTTCTCGATTGCGGCGGCAACCAGGTCGGGCGTGATCCAGTCCGGCTTGTGGCCGAGATTTCTGATCCAGACCAGTTCGGCGCCGGGAATGTCGCGGGCGAGGCCGAGGCTGTGGACCTCCTCATAGACCACCGTGTCGCGGTCGCCGGAGATCACCACGGTCGGGGCCTTGATGTCGGGATAGCGCTTGTGCTCGGCGCTGACGAAGCGAAACAGTTCCTCGACGTCGCGGGCATTGGCGCGAAAGGCGGAGGGGCGCAGCACCAGCGGGATTTCTGCTCTCTTCAGATAGGCTTCGGGCGCCGCGTTGGGTGAGAACACGCACTCCACTGCGGGACCGAGGCGCGATAACCCGGCGGGCAGCGCCAGGGTTTCGGAGAACAGCCAGCCGAGCACGGGCGTCGCCGTCAGGTCGTAGTACCAGGACGTCTTGCCGCCGGGCCAGGGATGGGTCGCGGCCGACAGGAAGACGAGGCCCAGCACCCGTTCCGGCATCTCGGCGCCGAGCACGGCGGTCGCGGCGCCGCCGAAGGAGTGCCCGACGATGATCGCTTTGTTGATGCCGAGCCGGTCCATCAGGGCTGCGACGGTCTTTGCCTGGCCGCGCGGCGTTTCGTTGCCGCTGCCGCGCTGCGACCAGCCATGCCCCGGCCGGTCCAGAAACAGCAGTTCCGCCCGGCCCTCCAACAATGGGCGGATCGGCACCATCGCGTCGTTGAGGTTGGCGCTGGCGCCGTGCAGGAAGACGATCGGGGGCAGGTCCGCGTTTGGTCCTGCGGGAACGTGGACGTAGTGGATGCGGGCGCCGCCGATCTCCGCCCACGCGCCGACCGCCGGGTTGCGCCGCTCGATCCACCAGACGCCCGCGCGGGTGACGCCGGCAAGCGCGAGCAAGGCAGCGAGCAGGAAAGCTAAGGCGGCCAGGATCAGGTTCATGCGGGAAGGCGTGTGGGCGCGCGGCTCAGATGCCTTCGCCGGCCAGTTCGTCGGACAGGGTCGAGACCTCGTTCTGGGCCGTGCGGTTCATCGGATAGATCGCCAGCACCTGCTCATAAACGGCAAGCGCCCCCTGCTTGTGATCCGTGTTTTTCAGGATCATCGCCAGGCCGGACAGCGCGCCGAAATGGCGCGGCTCCAGTTCCAGCGTGCGCTCGATGTCCGCCATCGACTTGGCATAGTTGTTCATCAGGAAATGCACGGTGGCGCGCAGGTTCCAGCCCTCGGCGTAGTCGGGCTTCAGCGCCGTCACCTGATCGAGGAAGTCGAGCGCCAAGCCCCAGTTCTTGGCTTCGATGCCCTGTTTCGCCCAGCCCATCATCAGATCGACGGTGTCGCTTCCCGAACGCGACCACTCGCCGGAGATTTTTCCTGCGATCCGCTCCGCCGCCTTCTCGTTGCGTTCGCGCTTCAGTTCGCCAAAGAGCTTTTCCAGGCGCACCGGCTGCGGCTGCGGCAGCGCAAGCGGCGCGGCTTCCTCCTTGTGCGCCTGGTTTGCGCCATCGGCGGCGGCAGCCGGCAGGGCAGCGGAGAGGAGGAGGAGCGGAATGGCAAAACGGCGCATGCAGGAGAAGCTAGCCCCCGCAACACGCCGTCAAATTGAAATTGCCGTGAAGGGTTTTCCGCGCCTGCGCGGAAGGTTCAGCCCTGACGCGCCTTGTAGCGCGGGGCCTCCTTGTTGATGATGTAAACACGACCCTTGCGGCGCACCATGCGGTTGGCGCGGTGACGGCCCTTGAGAGCCTTGAGCGAGTTCTTGATCTTCATCGGACTGCCTGTTCGCGGAAGCCCCGGCGGGCCTCAAACAAAAAACGCGCGAAGAGCCCGCGCGTCGAAACGATGCGGCGCTCATACCGGCAGCGATTCCGGCTGTCAACGTTGCCTGAGGGCCCAGCGCATCGCTCAACTTGCGAGATGCGCAGCCAGCCTGAGGGCAAGGGCAACGATCGTCAGGGTCGGGTTGCTGATCCCTGCCGCGGGAAACACCGAGGAGCCCGCGACATAGAGGTTGGCGAGTCCATGAACCTTGCAGTCGGGATCGACAACGCCTTGGCGCGGGTCGGCATGCATGCGGGTGGTGCCCATGTGGTGGCAGCCCCAGGCGATCTCGGCGGACAGATGGTGCGGGTCCGGGGCGACGGGGCCGGATGCCGGTGCGGGCCAATCGGGGCTGGCGAGGTCGCGGAACGGCTCGTCGAGCCACAGCCGGCCGATGTTCTGCCGGCCGCATTCCAGGGCCAGCAGCCTGACCGCGGCGGTGGCGGTGCGGCGGTCGAATTCGCTCAAGCGCCAGTGCAGGTGCGTCCGCTTCTGGCCGAGCGCATCGCGCCGATCCGACAACGTCACCCGGTTTTCCCGGTCTGGCGCCTGTTCGATCACCAGCCGGAGCTTTGTTGCCTCGCGCGAACCCGGCATCCGGCGGGAAAGCCGCGCGGCGGTGTCCTGGATGGACGGCGCACCGGGGATGTCCGAAACGTCCGCCGCGTCGCTCCGGAAATTCGAGAGCGGAAAGAAGCCGGCATTGGCTATGCCCATTTCCTCCTGAACGCGGCTTGCAAGGCGGAAGCCTTCCGCGACCTGGCGGTTCTCCACCTTGAACCAGTGGCCGATCGCGTGGCCGGGCGGAAGATTGTAGGCGAGAATCCCGATGGGGAATTCCGGGTGCTCCATGAAGAAGCGGCCGACGAGATCGTGATTGTTGCCGAGGCCTGCGGGGAAGCGATCGCTTTGGCTGGCAAGAAGCAGCCGCGCATTCTCGATGCCGCCGCAGGCAAGCACGTAGCGCCCTGCTTCCACGCGAAAGGCGGACCCTTCCAGGGTCCGGAACTCGGCCGAGACGATCCGCTCGCCGCTGCACGACAGGCCCGTCAGGTTGGCATGGAGGAGCACGGTGACGTTTCGGCTCTGGGCAAGTGCGGGACCGAACTTCTCGCCGAAGCGGGTCGGCGGGGAAATCTCCCACAAGGCCGTTTCCATCGGCTCGTGCCAGGGCACGAGCGCCTTTCCGGCAACGCCCAGCGCGGCAAGCCGGAGTTCGCGCGGTTGGAGGTCGCAGATCGTCCGCGCCCGCTCGCCGAAGGCGTCCAGCGCGGAGCGCGCAAATGGCCAGCCGCTTCCCGGCATCCACGGCCGCGCGGAAAAATCCTGCGCGTCGAGGCGGCGGCAGGCGCCGGCCCAGTGGTTCGTGCTGCCGCCGAAGAAGCGCAGCCGCGACAAGCTGAGGGCATAGGGGATGCCGCTCGTTTCGCCCTCGTAGAGGTCTTGCGTGAAAGCTTCGGCGTCCATCCCGCCGCTTTCCGCAAGCACGATGCGGCGGCCCGGTCCGTCGAGCGCGCCGGCCAGCGTCAGGCCGGCCGCGCCGGCGCCCACGATGCACAGGTCGACCGCGATCCGCTCGCCGGCCGGAAGGCTGCGTCCGTCAACGATCATCGGCGCCAGCGGGACCTGCCAGGAGCAGCAGCAACCGGGCTTCGGCCTGCGAAAGCATCCAGCCTCCGGCCGTCACCACATGGCCTTCGGTGAAGTCCCGCTCGGCGGCTGCCGCGAGACGATCCTTTACCGCCGGCACCGAAATCCTTGCGGCCTCATCGCGTTCGATCCCAAGAGCACGGAGGGAAAACTCTTCCAACGACAACCCCGCCTGGAGCCCCCCAAGCGCCTGCCGCATCGGCCTGCTTAAGCCGGCGGCGTCGGGAAACTCCTCCCGCAACTGCGCGACCAGCCAGCGCAGGGCATCGGAGGCAGATGCCGGCCGCCGTCCTGTGAAGATGCCCACGCCTGCGGCGGCCAGCGCGGCTGCGGCGCCTGAGACCAGCAGGGCGCGGCGCGACATCCTCCGGCGCGGCCTCACGACGGGAGAACAAGCCGCGTGACGTGGCCCATCTTGCGGCCGGGGCGGGCTTCCTTCTTGCCGTAAAGGTGCAGGACAGCGCCGGGCTCGCCGAGAAGAGCGTGGGCGGAGAAAACCTCGTCGCCGATCAGGTTCCGCATGACGCAGTCGCTGTTGCGCGCCGTGACGCCTAAGGGCAGGCCGCAGACCGCGCGCACGTGCTGCTCGAACTGCGAGCAGGCACAGGCGGCTTCGGTCCAGTGCCCGGAATTGTGCACGCGCGGGGCGATCTCGTTGGCGAGCAGCGTGCCGTCGGAGAGCGCGAAGAACTCGACGCCGATCACGCCGACATAATCGAGCGCGTCGAGGATGCGGAACGCGGCTTGCCCAACCTGTTGCGCGATCTCCGGGGCGACCGCAGCCGGCACGGTGGAGGTATGCAGGATGCCGTCGCGGTGGACGTTTTCCGCCGGGTCGAAAGCGGCCTTCGCGCCATCCTGCCCGCGCGCGGCGATCACCGAGACTTCGCGCTCGAAAGGCACAAGCCCTTCCAGCACGAGCGGGACGCCACCCATCGAGGCGAAGATGCCGCTGAGGTCGCCGCCATCCCCAAGCCGGCGCTGGCCCTTGCCGTCATAGCCCAAACGGCGGGTTTTCAGGATGCCGCGGCCGCCGAACGCTTCGAGGGCGGTGCGTGCCTCTTCATCGCTGTTGACGGCGCGGAATGGGGCGGTCGGGACACCGACGCTGTTGAGAAAAGTCTTTTCGGTCACGCGGTCCTGCGCGGCTTCCAGCGCCTGGGGCGGCGGGAAAATTTTTGTGTGCGCCGCGAGCAGCTTGGCAGCCGCCAGCGGCACGTTTTCCCATTCATAGGTGATGACAGCGCAGTTTTTGGCGAAGTCCTGCAACGCCGGCCCATCGTCGTAGCGGGCAGCGATGTGGCGGGCGGACACTTCCGCGGCCGGGGCGTGCGGGTCGGGATCGAAGATGGCGACGGAATAGCCGAGCCGGCTTGCTGCCACGCTGAGCATGCGGCCGAGCTGGCCGCCGCCCAGGATGCCGACCGTGCTGTCGAGCGGCAGCGGGGTCATACGGGTGCGTCAGCCACGCTTTCGGTCTGCGCGGCGCGAAAGGCGTCCAGGCGTTCGGCCAGCGCCTCGTCCGACAGAGCGAGCACGGCGGCGGCGAGCAGCGCGGCGTTGACCGCGCCGGCCCGCCCGATCGCCAGGGTGCCGACGGGGATGCCGGCCGGCATCTGCACGATGGAGAGGAGCGAGTCCTGGCCCGAAAGCGCCTTCGACTCCACCGGGACGCCGAACACCGGCAAGGGGGTGAGCGCCGCCACCATGCCCGGCAAGTGCGCCGCGCCGCCGGCGCCTGCGATCACCACACGAAAGCCATCCGCCTTGGCGCCCTGCGCGAACCGGAACAGCCGCTCAGGCGTGCGGTGCGCCGAAACGATCTTCGCCTGGAACGGCACGCCGAGTTTTTGGAGCGTTTCGGCGGCGTGGCGCATGGTTTCCCAGTCGGACTGGCTGCCCATCACCACCGCGACGTCGGCGCGGTCTTCCGCCCTGCTTTCCCCGGCAGCCATCGGCGTCGGCTCAGGCGATGATGTCGGGGATGATCTTGTCTTCCAGCACCCGCAGCCGGTCCTTGAGCACCAGCTTCTTCTTCTTCATGCGCTGGATCTGGAGGGGGTCGCAGCCCACCGTCATCATGGCGTTGATCGCCGCGTCGAAATCGGCGTGCTCCTGCTTCAGCCGGGCATATTCCAGGCGCACTTCCGCTTGTTCCTGATCCGAGATGTTTGCAAGCAAAGCAGGCGCTTCCGATCTGGAAATTGATCCACGCGGGCGGGAACCGTTTTTCCGTAAACGGCTTGCCTTAAGGCATAGCATATTTCCGGGAGCATTGAAAATCTTAACCCAGGTATTCGACTTCCCTGCCGGACACTGGCAACATGCCTCGCATACGGTCGCCGAGTCGAAGCGGGGCGTATGGGGTTAAGCGGTTCCGCGATGCGTATGCATGAGCACAACGGCCAACGGAGCTTCAAACCATGTCGCTTGCCAACCATCTGGAAGAGCTGAAGCGTAAACACGGCGAGGTCGATCGCCAGCTTGGCGAGGCGGTTCACCACCCCTCGATGGACGCCCTGGAAGTAGCATCGCTGAAGCGGCGCAAGCTGGCGCTGAAGGACGAAATGGAAAAGCTTCAGTCCCAGGCGGGCACGCACTGAATTCTATGCCGGGCGGCCGGGACCGCCGCTGATTCTTCGGGAAGGGCGGGGCTTCCGGCTCCGCCTCCCGCTTCCCACAAGCTTCTAGAGCATCGGACGGTTAATCGCATGCAGGCTGGTGTTTGGGTGTGGGA
>CAXTCF010000099.1:0-15291 GCA_964242945.1 uncultured Rhizobiaceae bacterium | reverse complement strand
AGCCTGCATCCGATTAACCGTCCGATGCTCTAAACCACATAACCAGTCGTTGACTCTCGTCTGGCTTGCCGGAATGCCGTCAAAACGGCGTTCATTCCCTTCCGGTAGGCTCTGTCCTGCCTGGAAAAACGGCGTAGCGGCTTCGGCTGCAAGCGCCGGAACTTTTCACGGCGCGCCGGCGTTCCAGCGCCTCAATTTCTTTGTTCATGCCGCCTTCGAGAGAAACAAACCATGCGTGCTTCCAATATCGCCTACGAGATCGAAGCGGTCGTCAAGAATGCGCTTTCCGGCTGCGACTCGGCGCTTCAGGGCAACGACCGGTTCAAGGCGATGTCGGATCTCGCCGCCGCCAAGGGGAAGCTGCTTCACCTCGCCAATCAGGTGCGCGGCCTTATCGCGGACGGAAGCGCCAGCGCGGCTTGAACGGGTGGGGAGCAGAGCACCCCTCCGGCTTCGGCGATCAGGCATCCCCTCTGCCCGGCCGCTGGCACTTAAGTCAGGTACGAGGCGCGGCTGACGCTTAACAGGTCGATAAGGGAAAAGGCGGTATTGTGTTCCTCTGTCGTGAGGCCGCACCCGGCAACCGCGTGCCGGCCTCGCAGTGTAAAGTTCCGCGTACCAGGCGTTTCCTTTGTCTTCTTCGGTCTTCACGCAGATCGCTTCAGGCGGCAAGGCTGCCCGGTCGGAACGGCTGTTCCGCGCGTCGATCATGGCCTTCTGTGCGCTTTCCAGGCCCACGAAGGCGGAGGTCGTGCAGATCGACGATCTCACGCTGTCTCTGCTCCCTTACGTCTCACCAGCCTGCCGCCGCTTCGCCGCGGCCGCGCTTTCCGAATGCCCACATGCGCCGGTTGGCCTCGTTAACCGGCTCTGCGACGAGGATGTGGCCATCGCCGCGCCGCTGCTCGCCCGCTCGCCTCTTCTCGACGCTTCCGCGCTGATCGGACTGCTGCGCCGGCACGGCTCGGCGCACGCCCGCGTGATCGCGCGGCGGCAGGACCTCAACCCGGTTGTGGCCGACCTGATCCAGGCCTTGTTCCGGCAGGAAAACCCGGCTGCCGGAGCGGAAGCGGCGCGGCCCGACGAAGACGGCACGGCCTCGCCCGGAGAGGCCGCGGAGAACGCGCGCCGCCGGCTGCGCGGCATGATGCGGGGCGCGCCTGAGCCTTCAATCCCTGCGCCTGCCGATGCCAAACCCGGCTTCCCGCACCTGCGCGATACCGCGCTGCTCGACCATCAGCCCTTCTTCCACACGGCCCTGGCCGACGCGCTTGGCGTCGATTTCCGGGAGGCCGCCGGGATTGCCGCCGACGCCGCAGCCCTGCTCCCCGCCCTGCACGGTCTGGGCCTGCGGATGGAGGAGGCTTTCCTCATCGTTGCCGCCGTGCTGCCGCAAGCAGTGGAAAGCAAAGCCGCCATCCGCTCGATCCTCGACGCATTGGCCGAACTCGACTTTCAAGCCGCCGAGACTGGCGCCTCCCCGCAGGTGCCTCCGGCGCAGAACGAAGAGGCGCTGCCGCAAGTGCTGCTTTTCAGGCGGGCCTGATCTCCAGAAGCTCCTCAACGGGCGTTTGCCCCGGCTCGATCTCGACCACCCATAGATCGCCGTCGAAACGCTGCTCGCGCTGAAGCCGCGCTTCCACTTCCGCGTCGGTTTCGGCCTTGAGCAGCGAAAATGCCCGGCTCTCCGGTCGTGCGTCCTCGTAACTTGCCTGCGGCGCCGGACCGAAAAAGCGCAGGCCGCTGCGTCCGCGCGCGATCACGAAGATGGCGCCTGCCTCCGCGGCGCCGCGCCGGAGCACCGCGCCGAAGCCGCCTTCGGCAAACACGCGCCTGATCAGGGCGCTGACCCAGAGATCGCTTGTAACCCGCATGGCGTGAGCCTTGCCACCATCCGGTTCAGGACGCCAGACCGAGGCGATCCGCGATCGCCGCTCGGTGTGGTCAGGAGAGGCGGATCAATCCGTCAGGCCGGTCTCGCGCATCTTGGCAAGCATCGCGTCATCCGCTTCGCCTGTCTGCGGCAGCCCGAACATAGCCTGGAATTCACGGATGCCGGCGCGCGTGCGGGCGCCGATGATGCCGTCGACCTCCATCCCGTCGATGCCGAAAGCTTTCAGCCCGGCCTGGATCTTGGCCATGCGCTGGCGGTCCGGGTCGGTCGCGCCGGCGGTTGCGGCGGCCGCGACGCGGTCGTCCGCCGCAACGGTTTTCGCCATGTCGGCTTGACCCCCCAGCCGCGCCAGGAGCGCTGCATCCACTTCACCCGAAACCTTCATGCCGCGGCTGGCCTGGAAAGCCGAAACCGCCTTGCGCGTACCCGGTCCGGGTAGCCCGTCCACCGCGCCCTGGTACAGGCCGAGCACTCCGAGTTGCGCCTGAACCTTGCGCAGCGCGGGATCGGGGGCCGGATGGGCAACGGCGGGGCCGATCGAGCCCGTCGTGCCGGCCGCTTCGCGGTTCCACCCGGAGGGCAGCGGCCGCGTGTGGAAAAAAGCGTCGGCATGGCTCTGCGTCTGCCCCCAGATCGCGTTCGCCGACACAAAGGAGAGCGCCACAAGAAAGGCCGTGCTGCTGCCCAAAGTCAGGGGGTTGCGCAGGATGAACTCGCCGACGGCAGCACCTACGCCATCCAAAGCGCCGACGCGCCTCGCGCGCGGCGCAACCGGCGTGCCGGCGCTTCTGCGCCCAGCGGCAGCCTGCCGGGGAGCCGGCTTGCCCTCAGGCCGTCTTGCGGAAGCCGCCATGGCGCACCCTTTCTTCGATAGGGGAAAGTGGCAGGCGCCTGGCGGCGATCTGCCCGCCGCCCGAAGCGTCAGGGATTGTCACGCAGACGATGGTGCCTCTGCCTCTGGTGCTTTCGATCGACACCGAGCCGCCATGCAGCGCAGCCAATTCCCTGACCAGCGCCAGTCCGAGGCCGGTGCCGGCCGGTCTGCCCGCCTCGGTCGCGTCGAAGCGGGCCCAGGCAACCCCCGCCTTCGGCAGGTCGTCGCAGGGGATGCCGATGCCCGTATCCCCCACGGAAAGCCGCAACTGCCCGCCGCCCGCCTGCATGCCGACCGTCACCCGCCCGCCGGCAGGCGTGAACTTCACCCCATTGGACACCAGGTTGATCAGGATCTGCTGGACGACCCGCCGGTCCGCGCAGACGGTATCGACGGCCGGCGCACCGTCGATCGTCAGGGCAACGCCCTTTGCCGCTGCCTGGGCGGCCATCATCGACCGGCAGGTCTCCGCCGCTTCGCGGAGGCTGAACGTTTCCGGCTCGATGCCGCGGGCGCCGGCGCGCAGCCGGCCGACATCCAGCATGGCGTCGAGAACGGCCAGGAGGTGCTCGCCGCAGCTCTGGATCAGGCCGGCATATTCCTTCCGGCGCGGATCCTTGGCTCCACTGAGCGCATCGGAGCAGACAAGCCCGGAAAAGCCCATGATCGCATTGAGGGGCGTGCGCAGCTCGTGGCCGAGGACGGCAAGAAGCTGCGTCCGTTCGATCGCGGCCCGTTCCTCTGCGTCGCGGGCGGCCTGAAGCGCGTCGCGCAAGTCCTGCACTTCCGCGTTGTCGCGCAGGATGCCGCCAAAAGGCGCCGCGGCTTCGCCCGAGCGGAACAGGTCGAGGAGGAAGCAGCCGAACACGGGATGGCTTGCCGCGCCCGCGCGCGGGAGCCGCACGCGCAGTTCGATGCGCCGCCTCTCGGCCCCGTGCCGCATGTCGCTCAGCGCGCAAAGGAAATGAACCCGGTCGGCCACGTGAAGCCGCTCGAAGAAGCCGTTGCCGAGCAGCAGTTCCGGGGCGAGCCCCAGCATCTGCTGCGCCGAAAACGAGGTGTCGATGATCTCGCCGCCCGGCTCGAACCGCAGCAGCATCGTTCCCGCATCCAGCGGAAGCAGCACCGCCTCCTCTGTCCAGCCGGCTTGGGGTTTTTGCCGGAGACGCACCCAGAGCGCCGTCCCCCAAGCCGCCACCGGCAGCCAGAAAACAGGATGGACGACTGTTTCGCCCCCGGCGGACGCACCAAGCCAGAGCATGCAGGCGCCGGCCAGCGCAGCCGCCGCAAGGCCGGCCAGCAGGGCTGCGCGCTGGCGGGAAACCATCCACGCTTCGAGCGGCAGCGCGACGAGGCCGAGCGCCAAGGGCGAGGCCAGGCCACCGCTGAGCCCGCAGGTTCCGCAGACAGCCAGCGCGCCGGCTCCCAGCGCAAGGCCGCCCGCGGCCGTCTCCGGCGCGCGCGCCATCACACCTAACAGCGCGAGCACCGCCAGCACGCCTGCACCGGCGAGGACTGCCAGTTCGGCCGGCTCAACGGCTTGGCCCGGAAGTGCGATGCAGAGGCCGAGCGAGAACAGGCAGATGCCGCCGAGCACGGCGCCGATCAGGCGGGCCTGCCGGGTCCGCGCCTGCGCATCGCGCACGCGCGGGTGGACCATCCGGTCCGGCCCGGATGCGAAAGCGTCAAGCGCTTCGAAGCATCTGACGGCAATGCGACTCAAACCGACTAACTCGCAACCCTGGTCCGCAACGCGGATCGTTTTTCTCGTTCGATCCACTGTCGCACCGAGCTTTTAAGGAAGGGATAAACGGGACAAACGGCACCCGCTGCGACCAAGCCGTGAAGCGGTTTTGACCTACCCGTCGCCCATCGTTCACGGTGAAAAAAGGCTGAAGTTCTTCGCTCGAATGTCACGATCCGCCTCAAACGCTTTTCGACAGCTTTATGCGAAGTTGAGCCGGTGGCGGTGCTGCGGAAGTTGGCAGCGAGCGGGACGGATCGGAGACCAGTGAAAATGTTCTTTCTCTTGCGGATGGGTTTCTGGTTCTCGCTCGTCCTTCTTGCCCTGCCGCTTGGGGCGGCTTCCCTCGGCGGCAACGAACAGCCCGTCGGTCCGGTGGACGCCTTCCTGGCCGCGCGCGACGCCGTCAGCGATCTTTCCGGCCTTTGCGAGCGCAAGCCCGACGTTTGCCGCACCGGCGAGGCGGCGATGAACACGATCGGGGTGCGCGCCCGCGAAAGCAGCCGCATCGCCTTCGAACTGCTGGACACCCGCTTCGGCAAACCTTCCGAGACGGCCGACACGGCGATCGTGACGGGCTCGGTGGCCGCACCGGCCGAGCGCGGGGAAGCCGGTGTCGCGCTGCCGGACGTGGCGCCGGTGCCGCACGCGAGATGACAGCGCGGCGGCGCTTGCCTATATCGCGGCTATGCGCACGCTCAGTGAAATCCGCGACGACTTCCAGTACCTTGCCGACAGCGATTTCCTGGATCGCGTGCAATATATCGGCGAACTCGGCGACGACCTGCCGCCGCTCTCCCCGGCGGAGATGACGTCGCACAACAAGGTATCGGGCTGCACCAGCCAGGTTTGGATCGTGACGGAGCGCGGCGCGGGCGCAGACCCGGTCATGACGTTTCGCGGCCAATCGGATGCGAGCACCGTGCGCGGTCTCATCGCGATCCTGCTCAGCCTGTTTTCCGGCCACCGCGCGAGCGAGATCCTCGCGACCGACGCCGAAGCGGTCATGAGCGAGTTCAAGCTGGACGACTATGTCACCGCGCGCCGGACGAACGGGGCGCGCTCCGTGATCCGGCGCATCAAGCATGACGCGCAGGCGGCGCTCGAAAAAGCCGCCTGATACTGCGAGGCAAGGCGCCGTCAAACGCTTTTGGGCCGGTAGTCTTCCGCGCCCCACTGCAGGATCGCTCCTGCCTTCGGCATGCGCGCCGCACGCGGGTCGTAGTGCCGGGCAAGCGCCGCCAGCGCCGACTTCAGCATGAGTTTCGCGGAGCGGACCGGCCAGCCGCGTTCGCTTTCCACTTGGCTCAGGCCCTTCAGGAAGCAGCAGATATCGACCAGCACGCCCGAAAGCTCCGGCCCGACAGACTCCAACGCACGCTCGACCCGCAGCCGGGCGGCAAGCGCGCTGTCCGTCAGGTCGGCGATGCCGCTGCCGGTCCCGCGCCTGCCCGACGCCACCGGGGACTGCCAGTTCATGCCGAGCCGCGGCATCAGCTTGGCCCGCGTGTAGTCCGCGCGCAGCCTTTCGCCCGCTCCGAATTCAGCCTGCGTCAGGAAAGACGCGCCATCCCTGGACTTGCGGCGCATCAGGGCGGCCAAAGGAGATTCGGCGAAGTTGACGAGCACGTCGGCGGCGGTTCCGCTCGCGTCTTCGATCCGCGACAAGCCGATGTCCCGCTTGGCCGTTGACGGCCGCGCACGGTCACTTGGCCGATCCGCATGAAGCAGGCTCAACCTACCGCCCTCTTCCGCGATGCTGCCCTGGTCGAGCAGCGCCCGGATGGATGCGGCGGCGACGGCGATGGCGCCCCGCTCGCCGGCGTCCAGGAGAACGTCTCCCGGCCGGGCTGCCTCAGCCAAGGCGGCAGGCCCCGCCCGCAGGAACTGAAGGATACGCGCTTCCGCCTTCATCGCGCCGGCTCCTCCAGCAGCAGGCGAAACGCCGCCAGCAGGATGGTTTCGAAGAGCATCACGGTGTGCTCGAAGTCCCGGTCGTCGCGCAGGTCCTCGACCGTGTGGCAGGCATGCACAACCGTTGTGCGGTCGCGGCCGAACGCCCGCCCGACCTCCTTCTGGCTGATTCCGAGAAGCGTGTGCGCGGCATACATCGCGATCTGCCGGACGCGCGCGATCCGGCGCGTGGTGCGGCCGTTCCGGAGAAGCGCTTCCGCAGGCACCGAAAATAGCGCCGCCGCTATGTCGATCACCGCTTCGCAGCGGAGCCGGTTGCGCTCTTCCGATTCAGCTTTCCGGCTGCCCTCCTGAGCCGCCGCGACATCGAAAGCGCGGGGCGACGGTTCATCGGCTTCGACAATTCTGCCTTCGACTTCCGGCAACACGAACACCCCTGAAACGCGATAGGAATCTTTTCATATATCGCGAGAGATGCAGGTGTGAACGAAACAGGAACGGCGCTGATCGAGAAAGACCGCCGGAGGCCCTGTTTTTCCACACTTTTCGGTTGCGCCCGATATTTTGCCGAGCGGTTTTCGATCCTCCTCTTTCCCGTCTGCATCAGCCTTGCGCCCGTCCACGGAACGGGAAAAGGCATGTTTCGAATCGCCAACGAGGCACGGGAATTCGCAACCGAGCGGGAGCGGCGGGAGCGTCACGCACGCCGGCTGGCTGCGCTCCAACTGGCGTGCGGGGTAGACTTCGCTGCCGCCCTGACCCAAGCCGGCACGGCGCGAGAAGGCGTGATCCGGCGGGTTCGGCGCGTGATCGAGCGGGAGCGATTGCGAGGCGCTGCTGGCCAAGCCGATTACAGCTTGGACCGCCACATCGCGCTCAGCGAGTCGCTTGCGCAACTGGAGGCAAAGCCCTCCAGAAAGCAAAACGGCGCCCGAAGGCGCCGCCGTTGCTGAATTTAAAAGGCTTCAAGCGGCCTTCGGCTTGCGGCCGAGACCCATGGTCTTGGCCAGTTGCGAGCGGGCGGCCGCATAGTTCGGCGCTACCATGGGATAGCCGGCATCCAGGCCCCACTTCTCGCGGTACTGGTCAGGTGTGATGCCGTAGTGGGTCATCAAGTGCCGCTTCAGCGACTTGAACTTTTTGCCGTCTTCCAGGCAGATGATGTAGTCGTCGTGGACGGACTTCTTCGGGTTCACCGCCGGCTTCGGCTTGTCGGCCGCAACGGCTTCCGGCGCGGTTCCACCGACGCGGCCCAGCGCCGCGTGAACGTCGGCAATGAGGTTCGGCAGGTCACCAGCGGGAACGGAATTGTTGCTGACATAGGCCGCTACGACATCCGCAGTCAGTTCCATAAGAGCATCGCTGTCGCGCTGCGGCAGGTCGGATACTTCCATAATTGGTTTGCTCCAATTGTTTCTTATTGGGAGAGGTCACTTGTTCCGCCGTTTCCAAGAGGTAGGCGGGAGCTGACATGATTGATTCGCATCATGTATTCACACGAAACAATCAAATGGGTGCGAAGTCAAACCGTTGCAACAGGTAATCCCCTTCGCCCGGTATTCTCATGAGCAACCCCATAGCGCCGCTCTGGACGCGACTTGAGTTAGACTGATCGGAGAGTTCCGTCCCTGCTTACGCTACGGCATTCTCTACAACCTAACTTTGACTTCAACGGCTATGCTTGTTCTCAAGATTAGGCTTCCCCAACTGCCTTCGCCCGTAAGGCAACAGCTGAGTTGCCTTGAAGCAGGGCGTCGGGTGTGGGGATGAAGTCACGCACCCCTTGGAAAGCGAACACGCCTGACGGTTTCCCATTTGGTTTTTTTCGCCGCTGCGTAGTCATGACAATCTCTGAAGCCTCAGCGTCGTCGGATCATCGGTAAAGCGCCGGCAAAACCATCTAATTCAGCATTCTTGTTACGTTTCTCGCTGTGACTTTGATTTTTTAGTGGTGCCTCACACCTTATGGGACACACTCGATATATGACGTCGTCAATGCGGCCATAATCAAAACTCTAAGCATCAATATTCGAGTATGTCCCTCGGGTCTCAACAGCTGACCGGCAGCCTGAAACATCAGCAGCTTGTCGCAAGCGGAGGAGAGCAGGTTAGGGCGCTATCTCGTGTTAAAACTATGAACGTTTAAGTTGCGCTGCTTTTTCGCGACTTTACTCAGATGCAATTGACTTGAGAACTTCTCTGTTCCTCAAGACTTCGCTGAGGGGTCTAAAAAGCATCCGGATAGCTGCGGCAATCTGTCACTTCGAACATCAGTGCGAACTGGCCGTCAAAGCTGAACGGCTTGTCCTCGCACTCCAATTCCTGCCGGCACCTGTCCGATCACATCCAACATTCAGTCCCTGCTCGCGTGGTTATCAAGAACCCGACCTGCGAGTTGGAGACTTCCGACCATCCCCAGGCGCGCCGCGTGATGAGGCGGTGCCGGAAACCCGCTTCGAAGCTTCTGCTGAACCTAACGTCGGGGTAGCCCGCCGCCGCAAACCCCTTGCTGCCTTCGGCTTGAACCGGCATGGAACATCCTCAGTTCCTACCGCCCTTAGTACAGCGCGAGAAAGCATGACGCATTCGCCACAACCTTTCACTTCAGCCTTTTCGAGCGACGTCACGCCACCCCGCGCGGAACGGCGGCCGGAAGCCGACACGCATCACGGCATCACCCGCATCGACGAATATGCCTGGCTGCGCGCGGAAAATTGGCAGGAGGTCTTCAAGGACCCCGCCACGCTCGATCCTGCGATCCGGGCGCACCTGGAAGCCGAGAACGCCTATCAGGCAGCCCTGATGGCGGACACGGAAGAACTCCGGAAGACGCTCTTTGCCGAGATGAAGGGACGTATCAAGGAGGACGACTCGTCAGTTCCTGCCAAGGACGGGCCTTTCGCCTATGGCTCGGCTTACCGCACCGGCGGCGAGCAGCCCCGCTTTTTCCGCACGCCCCGCGAGGGCGGGGTGGAGGAGGTGCTGCTGGACGGCGACAGCCTAGCGGCAGGCAAGAGATATTTTCGCCTTGGCTCGGCCGATCACTCTCCCGACCACTCCCGCCTGCTCTGGTCCTTCGACGACAAGGGCTCGGAGTTCTTTCAGCTGCATGTGCGTGACTTGACCACCGGCGAGGACGCCGCGGACACGGTGCCGGATACGGGCGGCGGCGGCGAATGGAACGCGAGCGGCGACGGCTTCTTCTACACGCGGCTCGACGAGAACCACCGCCCGTCGAAGATCCTCTTCCACGCGCTCGGCACCGATGCGAGTTCCGACCGTCTGATCTACGAGGAGGAAGACCCCGGCTTCTTCATGAATGTCGGCGGCACCCGTCTCAACGACTGGATCCTGATCGGCATCAACGACCACGAAACCTCGGAATACCGCCTGCTGCCTGCCGACGACCCGGCCGCCGAGCCGAGGATCGTCTCCCCGCGCGAGACGGGCTTGCAATACGATCTGGAGGAAGGCGGTGACGTCTTCTTCATCCTGACCAATGCGGATGGCGCGAAGGACTTCAAGGTGGTGACCGCGCCGGTGAACGCGCCCGGCCGCGAAAACTGGACCGAGCTCGTGCCGCACGAGCCCGGCCGCCTGATCCTCTCCATCCAGAGCTTCACAAAATTCCTGGTCCGGCTGGAGCGCGTGGACGGCCTGCCGCGCATCGTCGTGCGCGAGCGGAAAAGCGGCGCGGAGCACAGCATATCGTTTCCGGAAGAGGCTTTTTCGCTGGGGCTTTCCGGCGGCTATGAGTACGACACGGAGTGGATGCGCTTTTCCTATTCCTCCATGACCACGCCGGCGCAGCTTTTCGATTACAACATGCGCACGCGCGAGCGCGTGCTGCTGAAAACGCAGGAAGTACCCTCCGGCCACGATCCCGCGCATTACGTCACGCGCCGCCTGCTTGCGCCTGGCCACGACGGCGAACTGGTGCCGATCTCGCTGCTGCACCACCGCGACACGCAACTCGACGGCTCCGCGCCCTGCCTGCTCTACGGCTACGGCGCCTACGGCATCTCGATCCCCGCCGCCTTCAACACCAACAACCTGTCCCTGGTGGACCGCGGCTTCGTGTATGCCATCGCGCATATCCGCGGCGGCAAGGACAAAGGTTTTTCCTGGTACGAGGAGGGAAAAAAGGAAAAGAAGGAAAACACCTTCCATGATTTCCTGGCCTGCGCCCGCCATCTCGTCGGGGAAGGCTACACCAGCCACGACCGGATCGTGGCGCAAGGGGGGTCCGCGGGCGGCATGCTGATGGGCGCCGCCGCCAACATGGCGCCGAACCTGTTCGGCGCGATCATCGCCGAAGTGCCCTTCGTGGACGTGCTTTCGACCATGCTGGACGCGACGCTGCCGCTCACCCCACCGGAATGGCCGGAGTGGGGCAACCCGATCGAGTCGGAAGCGGACTACCGCACCATCGCGGCCTACAGCCCCTACGACAACGTGGATGCGCTCGATTATCCGCCGATCCTGGCGGTAGCCGGCTTGACCGACCCGCGCGTCACCTATTGGGAGCCGGTGCGCTGGGTCTCCCGGCTGCGCGCGAAAAAGCGAGGTACGCACCCCGTCCTCTTCAAGATCCACATGGATTCCGGCCATGCCGGCGCGTCGGGGCGCTTTTCCCGGCTGGAGGAAATCGCGTTCTCCCAGGCCTTTGCGCTGAAATTTACGGGTCGCACTGGCTCGTGAAGCTGTTCATGAGCCACCGCGGCCCAGCGCACAATCCGCGCTCACTCCGGCTTGCGAGCTTCGACGAAAATGCTTGGCAGCAATTCGAACCCGCTGAAGAAGTTGCCGTAGTCACAAGTCATTTCCTCGCCCGCTGCAATATCAACTCGCGCAACGCCGATCGGCTCAGAAAAATCCGTGTTTGGGGTGTCCGAATGATTCATGAAGCGTCCGTTGTCCACCTCATAGATGAATATGCCTGGCAGATCCGGGCTCGGGAAGCCGTAGCGCTGAACGAGTTCACGCTGAACAGGAGGCATGGCTTGGTACATCTCCTCAGAAAACAAGCGGTCAAATGCTGGTTCCAACCGCCAAATCTGCGTTCCAGCCGGAATCGGTTCCGCGGCGAAAAGCCCGACACCCTCCACCGCGCTCTGGGCGACATAGGTTTTCACGAGAAGCATTAAGCACCTTCCTTTCGACCGCCCTCCTGTCGAAAAGGTCACAGAATTGCAAGCCTAGCCGTTTGGCCGACGTCAGCCGCGCCCCATATCGGCGGCAAGTTAATCGCAACCGAACCGGGTCATTGTGGAACGGGGCTGGACGCTACAAGTCTGGACTCCACAAAATTCACGAAGCCAGCATCGTATTGACCTACAATTTTACGCCACATCGGTGGGAATCTCGGATCAACCGCCCATCCTTCGATATACCCTAGCCAACCGATCCATTGGCTACGCTTCGAAACGCTAGAGTGCTCATGATACATAAGATACGACCGCTCCAAAGTCGCAACCAGCACCTCGAACAGAGCAAGTCTCTGAATCTCCTCCAGCTTGCTCAGTTCCGGTGACGGAGTCATTCCAACATTGTACAAATCGAGATGTGGGTACTGTATGCAGAGTTCTAAGTACCTGATGTATTTATCGTCAAGCGCATTGTATGTTCCCCACTCGCGATCGAAACTTTCTTTCTTCTTTTCATTCCAAAAAATGGCTATTGCGATGGGGACGCCGAAAGCAGTCGATGCATAGGAGATGAGTTCCAGTACGTCTTTAACGGTGTCGAGCATGTTAGAAGGCATACAGCATCTTACGTCTGGACTTAATATCTCAGGGATATGGCGGCACGGCTTTGAGATAGGCGGCGATTGCGGCACGGTCTTCGGCCGTGAGCTTCGCGGTGTTTTCGACCACGTCCGCCATTGCGCCGCCGACCGAGTCGAACTCCGGGGTCATGCCGCTTTCCAAGAGCGCCACGATGTCCTCCTCCGACCAGCCGCCGATGCCCCCCTCCCCGCCCGGGATGTTGGGCACATTACCTTGCCCCTCCGCTGCCTTGGCGCCGGCGAGCCATTGGGCCCTCTTCGCGCCGCCAATTGCATCGCGCGGCGTGTGACACTCCCCGCAGTGCGCCGGTCCTTCGACAAGGTAGCGTCCAAGTTTCTGCGGCTCCGGCGCGTCGGCGGCCAGGGCGGTTACAGGCTCAGGACTCAGGTAGAGCCGCTTCCACAAGCCAATCCCACGCCGGATGTTAAATGGGAAACTTACCTCGTGCGGCGGCGCTCTGCCGCTCACCGCCGGCAGGGTCTGCAGGAAGGCGAAGAGGTCTAATACATCCTGCGGCGCCATCCGTGCATAGGACGTGTAGGGGAAGGCGGGATAGTAGTGCTCGCCCTTCGGGGAAACGCCGCGCAGCATCGCATTGGCGAGGTCCTGCGGCGTCCAGGCGCCGATGCCGTCGGCCTTGTCGGGCGAGATGTTCGGCGTGACGAAAGTGCCGAAATCGGTCTTCAGCCGAACGCCGCCGGCAAGCCGCAGCCTGTCGTCGCCTGCCGCGCCGGGCGCGGCATGGCACGAGGCGCACCCGCCGGCATAGAAGATGCGCTGCCCCTTGGCCGCGTCTCCGGGATGCAGCGCTGCGAGAGCAGCGGGATCGAGCTTGCCGGGCGCGCTCAGCACCCAGCCGGTTCCCGCGCCTGCCACAACCAGCAGTACAAGGGCGGAAAGCAGCCAGCCCGCGCGACGCATCGCCGAGGAGAAGCTAATTGTTCTGGATGCGATAGACCTTGTGGCAGCCGCCGCAATTCGTGCCGACCGAGTTTATCTGCGCGCCGAGCGCAGCCGCATCCTGCGGCTTTGCCGCAACCGCAGCAGCGGTTGCCGCATCATACTTGTCCCAGGAGGCCTGAAAGCCGACCCAGTCCTCCCAGATCTTCGGAGAGGCCTCGTTGTCCTCGCCCGGCTTGGCTTCGGTGCCCTCCGGGAAAAGCTCCTTGGCCGACTTCTTCCGGGCGTTCTCATCCAGCGCGGTCAGCAGCGCCTGGACTTGGCCCGCATCAAAGTCCTGCTCGCCTTTCGCATAAGGAGAAAGCTTGCGGAGGATGCCCGCACGCTCCTTCATGAGGCTCTGGCGCTCTGTGACCACGTCCTGCGCCAGCGCGGCGCTTACGCCGAAGGCAAGGAGGGAAAGGGATAACACGACCTTCTTCACGGCGACCTCCAGTTCCTGATCCAGGACAATGCCCTGCAAGGCGCAGGGTGCCGCAAGATCGTTCCAGGCGTCAACACGCTTGCGTGACAATGCCGGGGCTTCGGACCTTGGCCCGACAGTCGTTTCAGACAAAGGTCTCGAAAAAGAAGTCCCGGCTGAAGAGCCGGGACTTTGGAAGAAGTTTCTTAAGGTTCCGCTCAAGCGGCCTTCTCGTAGAGTTCCAGCACGTGATCCCAGTTGATCAGGTTGTCCACGAAAGCTTCGAGGTATTTCGGCCGGGCGTTGCGATAGTCGATGTAGTAGGAGTGCTCCCACACATCGACGCCGAGGATGGGCGACGCGCCATGCACCAGCGGATTCTCGCCGTTGGGCGTCTTCATGATCTGAAGCTTGCCGTCCTTGACCGCGACCCAGGCCCAGCCTGAGCCGAACTGACTGATCCCGGCCTGCACGAAGTCGGCCTTGAACTTGTCGTAGCCGCCCAGGTCGCTCTCGAACGCCGATTGCAGCCGGCCCGGCAGCTTAGTTCCGCCGCCGTTCGGCTTCATCCACTGCCAGAAGTGGATGTGGTTGTAGTGCTGGCCCGCATTGTTGAAGAGCGGCTGGTTCTTGCCGTAGGCCTGCACCAACACCTCCTCGACAGGCAGGTCGCCCATGCCGGCCTCGGCCGCCAGCTTGTTGCCGGTATCGACATAGGCTTTGTGGTGCTTGTCGTGGTGGAACTCCAGCGTCTCCTTCGACATGGTGGGCTGCAGCGCTTCGTAGTCGTAGGGCAGATCGGGCAAGGTGAAAGCCATCGAAAATCTCCTTCAAACGAATTCACGCGGGATCGGACCGTAACCAGCCGACCGTCGCGCGACGAGATAGCGCGCCGGCTCGCGCCGGCAATGTCAGAGGTGTGGCCCGGAATGTGCCCAGTCCCAGTAGAGTTGCCGCGCCTGCGCGGCCACGGGGCCGGGCTGGAGATGACGGTCCTCGATGCGGATCACCGGCACGATCTTGGAATGGTTGCCGGTCGAAAAGATCTCGTCCGCTTCTAAAAAGTCGCGTACCGACAGCGCCTTCTCGGTGACCCGCACGCCGCCTTCGCCAAGCAGCCGGATCGTGCGGGCCCGCGTGATGCCCGAAAGGAAGGTGCCGTTCACCGCCGGCGTGAAAACTTCGCCGTCCCGTGCCATGAAGATGTTGGACGAAGCGGTTTCCGCGACGTTGCCGAGCATGTCCATGACCAGCGCGTTGTCGAAGCCGCGCAGCCTAGCCTCCCGGATGGCGCGGGCATTGTTGGGGTAAAGGCAGCCGGCCTTCGCATCGGTCGGCATGGTTTCGATCGTCGGGCGGCGAAACGGCGACACCGTCAGCGAAAAGCCGGAAGGAGGCAGCATCGGCGATTCGTACAGGCACAGGCAGAAGCGGGTGGAGTCCGGATCGGCGGGCACGCCCATGTAGCCGCCGTGCTCGGCCCAATACATCGGCCGGATATAGACGGCGGTCTTGCCGTCGAACTTCGTCAGTCCGTCCCAGGTCAGCGCCTCGATGGCCGCAGCTTCCATCGTGGGCTGGAGGCCGAGCGCCAGAGCGGAAGCGTTGACGCGCCCGCAGTGCAAATCGAGGTCGGGCGCCACGCCATCAAACCAGCGCGCCCCGTCGAACACGCTGGAGGCCTGCCAGAAGGCGTGGCTGCGCGGTCCCATG
>CAXTCF010000098.1:0-15628 GCA_964242945.1 uncultured Rhizobiaceae bacterium | reverse complement strand
GGCACAGGCGTCGTCTATACGCTGGCCGCAGGGCTTTCGCGCGGGCCGGGGCCGAGCGTGCTCGCGGCGTTTGCCTGCACGCTCGGCATCGTGCCGCACCTCGTCGCAGCGCTCACCGGCTTGGCCGCGTTGCTGCATGCCAGCGCGGTGCTGTTCGAAACGGTGAAGATCGCGGGTGTCGTCTATCTCCTCTGGATGGCTTGGCAGACCCTGCGAGAAACCGGCATGCTCAAGATCGAGGCGAAGCCGGACCGGCGCAGCGCGGGGCAGGTCATCACCGACGGGATCCTGCTGAACCTGCTCAACCCGAAACTCTCGATCTTCTTCGTCGCCTTCCTGCCGCAGTTCATCGCGCCGGACGATCCGCATGTGCTGGGGCGCATGCTGGAGCTTTCCGGCGTGTTCATGCTGGCAACCTTCGTCATCTTTGCGACCTACGGGCTTTGCGCGGCGGCCGTACGCGACCGCGTGGTGGGCTCCCCGCGTGTGATGACGTGGATGCGCCGCACCTTTGCCGCCGCCTTCGTGGCGCTCGGCGCCAAGCTGGCGTTGACTGCGCGCTGAGAAGCGGGCGTTTTTACTCTCCACCCGGCGCCTGCGGGTTTCCCGAAGCGATGGCCGCAAAAGCCTCCAAGATAACGACGGCCGAAGCAGCGCCCGCATCCACATGGCCCAGGGACCGCGCGCCGAGCTTCGCCGAGCGGCCGCGCTTCGCTTCCATGCCGGCCGTCGCCTCCGCTCCCTCGCGCGCCGCCCGAACCGCTTCGTGCAGGCAGTCGCGGAGGTTGGCGCCTGCGTCGGACATCCGGCGCGCTGCTTCCACAGCCGGGTCCCAAGCATCCACCATCGTCTTGTCGCCGGCCTCGGCGCCGCCGCGTCGCCTGATGCCGCCCGCCACGCCTTCGAGCCACGACACAAAAGCATTCGCGTCCAGGTTCAGCCGGTCGCGGACTGCGTCGGACGCCTCGGTGAAGCCGGTCGCATAGAGCGGTCCGGCCGAGGCGCCCACGGCTTTGAGGAAGGCGTCCGACATGGCGCGGGAAAGCTCCGCAATCGTCGCGTCCGGCCGGCTTCTGTCCAGCGCCGCCATGATGGCGCGCCAGCCGGTGTCCATGGTGATGCCGTGGTCGCCGTCGCCAATCACGCCGTCGAGTTCCGACAGCCGATCGGCCTCGGCGTGGATTCGCGCCGCCGCAGCGCGGAGCATCGCGCGGAATACGGCCGGCGTGACCTCTCCCGTCGTGAGCAGCTTCCGTCTGTCTGCCGGCTCAGTGGGGCTGGCGGCCTGCACCGACGCTGCGGCCGGCAGTTCCCCCGTCCTTGCGGGCGGCAGCGGGGAAGGAGAGCTTCCCACCTGAAGCGCCGGCGTGCGGCAGGGGTGATCGAGCAATTCTGTCAACGCATCGTCCAGCCGCAGAAGCGACACGGAGGCGCCTGCCATCTCCAAAGATGTGACATAGGGGCCGACCCAGCTGCGATAGATCTCGATGCCGCGCCCGGCCAGCACCGCGCGGACGCGGCGGTGCAGGATGTAGAGTTCCATCAGCGAGGTGGAGCCCAGGCCGTTGACCAGAACGGCGACGCGCTCGCCGCCATGCAAGCTGAGTTCAGACAGGATCGGATCGAGAAGCCGGTCGGCCACGGCGTCGGCTGGTTCGAGGGGAATGCGCGCAATGCCGGGCTCGCCGTGGATGCCCATGCCGACTTCCATCTCGTCGTCACCGATCTCGAAATTCGCCACCCGCGTCTGCGGCAGCGAGCAGGGGCCGAGCGCCACGCCCATCGACGCGGTGCTCGCATTGGCACGGCGTGCAACGCCCTCCACCGCATCCAGCGAATGACCCTTGTCGGCGGCGGCGCTCCCCAGCTTGAAGACGAAGAAGTTGCCCGCGATGCCGCGCCGCTCGGCCTTCCGTTCCGCCGGGGCGGAGGCGACGTCGTCGGTCGTCTGGACGCTGCGCACATCCAAACCCTCGCGCCCAAGCTGTTCGGCGGCCATGTCGAAGTTCATGACGTCGCCGGTGTAGTTGCCGTAGAGAAACAACAAGCCCGCGCCGCCGTCGGCTGAGCGTGCGGCGTCGCAGATCACGTCAGGGGGAGGGGAGGCAAAAACGTTGCCGACGGCGCAGGCGTCCGCCAGCCCGCGCCCCACATAGCCGGAGAAAGCCGGCTCGTGGCCGGAGCCGCCGCCGATCACGATGCCGACCTTGCCCGGACGCGGACCATCGACGGCAACGAGCGCGCGGCGGCTTTCTCCCGCGATGCGCAGGATGTCGGGATGCGCGCCGGCCATACCCTCGATCAGTTCGGGAATGACATCGTCCGGCGCGTTGATGAGTTTTTTCGTTCGGCGCCGCTCGGCCATGGTTGTTCCTCCTCCGGGGAGGCGCAGCATAGCGGAGAGAGAACGAGGGTCGAGAGGGGTGCGCTCGGAAAGGGCGTGCCGAATTAGGCGGCTTATACCTTCAAGTCCGCCGCGCCGGTGTCGATGTGCGGCGCCCAGAAGGCGATGCTTTCGGCGATCGCGGGGATCACGCGGCGGTCGTCCGGCTCGCGCTCCTTGAAGGAAAGCTCCAGGCAGATCTCGTTGTCCTCCGCGCCGCCTTCGACGAAGGCCTCAAGCAGCGGTTCGGGCTTCACGCGGCCGGTGGCGTTGTGCTCGGCGGTGAAGGGGCGGTGGCCGCTCTTGTCCATCTTGGACTGCTTGATGTGGATGATCGGCGAAACCGTCGGCACGGCGCGCGCCCAGGCATAGGGGTCGGTGTCGTCCGGGTTGGGCGAGGAGATGTCGCCGTGGTCGATGTCGGCCATCATCCACATGGGAACCGCCATGTTGGCGTCGGTCAGCCGATCCTGAAGCGCGATGCACTCGTGGATCGTGTGGCCGAACTCGCGGCCGACCGACATCGGCTCCCAGAACACGTAGGACAGGCCGGCGCCCTTGGCGTGCTCCGCCACTTCCGCCCAGCAGTCGATGGCGATCCGGGTCAGTTCCTCGCGCCGCACCGGGTCGTCGTAGTCGTGATAGGTGAAGATGGCGAACTGCGTGCCGACGGAATGGGCGCCGAGATCGCCCGAAATGTCGGCAAAGGTCTTGAACCAATCGACGTAGTAGCGGCGCACGTCCGCGTCGGGGTGGCCGAAATGGTTGAGCCGCCCATAGGGGCCGGTCATGCCGGAGGTCACGCGCACCCCGGTGCGGCTTAACGCCCGGTCCATCTGCCGCGTGATCCGCCGGATCAGCGGCGCGGGCCAGGACGGGTTGACGAACTCGTGCGTCAACTGGAGGTCGCGGATCTTCAAGCTCCGCGCCACCGTGTCGATCAGGTCATCCGGATCGGCGTAGCGGTTCACCAGCGGGTTGGTGTTGAGCGAAAGCGTCAGCGGCATGGAACCCCCATTCCTTCACGCGGCCTGCGCCGCGACGTGCTCAGCCTCGAACCACGCGGCGAAGTCGGCGCGCTCGGCTTCCGACATGTGAAGGTAGTGCTTGGTGCGGCGGTAGAGCACGTCGTCGGGCGCCTGCGCCCACTCCTTGGCGACGAGATAGCGCGCTTCGGCCTCGTAGAGCTGCCCGCCGAAGTGGCGGCCGAGATTTTCGACGCTCTTGGCGTTGCCCACCACGTCGCGGATGCGCGTGCCGTAGAGGCGCCCGTAGTGGTGCGCGAGGCGGCGAGGCAGCCAGGGCAACGTTTCGCGCGTGCCGTTCATGAACGTCTCGTAGTCCGCGTTCGGCATGTTGCCGCCGGGCAGGGGTGCTGAGCCCGTCCAGTCGCCCTTCATCTGCGGGAATACGCCCTTCAGGCGGTGTATGCCCCGCTCGGCAAGCTCGCGGAAGGTGGTGATCTTGCCGCCGAAGACGTTGAGGATCGGCGCTCCTCCGGTCTCGTCGAGGTCGAACACGTAGTCGCGCGTCACCGCGGAAGGGTTGCCCTTGCCGTCGTCGAAGAGCGGGCGCACGCCGGAAAAGGTCGCTACCACGTCCGCCGGCCTGAGCTTCTCCTTGAAGTAGCGGTTCACCGCGGCGATCAGGTATTCGATCTCGGAGGGATCGGCCTTCGCCTCCTCCGCCTTGCCCTCATAGGGGATGTCTGTCGTGCCGATCAGCGCCTTGTCGCCTTCATACGGGTTGATGAAGATCACGCGCTTGTCGAAGTTCTGGACGAGGTAGGCGTTGGAGCCCGACCAGAATTTCGGGACGATGATGTGGCTGCCTTTGACGAGCCGCACGTTGCGCGAGGAGTTCGAGCCCGCCACGCGGTTGATGAAGTCCGACACCCAGGGGCCGGCGCAGTTGACGATGCAGCGCGCGCGGAAGGTGCGGGTCTCGCCGGTAACCGTGTGCCGCGTGGTGACCGTCCAGGCGCCGTTCTCGCGCCGCGCCGAAACGGCGGGCGAGCGGGTCAGCACGGTTGCGCCGCGCTCGGCGGCGTCCACCGCGTTCAGCACCACGAGGCGGGCGTCGTCCACCCAGCAGTCGGAATATTCGAAGCCGCGCGTGTACTGCTCCAGCAGCGGGATGCCTTCCGGCGCGCGGGTCAGGTCAAGCGTGCGCGTGCCCGGCAGCTTCTTGCGGCCGCCTAAATGGTCGTAAAGGAACAGCCCCGTGCGCACCAGCCAGGCCGGGCGGTCGTCGGGCGAGTGCGGAAGCACGAAGCGCATCGGCCAGATGATGTGAGGCGCGATCCCCATCAGCACCTCGCGCTCGATCAGCGCCTCGCGCACCAGCCGGAACTCGTAATATTCGAGGTAGCGCAATCCGCCGTGGACGAGCTTGCCGGAGCGCGACGAGGTGCCTTGGGCCAAGTCGTCCTTTTCGCAGAGAACGACGGACAGGCCGCGCCCCGCCGCGTCGCGGGCGATGCCCGCGCCGTTGATGCCGCCGCCGATCACGAACAGATCGACCGATTCTTGTTCCGCCATCGTCTTCCTCCGTTTCGTGTTCCGGCGCCCGCTCGGTTCGTTAACGCCGGGCCGCCGCCATTGCATTCCAGACCGGCTCCAGCGCCTGCCGCGCCGCGAGGTAGGCCGGGAACATCCCGGCGTAGGTCTTGGCGAGTTCCGGGTCCGGCGCCTCGGCGTCGCCCAGCAGCGGCGTCACCCATTCGGCGATGCAGGCTTCCATGCTTGCGTAGGCGCCGACCGCGACGGCCGCCATCATCGCCGCGCCCGCAGCACCCGCCTCTTCGCGCGCGGAAACGCGCGTCGCAGCCCCCGTCGCGGCGCCCAATATGCCGCGCAACGCCTTGCTGCGCGCCGCGCCGCCGGTCAGCCGCAGCTCTTCGGGCAGCGGCCCCATCGCCGCGTAACAGTCGCGCGCCGCCATGCCCAAGCCTTCCACAACGGCACGCAGCATGTCGGGGAAGCGGTGCGTGGTGTTGAAGCCGACGAAGCCGGCCCGCGCATTGGCGTTGGTGAAGGGGCCGCGCTCGCCGGCCTCCGAGATGTAGGGGTGGAAGAGGACCGCACCCGGCCGGCTTCCCTCCATCCAGCCGTTGATGCGGCCGACCAGTTCGGCGTGGGTCGGTTCCCGGCCGGCATCGGCCATCAGGTCGCCGGCCAGCCGCAGCGCCCAGTCGAGATTGAGCGTCGCCGCCATGTTGGTCTGCACCTGCGTGACCACGCCGGGGATCGGCAGCGCGATCACATAGCCCGTCCCCTCGGCGTTCAGCACGACGTCTTCGGCCTTCACGGCGCGCATGTGAACGCCGGTCGAGCCGACGGTCGAGCAGGCGGCGCGCCCTTCGCCGGTGTGGACGCCGGCGCCCAGCGCCGTCATCACCATATCGACATAGCCGAGCGACACGGGCGTGCCCTGGAGCAGCCCGGTTTCCCCAGCGGCTTCGGCCGAGAGCGGATGCGTCGCCATCGTGCCGTCCACGATCGGCGGCAACAGCCCGCGCCGCTTCGTCAGGCCGAGCGCGTCGAGCACGCCGTCGTCATAGGCGCGGCTGCGGAAATTGCCGAAGGTGAAGCTCGCTTCCGACGGGTCGGTGGCGCGCACGCCGGTCAGCTTGAGGTAGAGCCAATCCTTGCAGTGCAGCGCGACTTCCGCGCGGTCGAGCAGTTCCGGCTGCGTCGTGTCCATATGGGCCAACTGAACGCCCTGCTGGCAGGTGTTGAGGCCCGTGCCCGTCGCCTCGAAGCGCGCCCGCTGCGTGGCAACGGCGTTCAGGCGCGGAACCGCAGGGGCAGCGCGCGCGTCCAGCCAGAGCCAGGCTTCCGTCACCGGCTGGTCGCCGGCGCCGACCAGCCAGGTGCCGTCCCCCTGCGCCGTGACCGCCACAGCCGCGACGCGCCGGGCAAGATTCTCCACCTTGTCGCCCAGGCTCCGCAGCGTCTGCGCGCAGTCGGCCCAGGTTTCGTTGAGGTCCTGGAAGGCGGAACCGTCGGGCCGCGTGCCGTAGCGGTTCGGCACGGCCGCCGCGGCGACCTGATGCCCCTGAAGCGTGAAGGCGACCGCCTTGATCACCGATGTCCCGGCGTCGATGCCGACAAGCAGGTCGCGCCCTGCGTCAGCCATGATGATTTCCTGCTTGCCGGATCGGGTAGATGCCGTGGTCGGCGTCGCACCCCCACCCTCTATACCGCAACCACAAGGGGGGGGAGGAGGCCACCCCCCTGCAAGCATGGACGAGACGCCGTTGCCCTCCCTCCCCCTTGTGGGGAGGGATAGAGGGTGGGGGTAGCCGCCCTCCACGACTCCCGCTCCGCTCCCGCGATCTGCTCCATCCCGCGTTCCATTACCCCCTCAGAACGGATCGTCGCCAAGCGCCGCCGCCGTGCGCTCGTCCGTGATCAGGCCGCTCAGGCAGCCGCTCAGCAGGATCGCGCGGATGGCACGCACCTTGGCTCGGCCCCCCGCGACCGCAACGATCCGCCGGCCCTTCAGGGCGTCGAGCGAGGGCGACACCGTGCGGGCTGCAAGCGAGGTGCTGACCGGAACGCCTTCCCGGTTGAAGAAATGGCCGAGCATCTCGCCGACGCCGCCGAGGCTCTGAATCTCGCCGATCTCATCGACTTCGATCATCCTGGCGCCGACCAGCTGGGCGTCGAGGTCCACCGTGCCGATCCCGATCACCATCAGGTTCGCGCGGCTGGCCAGGTCCACGACGTCGCTGACGCCGCGCTGGGCCAGGAAAACTTCCCGGTCCTCCGCAGAGTTGGCGCAGAAGGGAACGGGCAGCACATAGGCCGCCGCCCCCGTCTTCTCCGACAGACGGTGCATCACGTCATAGGGATTGGCGGCATGCCGGCGCGTCAAGCCGCCCATCAGCGCCACAAACTGGACCGCGTCGGCTTCGATGCGCGGCAGGTCCGCCACCGCCGCGGCGAGCGTACGGCCGTGGCCGACGCCGATCACGCCGCCATCGCGTAAAATTTCGATCTCGCGGCGCAGGAAGTCGGCTCCGGCCATGCCCAGCGCGCGCAACGGCAGGTCCCGTTCGTGCAGGTCGGGCACGACATGGCAGGTTCCCAGCCCGAACCGATCGGCAAGCTGCATTTCGAGGGCGACGCATTCGGCAACGTCGCCTTCGATCGAAACTTTCACCGCGCCGTTCTGGTTGGCCCAGCTTATCAGCCGGTGAGCCTTGATGTTCGGCACGCCTAAGCGCGCGGCGACTTCCGCCTGCGTCATGCCGGCGGCGTAGTGCAGCCAGGCGGCGCGAACCGCGAGGCCCCCTTCATCGCGGCCCACGGCCGGCTGCACCGTTCCCCGTCCATTTCGAGCTTGGGGCGCCAAGAATTTCAATCCGTGTAATTAATTACAGAGCTAGGAGCTCTTGCGAGCGATATAACACGAGAGAGCCTCTTGGTATCAGCCCTCTCCCCATGCTCATCCGTCAATCCGATGGGAGTAGCGCCGTCCCTGAAGCATTGTCGAGAGGCGTAAGGAGCGCGCAACGACGGGCTGGCTAGCCCATTAAGATGCTGCCATGCAGCGTTTTTCTGTTGCGGCCGCTCACAAGCCAACAGGCGCATGCCGGGGCATCCGGAGAGCGCGTCAAGGAAAAAGCTGCGACTTGATGCCATTTCGACCCTCCCTTGCCGATTGACACTGCACTGTAGATATCACATACTCATATTGGTTGATAGCGGAAAGATATCGTTCCGGCGGTGTTGTTTCAGGTCAGCCGAGCCGGTGGTGCCTGTTGCGAAGTGGAGGAGCACACGCGGCAGGGCAACTGCCGCAGGGAGGATGCTGTGACGAGATTTTCAGGGGCGGCAGCGGCCGTCTGCCGTGCGAATGCGCTGCCGGATCGGTGGGGCGGCGCCCGTGACTGCGCCGTGGAAAGCGTGCTCTCCGTGCGCCGCAGGCCCGCGCGCCGCTTCTTGGCAGGCCCCGTAAAACCTTTGCAGCTTTGAGGCGTCTTTCATGAGCACAGCCGCCGCCAGCGCGAAGCCGCGCACCGTTCCCGGAAAATCGAACCTGCGCCCGATCCTGTTTGCGGGCGCCGCGGTGGTTGTCCTGGTCGCCATGGCGCTGGACACGAAGGTCGTCAAGATCGGCTCGGCGGACGACGCCCGGACCGCGGCCTTTTCCCCGGCGGCCTATGGTGAAAGCGAGTTCCCGCGCATCAAGGGGCTGGTTGAGGAAAAGGCGGTCGGCGCGCCGGCGCTTGCAGAGGCGCTGGCCAAGGACAAGACGGCCGCGGTCAAGCAGTACGGCGTGGTGTCGGGCGGAACGCCGGTTTTCCCCGTTTCCTTCTCAGGCGTGGCAGGGGACGCGAAGTCGGGCATCTACGAGGTGGCCGTGGACGGCATGCCGGATGGCACGAAGGTGCGCATGCAGACCGGCCCGGCCATCAACGGCACGGAACTGCGCGACGTCACCGGGACGGTCGCCTTCGGCCAGTTCAAGAACCAGATCGAATACCAGAACGCCGGCAGCGCGCTGAACAATCAGATGAAGGCGTCGGTGCTGGCCAATGTGGACACCGCCAACCTCAAGGGAAAAAAGGTCAAGGTGGTCGGCGCCTTCCGCATGATCAATCCGAAGAACTGGCTCGTCACGCCGGTTGCGCTGGGGGTCGAGTGATGGCCGGCGCGCACGCCCACACGCGGGAAGCGCCCCGCATCCGTGCGCCCGGCTACGGCGAAACCGTGCTGGAAGCGCGCAACGTCGCCAAGTCCTATGGCGCGGTCCATGCGCTGAAGGGCGTCAACTTCGAGGTCAAGCGCGGCCAGGTGACGACCTTGTTCGGCGAAAACGGCGCCGGCAAGTCCACGCTGATGAAGATCCTGTCCGGCGTGGTGACGCCGACGGCCGGCGAAATCGTGCTGGACGGCAAGCCCGTCGTGTTCTCCTCTTCCAACGACGCGCGCGAGCGCGGCATCTCGATCATCCACCAGGAACTCAGCCTCGCGCCGAACCTGCCCGTCCGCGACAACATCTTCATGGGGCGCGAGATCACCGGGCCGACCGGCGTGGATTTTGCCGAAGAGGAGCGTCAGGCCCGCGCGCTGATGGAGGACCTCGGCGAGAACATAGACCCGCTGACGCCGGTCGAGGAACTGCGGCTCGGCCAGCAGCAGATCGTCGAGATCGCCCGCGCTTTGTCCGTGGACAGCCGCATCCTCATCATGGACGAGCCGACCTCCGCGCTCTCTGCGTCAGAAGTGGAGCGGCTGTTCAAGGTCATCCACGACCTCACCGCGCGCGGCGTCGCCATCGTCTATATCTCGCACCACCTCGAAGAGGCGCTGGAGATCACCGATCACGCGGTGGTTTTGCGCGACGGCTCTATGACGGCCTACGCCAGGCGCGAGGACATCGACCTCGAATGGATCGTCCGCCACATGGTGGGCGAAAACTTCGACCTGGGCTCGCCGCCCACCGGGTATGATTTCGGCGAGACGGCGCTTTCGATCGAGGGCGTTTCGGTCGCCGACAAGTCGGGCGCGGACCTCGTGGATCGCCTGTCGCTCAGCGTGCGGGCGGGCGAGATCGTCTGCATCTACGGCCTGATGGGCGCAGGGCGCACCGAGCTTCTGGAAGCCGTGGCCGGGCGGCTGCCGCTGACCGGCGGGCGCGTGATGCTGGAAGGCGAGGACGTCTCCAGGCTTTCCATAGCGAGCCGCATCGCCAAGGGCCTCGTGATCGTGCCGGAGGACAGGCAGCGCGACGGGTTGGTGCAGACCATGACGGTCGGCGAGAACCTGTCGCTCGCCTCCATCGGCGCCTTCACGCGGCGCCTGCTCACCTCCCGGCCGTTGGAAAAGTCGCTGATCTCCAACTCCATCGGGGCGACCCGCATCAAGACCGCCGGCGGGCACGCCGCCATCGGCTCGCTGTCGGGCGGCAACCAGCAGAAGGTGGTGATCGGCAAGATGATGGCGACAAAACCCCGCGTCGTGCTCCTCGACGAGCCCTCGCGCGGCATCGACGTCGGCGCCAAGGCCGAGGTGTTCCGCCTGCTGGCCGAGGGCGCTCAAGCCGGGCTTGCGGTGATCTACTCCACCTCGGAAGTCGGCGAGTGCCTGGCCGTGGCGCACCGCATCATCGTCATGCACAAGGGCAAGATCGCCGCCGAGTTCGGGCCGGACGTCACGAAGAAGCAGATCATGGCCGCCTCCGGCGAAGTCGATCTGCGCCAGCAGTTGACGCAGGCCTACGGCCTCGAAATGTGCGAGGTCGTCTCGGACCTGCATCGCGACGACCTGCCGCTGGAGGCGCTGGGGCTAGCGGGCGGAGCGTTCCTGTCTGAAGAGATCGCCCGCGCCGCAAAGATGCGCATCGGCGTCAGCCACGGCCGCACGCTGCTGGCCTGCGTGGAGAATGTCGCCGCGCCGGAAGGCACCGATGTCGAGGTGGTGGCGCTGATGGGCGGGCTGACCCAGCAGTTCCAGGGCAACCCGCACGAGATCGCCACGCGCCTGGCGGAGCGCACGAACGGCAGGGCGATCGTCATGCAGGCGCCGTTCCTCGCCAACAGCGCCGGCGACCGCGCCGTTCTCCTGGGGCAGCAGGGCGTCGTCGAAGCCTTCGGGCTCGCTGAGAGCTGCGACCTCATCCTGGTCGGCATCGGCACGGCGGGCGCCCAGGCGGAACTCGTGACGACGGGCATGATCGAGCCGGCCGGCATGGACGCGATCGCGCGGGCCGGGGGCGTCGGCGAGATGCTCGGCCACTTCTTCGACGCCGGCGGCAAGCCCATCGAGACGGAAGTGACGCGGCGCATCCTGACCGTGCCGCTGGACAAGCTGAAGGGCCGCCGGATCGTGGCGGTCGCCGGCGGCGCGATCAAGGTGGCGGCGGTCAAGGCCGTGCTGGAAAGCGGCTGCTTGCGCGGCCTGATCACCGACGAGCACACCGCCCGCGCGATCAACGAAATCCTGCGCGGCGGACGCACGGCGCATCGGCCCGCCGCCGGCAGCCCGGCGCTGCACTGACTGGAGGGGGCAATCAATGGCAAACGTCGCTGCTGCCGGAACAACGCGCGGAAGCCTGTTCGGCGAGGGCTTCGACCCCATCGAGCTTCTGCTCAGAGGCCGCGCCTTCTTCGCGCTGATCGTGATCATCGTCGTCTTCTCGATCCTGTCGCCGGTCTATTTCACGCTCAGCAACTTCCTCATCATGGCGAACCACGTCGCCATCTACGGCATCCTTTCCGTCGGCATGCTGCTGGTCGTGCTGAACGGCGGCATCGACCTGTCCGTCGGCTCCACGCTGGCGCTGTCCGGCGTGGTGGCGGGCTACTTCCTCACGGGCGCGGAACTCACCTGGGCGGGCGTCATCCTCTACCCGCCGGTCTGGGTCGTGGTGGTGATCACGCTCGCGCTCGGCGCATTCGTGGGCGCGGTCAACGGCGTGCTCGCCGCCTATTTCAAGGTGCCGGCCTTCGTGGCGACGCTCGGCGTCCTTTACGTCGCCCGCGGCATCGCGCTCCTGATGACCAACGGCCTCACCTACAACAACCTCGCGGGATCGCCCGAGCTCGGCAACCAGGGCTACAACTGGCTGGGCTTCAACCGGCTTGCCGGCGTGCCGATCGGCGTCATCATCCTGGCGCTGCTGGCGGTCGCCGCCGGCATTATGCTGTCGCGCACGGCTTTCGGGCGCTGGCTATACTCGTCGGGCGGCAATGCGCGCGCGGCGGAGCTGTCCGGCGTGCCGGTGAAGCGGGTGCAGATCACCGTCTATGTGCTGTCCGGCATCTGCGCGGCGATCGCCGGGCTGGTGCTGTCCTCGCAGCTCACCTCGGCCGGTCCCACCGCAGGCACGACCTACGAACTGACCGCGATCGCCGCGGTGGTGATCGGCGGCGCGGCGCTGACCGGCGGGCGCGGCACGGTGCGCGGCACCATGCTCGGCGCCTTCGTGATCGGCTTCCTGTCGGACGGCCTCGTGATCATCGGCGTCTCGTCCTACTGGCAGACCGTGTTCACGGGCGCCGTGATCGTGCTCGCGGTGCTGCTCAACTCCATCAAATATGAAGGCCGCGCCAAGAAGCGCCCCGCTGCCGCGGCCCCAGCCTCTTCTCCGCCGAGAAGCGCCCCGGCCTCAAGGGCCTGAGCACTTTTCGCGGAAAGAAACGCCGGATGTCCGGCGTCCACGACGGAAAATTCAAAAGGGAGACAAAGCACATGACCAAATTGACAAGGCGCCTGCTGCTTGCCGGCATCGCGCTGGCTCCGGCCTTCGCCGCCGCTCCGGCCTGGGCCCAGCAGGGCGGGCTGATCACGATCATCGTCAACGATCCGGCCAACCCCTACTGGTTCACCGAAGGCGAGGTCGCCAAGGCCACCGCCGAGAAGATGGGCTACAAGGCGACCGTCTCGGCTCACACCGGCAACACCAACACCGAATCGACGCTGATCGACACCGCCATCACCAACAAGTCGGCGGCGATCATCCTCGACCCGGCCAATGCCGACGGCTCGGTCGGCGCGGTGAAGAAGGCCGTGGACGCCGGCATCCCGGTGATCCTCGTCAACGCCGAGATCAACCAGGAAGGCCTCGCCAAGGCACAGCTCGTGTCCAACAACGCGCAGGGTGCCGCACTTGGCGCGCAGCAGTGGGTAGAGACCATCGGCGACAAGGGCAAGTATGTCGAACTGTTCGGCAACCCTGCCGACAACAACGCCGCGACGCGCTCCAACGGCTATGAAACGGTGCTGACCCAGTACCCCGACCTCCAGAAGGTCGGCAAGGAAGTCGCCGATTGGGACCGCACCAAGGGCTACAACAAGACCCAGAGCCTGCTCCAGGCCAACCCCGACATCAACGGCGTGATCTCCGGCAACGACGAGATGGCGCTCGGCGCGATCGCGGCGCTCAAGGAAGCCGGCAAGCTCAAGGGCGTGACCGTCGGCGGCTTCGACGGTTCGCCGGACGCGGTCGCGGCGGTGAAGGCGGGCGAAATGGCCTACACCGTGCTTCAGCCGGTGGCGGTGTTCTCCGCCGAAGCCATCAAGCAGGCCGACGCCGTGATCAAGAACGGCAAGACCGGCGCCGAAACCGAAAAGCAGCTGTTCGACTGCCTCCTGATCACCAAGGACAATGTCGATAAGTACAGCGCCGCCTTCACGCTGTCGCAGTAAGACATCCGGCAAAACGGGCGGGGCGTCGGTGCGACGCTCCGCCCACCCTCCGCCCACTGGCAGTTTTTAGCGTGCACCTTGCCAGTTGTCGGCTGCGCGCCCATGGGTTCCCTACCGCAGGGATGGCCGCGGCGGCCCGCATGGGGGAATCAGGCACGATGAGCGAATCCCTTGCCGACGATACGGCCCGCGACCGGCTGAAGCCCGACCCCGTGCCGGCGGACGCCCGGCAGGCCCGGCAGCTTACGCGCCGGCAGCTCATCACCGAGGCCGTGATGGCGGAAGGCACGATGCGCATCGAGGACCTGACCGAGCGCTTCGGCATCAGCCTGATGACCGTGCATCGGGACCTCGACGAACTGGTCAGCCGCGGCCTGCTGCGCAAGACGCGCGGCATCGTTTCGGCCGCGCCCACCAGCCTGATCGAGGCGAGCGACGTTTACCGCTCCAGCCGGCAAAGCGCGGAAAAGAGCGCCTTGGCGCTGGCCGCGCTGCGCTTCGTCGAGCCGGGCCAGGCGATCTTCTTCGACGACTCCACGACGGTGCTTCAGATGGTGCCGCACCTCGCGGCCAAGGCGCCGCTCACCGTCATCACCAACTCGCTCCGGCTGATGAACGACGTGAAGGGCATGAACGACATCACGCTGCTGGCGCTCGGCGGCCAGTACCACGCCTGGTGCAGCGCCTTCATGGGGCGCATGACCACCAACGAGATCTCGCGCCTGCGCGCCGACAGCGTGATCCTGTCGATGGCGGCCGTCACCGACGACATCGTGTTCCACCAGTCGCCGGAGATGATCGACGCCAAGCGGGCGATGTTCGACTCGGCCGCGACCCGCATCCTGCTCATCGACCACACCAAGTTCGAGCGGCGCGCGCTGCACGGTTTCGGGCCGCTGACCAGCTTCGACATCGTGATCGTCGACGACCGTATTCCGGCATCCCACCTCGAACGAATGCGGACCAAGGGCATCAACGTCGTGGTGGCCCCGACGGGCGGCAGCGCCGGCGACGCCGTTCAATCCCTGGGAGAGAAGCTCAAAGCATGACGGCCAAGCCGCAGAAATTCTGGGTGGGCACCAGCTGGAAGATGAACAAGACGCTGGCCGAAGCGCGCACCTTCGCGGAAGGGCTGCGCGGGCGTGCCTCCGATCCGGCGATCCAGCGTTTCGTCATCCCGCCCTTCACGGCGGTGCGCGAAGTCAAGGCGTGGCTGGAGGACACGGATGTGAAGGTCGGCGCGCAGAACATGCACTGGGCCGATCGCGGCGCCTGGACCGGAGAGGTCTCGCCGGTGATGCTGCGTGATTGCAATCTCGACATCGTGGAACTCGGCCACTCCGAGCGCCGCACGCATTTCGGCGAAACCGACGAGACCGTCGGCCTCAAAACGGAAGCGGCGGTGCGCCACGGCTTGATCCCGCTGATCTGCATCGGCGAAACCGCCGCCGAGAAGGATGCCGGCCGCGCTGACGAAGTATTACGAATTCAGGTGGAAAGCGCTCTAGGCCCGCTGAATGACGAGCAGAAGGGCGCGGAGATTCTGCTCGCCTACGAGCCGGTCTGGGCGATCGGCGAAAAGGGCGTGCCGGCCTCGCCGGACTATGCCGACGACCGGCAGGCAAAGATCATCGAGGCGGCGGAAGGCGTTCTCGGCCGCACCGTGCCCTGCCTCTATGGCGGCAGCGTCAACCCCGGCAACGCCGCCGAACTCATCGCATGCCCGCACGTGGACGGGCTGTTCATCGGGCGCTCGGCCTGGGATGTCGCGGGCTACAACGACATCCTCGACCGCTGCGCCAGAGCCATCGAAGAAAGGACAAAGCCATGAAGCTCGCCATCGCAGGAGACAGCGCCGGATCAGGCCTCGCCAAGACGCTTGCCGAATACTTGGACGGCCGTGAAGGCCTGGAGGTCTCGGAAGTCAGCAGCGCGCCGTCCGGAACGGAGGAAAAATACTACGCCAACATCTCCGACCGCGTAGCCAACGGCATCCTCGACGGCACCTACGACCGGGCGATCCTCGTTTGCGGCACCGGCATCGGCGTGGCGCTTTCGGCCAACAAGGTGCCGGGCATCCGCG
>CAXTCF010000097.1:0-15665 GCA_964242945.1 uncultured Rhizobiaceae bacterium | reverse complement strand
GTCTTCTCGTACATCACGTCGGCCGAGTCGCAGGTCGGGCCGGCGAGCACGCAGGCACCCTTGGCGTCCGCGTCGCGGGCCGTGGTGATGGGATAGCGGATCGCCTCGTCCATCGTTTCGGCCAAGCCGCCGAACTTGCCGATGTCGAGATACACCCAGCGCACCTTGTCCTCCGCCGACTTCCGGGACACCAGCACCACCTCCGAGCGGATGGTGCCGGCATTGCCGACCATGCCCCGGCCCGGCTCGATGATGGTCTCAGGGATCCGGTTGCCGAAGTGCCGGCGCAACGCCCCGAAGATCGCCTGGCCGTAGGCCTGCGCTTCCGGCACGTCGCGCAGGTAGCGCGTCGGGAAGCCGCCGCCCATGTTGACCATGCGCAAAACGATGCCTTCCTCGGCCAGCGTCGCGAACACATCTTTCGCGTCAGCCAGCGCCTTGTCCCAGGCGCCGAGGTCGCACTGCTGCGAACCGACGTGGAAGGAGACGCCATAGGCGTCGAGGCCGAGTGCCTTGGCGTGGCGCAGCACGTCCACCGCCATCGCGGGCACGCAGCCGAACTTGCGGGACAGCGGCCATTCCGCGCCTTCGCCGTCGGTCAGCACGCGGCAGAACACGCGGGCGCCGGGCGCGGCGCGCGCGATCTTCTCGACTTCCTCGACGCAATCAACCGCAAACAGGTCGATGCCGAGCGAGTGGGCGCGGGCAATGTCGCGCTCCTTCTTGATGGTGTTGCCGAAGGAGATGCGCGAGGCGGAGGCGCCCGCATCCAGCGCCATCTCGATCTCGGCGACCGAGGCGGTGTCGAAGGACGAGCCGAGCTGGCAAAGCAGGCGCAGCACTTCCGGCGCCGGGTTGGCCTTCACGGCGTAGAAGATGCGCGAGTCGGGCAGGGCCTTCTCGAAAGCGCTGTAGTTTTCGCGCACGACATCGAGGTCCACCACGAGGCAGGGGCCTTCGGGGCGGCGGGTGGCGAGGAAGTCGAGAACACGCTGGGTTGCCATGGGAAAACTCCATCCCGCGCGGTTTTTCACGCGCGGCATCAAGCACCCGGCGGGAAAGCCGGGACGGTGGACAAAGGCGCGGAGTCGTTCTCGCAAATCCAGCCGGTGGAATATCCCGGATCTGCAAAACCGCTTCCGTGCGGCGATTGGACTAAAAGCCTGCCCGGCTCCAGTCCGCTTTGTCTGCCTTGGCTTGGAAGGGAGTTCCCATCCGCACTGCCGGCAAGGAAGGTGTGCCTCTTCAGAATCCCCGGTCTATGGACAACCGGGGGAGACCAGAAAGGCCCGCACCGTCGTTGCTTCAAGGTGTCCTCGCTCTCGGCGGTAGGCCGCGAAAACGACTGGAGGGGTTAGTTCCAGGTACCTTGCCGTTTTCCTCACCATTCGAGGGACGGCGGACACCCACAGGCACGTGCGACTTTGGGCAACCGCGATATAAAGATTCGCGGCCCCCCGATCAATCAAAAACCGGCCCAGCCTTGAAAAAAATGGTCCCGCCAGGGAAGGTGGCGTTCCTGCAACCCCAGCCTTCCCGATGATCCGGACAACCGACCCTTTCAACGCCTTCCTGCCGTTCCCGCCCGGCGGCGAGCCCGCGCCCGCTGCGCATGCGCCGGGCGGCCCGCTTGCGGGGATGCGGCTTGCCGTCAAGGACATCTTCGATGTGGCGGGCTGGCCGACCGGCGGCGGCAATCCGCAAAAGCGCGACGAGGCCGAACCCGCGAAAGGCAATGCCCCCGTCGTGCAGAGGCTGCTGGACGCAGGGGCCGAGTTCGCCGGCAAGACTCAGACCGACGAGCTTGCCTTTTCGCTGATGGGACAGAACAGCCACTTCCCGCATCCGGTGAACCCGGCAGCGCCCGGCCGGATCACCGGCGGCTCCTCGTCCGGCTCCGCCGCGGCGGTCGCGGCTGGATTGGCGGAGATCGGGCTGGGCTCCGACACCGGCGGGTCGATCCGCGCGCCGGCGAGCTTCTGCGGGCTGTGGGGCATCCGGCCGACGCATGGGCGGCTTCCGCTGGACGGCGTCATGCCGCTCGCTCGCTCGCTCGACACGGCAGGTTTTCTTGCCCGCGATCTTCCCAGCTTTTCGCGCGTGGCGGGCGTGCTGTTCGGAGAAGCGGAAGAGCAGCCCGTGCGCCTGCTGCGCTTCCCCGTGCTGGAAGACCTCCTGCTGCCCCAGGCGGCAGCGGAATACGGCCGGCTGCTGGCGGTCGTCACCGGCGCACTGGGCGCGGCGGAAAGCCAAGCGCCGCCCTCGCAGGCGATCGACGATCTCTATTGGTGCTTCCGGCGCATCCAGGGGTTTGAAGCCTGGGCCGCTCACGGAGCGTGGCTGAGCGAAAAGGACCGCGGGCTGGGGCCGGGCGTGAAGGAGCGCTTCGAGGCCGGCGCGCAAATCTCTGCGGAGACTTACGACGCGGAGATGGCAAGGCGGGAAGGTTTTCGGGAGGAATTGCGCGAGCGGCTGGGCGCGGATGGCGTCATGGTGCTGCCCACCGTGCCGGGCGCGGCGCTGCTGGCCGCCAGCAGCCAGGAGGAACTCGGGGCTTTCCGCGAGCGTTGCTTGAAGATGCTGTGCTGGTCGGGCCTGTCCGGCTTTCCGCAGGTCAACCTGCCGCTTGGCCAGGTCGAAGGCGCGCCGTTCGGCATCTCGCTTCTCGGACCGCCGGGCAGCGACGAGCGGCTTGTGGCACTGGCAGGCCGCGTGGCGGGGGAGGGCGCTTGGACACGCTGACGCGCATGCGCGCCTTTCTCGACGTGGTGGAAGCCGAAGGCTATTCCGCCGCCGCCCGAAAGAAGGGCCGCTCCAAGGCGCTCCTATCCAAATACGTGCGCGAGCTCGAAGACGAGCTTGGCGCGCTGCTGCTCAACCGCACCACGCGGAAGTTCTCGCTGACGGAAGCCGGTCACACCTACTACCGCCGCGCTTCCGAGATCGTGCGCGAGGTGGACAGCCTCGCTGATGCCGTCCGTGAAACCTCCGGTGAACCCCGCGGCCGCATAAAACTCTCCGCCCCCCGCACTTTCGCCGATGCGCCGATCGGGCTCTGCCTCGTTGACTTCGCCAAGGCGCATCCCGGCATTGCGCTCGACATCCGCCTGGACGACCGCTTCGTGGACCTTGTGGAGGAGGGTTTTGATTTGGCCATCCGCATCACGCGGCTGGAGAATTCTTCGCTGATCGCGCGGCGTCTCGCCTCCTTCGGGACGAAAATCTGCGCATCCCCGGACCTGATCGCCAAGGCGGGAACGCCGCAGCGCCCGCAGGATCTGGCCGCTCTGCCCTGCCTCATCGACACCAACGGCCGCTGGCTTTCCAACTGGCCGTTCCGCGACGGCGACGGCGACACGATCAGCGTTTCGGTCTCCGGCCCGATGGAAGTGAACAGCCCGCTCACCATCCGCGCCGCCGCCGAAGCCGGCCTCGGCTTCGCCATCCTGCCCGACTTCGTAGCCGCGCCGGCGCTCAAGGATGGCAAGCTCATCTCCGTGCTGGAGGAATGGCTGCCGACCGGCGGCGGCATCTTCGCCGTCTATCCTCACCGGCGCTACCTCCCTGCCAAGGTGCGCGCTCTGGTGGATTTCCTCGCCGGCTGGTTCAAGGCGCAGGCGGCGTGAGCACGATCCCACTTTCGCCCGCTTCCTGAGCCACGAACGACTGCGACCTCCTCGTCGGCATGGAAACATTTTCTTGCAACGACCGCTTTTCCCGGCTGCCGCCTGCGCCGCGCTGCTCCTTTCCGCGGCGGCGGCCGCCGCGCATCCCCACGTCTTCGCCGAAGCGCGGCTCGACGTGATGGTGAACCCCGACAGCACGGTGAAGAGCTTGCGCAACCTGTGGCGCTTCGACGACCTGTTTTCCTCGACCGTCCTGATGGAGTTCGACAAGAATTCCGACCTGAAGCTGGACGACAGCGAGCTTGGCGAGGTGTCGAGCACCATCTTCGACAGCCTCGCGGAGTACAAATATTTCCAGCTTGTGACGGTGGACGGCAAGGACATCGCCATGAACCCGCCAGCGCAGCTGATCGCCCAGTTTCAGGACAACCAGCTTATCGTGCTGTTCGAGTCCATGCCGAAGGAGCCGTTGAAGCTGGCGGGCAAGGTCGATTTCGGCATCTACGACCCGACCTTCTACACCGCGATCGACTTCACGCAGGACGACCACATGAGCGTCCAGACCCTGCCTTCCTCCTGCACGCGGCATGTGGTGCGGCCCGACCCCGACGAGGCGATCGCCCAGAACCAGAAGACGCTGACGGAAGCCTTCTTCAACGATCCCACCGGCACCAACCTCAGCAAGATCTTCGCGACCAAGCTGGAACTGGACTGCAAGGTAGGCTGACTCTCGCACTTCTCCGCAACGAGGCATTTCGCCCGCGGCAGAAAGGCCGCCATCTCCGGGCAATTACCGCGCGATGCCGAAAACGACAGCGGAGCCTTGCATCGGGGGGCGCAAAGTGTTTCATTGCTTCCCTTGGGTAAGCTGCATCGGGTTGGCTCGGGATGTCGAAACCTTCGATAACCCCACCTTCAGCTGCCACTTCGATCCAGCACCGCCGCAGGGGGGTGGAAGCAAATGCGGAAAACAGCTTGGACGCGGCTGGTCACGGCCGGGATGCTGGCCTGGGGCATGGTTCATGCCGGCCCGGCGACCGCGCAGGGCAACCTTTGCGGGGATGTCTATCGTGCGGGCCTGGAAGCCTATGCGAAGACGAAGCCCTATCTGAAGGTCGGCAAGGCGGCCAGCAAGGCCTGGGACGCCTATGTGAAGGCGCCGGACGACGACAAACTGGAAGCCGTGCTGGAATCGCTCGCCGACAGCGCGGCCGGCATTCTGATTCCCGGTTATGGGAGGATCCAGAAGGGTGGCAAGCTGTATATCCAAGGCGTCGAGTACACCATCGCCGCGGCGAAGGAGGCGCAACTCGACGCCTTCCTGTGCGGCGGCGCGAGCGCCGGTGAATCGCTTGCCGGCTTCGGATTTTTCCAGACCAACGGCGCGCAGGCCATCGCCCCAGGAATCGACTGCCGGAACTTTTCCGAGAAGGTCACGACGCTCGAAGATTTCGCAAGGCTGGAAACCCTGTTCAAGGGGTTCTACACCCGCCAGTTCCTCGAATTGGGCGGCCCGCAGAACCGTGAGAACTATCAGCGGATCCTGAACGAGGAATGGGAGATCGTCGACCGGACATGGAAGGCCAAGGTGGCGGCGGGCATCTACGAGAAGCTGCGGGCAGACCTGATCCGCGAAGCCCAGGCCGCCGCGCAGGCACCATGCCCGGCCGAACCTGCCGCCGAGGCGAGGCATTACCAACTGGCGCAAGTCGAGCCGAAGCCCAATTCGGTCGTACCGGAGTGGCAAGTCTCGGTCGGCGACGGAAACATGATGATGAAGGCTCCCTTCGGTCAGGCGGTTTGCAACTGGTCGGCCTTGCCGGACCGGGTCGAGGAGAAGCCGTTCAGCGTGACCCTCAACGGCTCGGCCACCTCGACTGCAAGAACCTCCGTGGGCGCCGGTCTCACCATCAAAACCGGATTCGGGCCATTCAGCGGCCAGAACTACATCGAAGCCCGCGCCGAACCTTTCTCGACGGCGGCTGCATCGCTCGAAGTAACCGTCAACCCTACCCCGTTCGATTTCGCAAAGCCGGGCGACCTGATCTATGTTCTGGTCAGCGGTTGCGACGCTGGCGAGGTCGTTTACACCTACGAGTTCGCCAAATCGACCGAGTGATCACAACGCAGCTACGTGGCGCGTGAGAAAGGCGGAAAGCGGCGCAGCGGCCCGGGATCACCTACCCTTTCGTCCTCGATATGCGCGCGAACGATCGCGTCGAAATCGTTCTCCGCGCTGAAGCCGAGTTTTTTCGCGCGCGCGGCGTCGAAGCGTTCCGGCCAGTTCTTCACGATGGCCCAGATCGCCTCGTCCGGCTCTTCGCGGATCAGCTTCACCGCATCCGAGCCGTCAACGCGGCGCAGCGCCTCGATCTGCTCGTCCACCGAAACTGCGACGCCGGGCATCGTCAGGTTGCGGCGGGAGCCAAGCTTGGCGGTATCAAGCGCGGCGGCGTGCAGGAGAAAGCCGACCGCCGAGCGCGGGCTGGCATGCGTGTGGACAACGTCCCGCGGCACCGGCAGCAGCGCTTCCTTCCCTGCTAGCGGCTCGCGGATGATGCCGGAAAAGAAGCCGGACGCCGCCTTGTTCGGCTTACCCGGCCTGACGCAGATCGTCGGCAGGCGGATGCCGACGCCGTCGAGGAAGCCGCGCCGGGAATAGTCGTTGAGCAGCAGCTCGCCCATCAGCTTCTGCGTCCCGTAGGAGGACAGCGGCACGGGCGCGAAATCGTCCGGGATGACGGCCGGAAAGGGTGCCCCGAACACGGCGATGGAGGAGGAAAAGACTACCTTGGGGAAATAGCTTTCATCCCCGCGTATCGCCTCGAACAAGCCGCGTGTACCGTCGAAGTTGACGCGAAAACCCAGGTCGAAATTTGCTTCCGCCTCGCCTGAGACGACGCCGGCCAGGTGGAAGATCAGGTCCGGCTTGTCCCGAACCAGTTCATCGGCTGCTCCCGGTGCGGAGAAGTCGCCAGCGAGCGCCTTCACCGCCACGTCGGGCAAGTCGGGCACGGACGGCGGCACGATGTCGTGCAGCGTCAGCGCCGTGACCGTCCTGCCATTGACCTTGCCGTCCGCCGCCAGCCGGGCGAGGAGTTTTTGCCCGATCATGCCGGCGGCGCCGGTGACGAGAACATGCATCAGCGGTTCTCCCGCTTCTGGAAGCGGGCGCGCAGCCAGAACACGCCGAAGAAAGCCAGCACGAACAGCACCGCCAGAACGGCCGCGGCGAGTGGGGAAAACTGTCCGACCGCCAGCATGATGCTCGGCATGAAATAAGCCGCCAGCCCGAAGCCGGCGATGATCAGGAATGCGGCGACGGCATTGCGCGTTGAAGCGTCCATCAGGCTGCGTGCCGATCCTGCCCCAGGCCGCAGGCGTGTGCCTGATCGGCGCAGATGTCGTATTCCGGCTCGACTGTCGCATGGTCGATGCCGTGCTTCTCCGCCAGCCGCCGCTTGACTGCGGCGATGGCTTTCTGCGCGTCCGTGCCGGGCAGGAGGCGGGCGTGAAGCGTGGCCATGTTCCTCACGCCATCCAGCGACCAGAGATGCATGTGGTGGACTTCCTGCACGCCGGGAACACTGGCCAGGTCGGCGGCGACGGCAGTGCGGTCAAGATTGTCCGGTGCGCCTTCGAGCAGCAGGTGGCCGGACTCCCGCGTCAGTGCCCAGGCCGAGCGGAACAGCAGCACCGCCACCAGAACGGAAAGGATCGGGTCGATCGGCGTCCAGCCGGTAGCCAAGACGATGCCCGCCGCAGCGAGTGCCGCCACCGACCCCAGCAGGTCGCCCAGCACGTGCAGCACCGCCCCGCGCATGTTGAGGTTCTTCTCGCCGCCGGAAAGCACGAGAAACGAGGCGACGTTCACAACGAGTCCCAGCGCCGCCACGACCAGCATCGTGCCGCCCAGCACCGGCTGCGGGGCAACGATGCGCGTCACCGCCTCGACAAGAATCCAGATGCCGATGGCGAAAACCGCAAGTCCGTTGACGAAGGCGACCAGTGTCTTCACGCGGTCGAAGCCGTAGGAAAAGCTCGCGCTGGCCGCGCGGGTTTCCAGGCTGAAGGCGAACCAGGCGAGAAGCAGCGCCGCCGTGTCGGTCAGCATGTGGCCGGCATCCGCCAGCAGCGCCAGCGAGCCCGTCCACCAGCCGCCGACGGCTTCCGCCACCATGAAGATGCCGGTCAGCAGAGCCGCGATCATCACGCGCGTTTTAGAGGATGTGTTCCCGTGCACGTGGCCGATGCCGCCATGCGCGTGGTCGTGATGTCCGTGACCGCTGTGGCCGTGCCCGGCGTGACCGTGGCCCGCATGGTCGTGATGTGCGTGGTCGTGGGCCATCATGCGAAAAAGTCCTGCTTGCGGATTCAGGCTGGGCGGAGTTCCTCCAGCCGCATCTTCTGGCCGCCCGCCGCATCGAAATTCTCCGGCGCGAGCCAAGCCTGATACGCGGCTTTCAGCGCCGGCCATTCCTTGTCCAGCATCGAATACCACGCCGTGTCACGGTTTTCACCTTTCACGATCATGTGCTGCCGGAACACGCCCTCGTGGGTGAAGCCGAAGCGCAGGGCGGCGCGCTTGGACGGCTCGTTGCGGTTGTTGCACTTCCACTCGAAGCGACGGTAGCCTAAGTCGTCGAACAGGTGCGCAGCGAACAGGAACAGCGCCTCGGTCGCCGCCGGCCTTCGTGCGATCAGCGGCCCCCAAAGAATGTTGCCGATCTCCGCCACGCCGTTGGCAGCGTCGATGCGCATCATGGTCTGCCGCCCGCCGATCTTTCCCGCCGCCTTGTCGATCACCGCAAAGAACATCGGGTCGGGGCTCGCCTCCGCCTTTTCCAGCCAAGGCTGGTAGTCCGCGCGGCTTGCCGGCACGGCATCGGGCAGCCAGCGCGAGCGCTCCTCTTCCGCGACCGTCGCCGCAAACAGTTCGTCGCCGTGTGCGGCGGCGGAAAGCGGTTCCAGCCGGACATGATGTCCTTCCATCGCCTTCCTTTCCGGGCGCGGGCAGGGAATCCAGCCGGATAGATCTTCGGTCATTGATGCGCTCGCTTGTGCCGGAGGGAGCCGAGCACATATGCTCACCTGTTTTCGCGGGAGTAGGTCCAGTGACGATCACCATTCGGAACAGCGAATTGGAAGCGACCATCCGGCGCATTGGGGAACGCACAGGCGAAGAGCCGGAAACGATAATTGCGCGTGCGTTGGAAAACCTTGAGCGTCAGAAGGGCAGCGAATCGGCGGAGGAATTCAACAGGCGCTTCGCCGCCTTGATGGAGCGCGCCCCCCCGCGCGATCCCAACCTCACCTGGAAGGATATCGAAGACGAGATGAATTCGATCTTCTAATCGTGATGGACATCTGCATCATCGACACCTCGGCGGTCGTAGCGATCTATGCGCTAGAACCGGACGCGCTGCTTTTTCGAGACGTGCTGCGAACCGCTTCGCAACGCATTCTGCCTGTATGCTGCCTCGTCGAGTTCTGCGCCTTGCAGCGCCTTGGCGGTGCACGCGACGTGTGGATCAGAGAGTTCATGGACGACCTCTCCGTCAGCATACCCCCTATGACGCGAGAGATCGCTTTTCTGGCAGCCGATGCAGCGCTGCGGTATGGCCGGGGAACAGGGCAACGCGCGCACCTGAACTTCGGCGACTGCATGTCTTATGCCCATGCCATCCACTTCCGAGCACCGCTGCTTTTCAAGGGTGACGACTTCACCTTCACGGACGTAGAGGTGGCTCTGCAACAATGAACCGGAGCATGCTGCAAACCATCGCCGCCTTCGACCGCATGGGCGAGGAGAACGCCTTTGCCGTGCTGGCGCGGGCGACCGCGCTCGCGCAAAGCGGGCGCGACATCATCAATCTCGGCATCGGCCAGCCGGATTTCCGCACGCCGGAGCACATCGTGGAAGCCGCGGTGAAGGCGCTGCGCGACGGCGCGCACGGCTATACACCGGCGACAGGCCTGCTGTCTTTGCGCGAAGCGGTGTGCCGCCGGGTACTATCCCGCACCGGCATGGAAGTCTCGCCCGATTCGGTGATGATCATGCCGGGCGGCAAGCCGACGATGTTTGCCGCGATCCTCCTGTTCGGCGAGCCCGGCACCGAGGTCCTCTACCCCGATCCGGGCTTTCCCATCTACCGCTCGATGATCGAGTTCACCGGCGCGAAGCCGGTGCCCGTGCCGGTGCGCGAGGAAAACGGCTTCGCCTTCTCGGCGCAGGAAACGCTGGCGCTGATCACACCGCAAACCCGGCTGCTCATCCTCAACTCGCCGGCCAATCCGACCGGCGGCGTCACGCCGCGCGCCGAGATCGAAGCACTGGTGAAAGGGCTGGAAGCCTTCCCGCATGTCGCCATCCTGTCGGACGAGATCTACGATGCCATGACCTATGACGGCGAGGAGCACGTCTCGCTTCTCACCTTTCCGGAACTCCGCGACCGGCTGATCCTGCTCAACGGCTGGTCGAAGACCTGGGCGATGACCGGCTGGCGCATGGGCTGGTCGATCTGGCCGAACGGCCGGCAAGGCGCCCACCTCTACGACAAGGTGCGCAAGCTGGCTGTCAACTGCTGGTCCTGCGTCAACGCCCCGACGCAATATGCCGGAATCGCCGCCATCGACGGGCCGCAGGAGCCGGTGGAAGCCATGATGCGCGCTTTCGACCGCAGGCGGAAGCTGGTGGTGGAGGGGCTGAATACGCTCCCCGGCATTTCCGCCGTCACGCCGAAGGGCGCGTTCTATGCGTTCCCCAACGTCTCCCGAACCGGCTGGAAGGCAAAGCCCCTCGCCTCGGCCCTGTTGGAAGAAGCCGGCGTGGCGACGATCGGCGGGCCGGACTTCGGCGTGCTCGGCGAAGGCTTTCTTCGGCTCTCCTACGCCAACTCGGAAGAGAACATTTCCCGCGCGCTGGAGCGGATTGGCCGGTTTCTGGAGGAGCACCGGCCGGCCGCATAGGAGCAAGCCGCTCCGTGCGTTCTTCGAAGCTCGCCCGCAGGACGTGATCTGCCATCTGGATCAGGCTCGCGGCACTCCCTTCAACAGTCTGTCCAACGCGGCGGGATAGTTCAGCACGCGCACGTAGATCGCGTCCTCGATTGCCGCAGCCGCGCCAAGCCGCCTTGACCTTCCCACGATGGGAGGCCCCACCTACATGTCGCTGCAAAGCTTGAAGGCTGGAAGCAGGAGGTTTGGGCATGAACATCGGCGAGGCAGCCTCCGCTTCGGGCGTTTCGGCCAAGATGATCCGCTACTACGAGAGCACCGGCCTGATCGCGCCTGCCGGCCGCAGCCAGGCGGGCTACCGCACCTATTCCGCAAGCGATGTCGAAACGCTGCGCTTCGTGCGCCGCGCCCGCGACCTGGGCTTTTCCGTCGGGCGTATCGCGGAACTTCTGTCGCTTTGGAGGGACCGCTCGCGTCACAGCGAAGACGTGAAGGGGCTGGCGCTGGAACACGTCGCCGCCCTAAAAACCAAGATCGCCGAATTGCAAGGCATGGCCGACACGCTGCAAACCCTTGCCGATACCTGCTGCGGCGACAACCGCCCGGACTGCCCGATCCTGGCCGACCTCGCTTCCGGAGGCAAGGGAACACCGCACTCGCCCAGGCGCTTCGGCGCGGTTGTTTGCGCCGAGGCCGCCGCGCCGCGCAGCACCGGCTGATCGCCCGAACAAAAGGACTCTTCTCCATGGCTTCCGCTGCCGCCAAGCAGGCAACCGTCTATCGGATGGTCACGCCTACGCACACCTGCCCCTACGGCCTCAAGACGGTCGATCTGCTCAAGCGCAAGGGTTTTGCCGTCAACGACAACCTGATCCGCTCCCGCGCCGAGCAGGACGCTTTCAAGGCCGAGCACGACGTCAAGACGACGCCCCAGACCTTTATCGATGGCAGGCGGGTCGGCGGCTGGGACGACCTGCGCCGCTTTCTCGGCCAGGACGTGCCGGCGAAGGACGCCGTTTCCTACCGGCCGGTGCTGGCGGTGTTCGGCGCAGCACTCCTCATGGCGCTGGCGGCAAGCTGGGCCGTTTCCGGCACGGTGTTTTCCCTGCGCGCCGCCGAGTGGTTCATCTCGTTCAGCATGTGCATCCTCGCCATGCTGAAGCTTCAGGACGTGGAAAGCTTCTCCTCCATGTTCCTTGGCTACGACATGCTCGCCCGCAGATACGTGCCCTATGCCTATGCCTACCCCTGGCTGGAACTTCTGGCCGGCGTGCTGATGACTGCGGGCGCCCTGATGTGGCTTTCCATCCCCGTTGCGCTGTTCATCGGCGGGGTCGGCGCGGCGTCCGTGTTCAAGGCCGTTTATCTCGACAAGCGCGACATCAACTGCGCCTGCGTCGGCGGCGCGGGCAAGGTGCCGCTCGGCTTCGTATCGCTCACCGAAAACCTGATGATGGTCGCCATGGCCGTCTGGATGCTCGCCGGAGCGGTGTGATGCCGCTTAAGCTTTGGAAGGAAACCCCCATGAAGCTCGTTCCGCTTTGCGCGCTGACGCTCGGCCTTCTGGCCGGGCCTGCGGCTGCACAGGATGCCACGGCCGATCTGCCGCCGGCCTGCATGGCGAAGGCCGATCCGCATGCCGGGCACGGCATGGCGATGCCGTCCGGGGGAATGGCAATGGGGGAGGCAGCCGCCGATCCCGGCCATCAGGCGCTGATGGACTCGATGCAGGGCATGGCGAACATGGGCGCCGCGGTAACTGCGCCTGACCTCGATGTCGCCTTCATCTGCGGGATGATCCCGCACCACCGCGCCGCGATCGCCATGGCCAAGGCCGAACTGGCGCATGGTGACGACCCCTGGGCTAAGAAGATGGCGGAAGCGATCATCGCCGCGCAGGAGCGCGAGATCGCCGAGATGGCGGCTTGGCTGGAAAACCAGCCGCGCTGAGTGCGGCCCAACGCTCGTGCGCATTGACGCATAAGCGTTGCCGGGCGAGGGGGAGAGGCTACCTTTCCCCTCCCTTCGACGCCAAGGCCTGAAACAACCTCGATGATCCCTGGACTGCCCCAGAACCTTCCCGACCCGGTGCTCGCCTACATCGAAGGCCTGCCGCCGGGCCGCTTCTCCGCCTTCCCCTTGACACCTCTGGACCGGACCGGGGTTGCCGCCTGGAAAGTCTCGCTGTTTCTGGACGACACGAGCATGCCCGGCAACATGCCGTCCGGCTATGGCTATGGGCTGGACGATGCCACGGCGCTGACCGGCGCCTTTGGCGAGATCGCGGAATCGATCCTGCCGACGCTCCGCGAACTCGGCCAGCGCGACCGGCAGGTGAGGGGCTCCTACAACACGTTGAAGAAGGAAAGGGGAGAGCGAGGCGTAGCCGACCCGCTGACGCTCTGCCTGCCTGCGGGCTCAAAGGTCAACCGCGACACGCCGCTCGCCTGGACCACCGCCCAGCGGCTGGCGACGGGCGAGGACGTGCTGGTGCCGCTCGACATCGCCGGCAACGACGTGTTCGAGCTTCCCCCCGGCTACCAGCCCTTCACGACGCTGATCACCAACGGCTACGGCGCCGGGCCGGACTTCGATTGGGCGGTGGGGCACGGCATCCTGGAACTCCTCCAGCGCGACGGCAACGGCTTGCTGTTCCGGGCGCTCGACGCCGGCGTGGTGCTCGACTTTTCTCCCGACGAGATCGACGCGGACACACGTGCCCTGCTAGCCCATCTCGACGCGCAAGGCATCACGGTGCTGCCGAAATTCGCCACCGACGAGTTCGGCCTGTGCAATCTCTACGTCGTGGGCTTCGACCGCGAAGGTTTTGGGCCGCGCGTGCCGATCATGCTTTCTGCCTGCGGCGAGGCCTGCGATCCCGACCGCAACGTGGCGCTCCGCAAGGCGCTGCTGGAGTTCTGTTCGGCGCGGGTGCGCAAGACCTACGCGCATGGCCCGCTCGCCGAGGCCGAGACGGTCGCGCCGAAGGAGTTCATCGACGCCTTCGTGCGCACTGCCATGCCGAGCCTGGAAGGCGGCGAAAGCCGGGCGCTGAGCGCGATGCTGGGTTGGGCCGTGATGCCGCCGCAGCAGTTGAAGGCGGAACTCGACGCCACGGTGTTCTCGCAGCGCTCGACCAAGCGCTTCGCCGAGCTTCCCACCGCGACCTTCGCCAACTCGCGCGAGCGCGGCCGCTTTGCGAGGTCCGTGCTGGAAGCATCCGGCTTCGACGTGCTCGCCGTGGACTGCCGACCGGCAAACGGCGCCGTCGGCGTGGCCCGCGCGATCGTGCCGGGGCTGGAGGTGGAAACGATGAGCTACGGCCGCATCGGCGAGCGCAACGCGCGCAAGCTGATGGAGCGCGACAGCCCGCTGATCCGCTTCGGGGAGGAAAGCGCCACGCTCCGCCCCGTGCGGCTCACGCCCGAAGCCCTCGACCGCTTCGACGGCAAGCAGCCCCTGCTCGACGTGGCGGCCGTGGATCGCGCCGTGGGCTCCCTCTACCCGCTCTACCGCGAGCCGGAAGCGCACCACGTGGCGTTTACGCTGGAAAAGGCGGGGTTGGGGTAACCTTTACCCGTCGCGTTCCGTCCAGCACCCTTCATCCGCTTGGCCTCCACCTTCTCCCACAAGGGGAGAAGGAGGGGCGTCGTCGTGTTGCTCATCCTTCACCGTTTCTGGTTGGCGAAAACCTTGCCGCTGCCTTCTTCTCTCCTTGTGGGAGAAGGTGCCGGCAGGCGGATGAGGGGTTGGCGCTACGGAGCGTAACTCTCTGGATTGCCCCGACCGTCCAGTCCTTTCCAAAGGGCCCCAAGGCTCAACTTTATGCGACGGAGGAAGCCTCAGCTTCTCCCAAGACCCACGCTCAATTCTTCGGCGTCGGCGACGCCGGCTCCTTTGCCGTGGTTTCGCTCTGCGGCGGCGTGCCGGCCCGTTCGGGCGCGGTGGTCAACTGGCCTTGAATCAGCGGATGGATGAGAAACACCGCCGCGATGATGATGGCCACGCCGACCAGCACCAGGATTTCCTTGCGAACGGGCATCGTGTCTTCCTTGTGCCTGGGATGTCAGCGGGTAGGCAGGGGACCGTCCGGCCCTGGATCGGGCGGCAGCGGCTCCGGCATCGGCGGCCCCGGATCGGGAACCGGCTTCGGCGGCGTGGATGAAATGGGCATCGCGCGGCTCTCCTGGGTTTCAACCCAAAATCCGTCAGGCGCCGCACGGTTCCTTATCCTGTGATCGCGGGCTTTGGTGCCAAGACAAGCCTCTCGAACACCGCCTCCTCTATACCCTTGACGGTCCCTACTGGCGCTTCGCATGGCTCCGGGCGTTCGAAGCTCAAGAAGCCATCCCTATGGCTTCTTGCCGGCTTCCGGCCGTCGTTTCCCACACCCCGTGAACGGGTAAGGATCAACGGGCATGCAGGCTGGGTAAGATCGATACTTCTGAAAAACGCTCACGCCCGCGGATGCGCAGCCTGGTAAACCGCCAGCAGGCGCTCGGTGTCCACGCCGGTATAGACCTGCGTCGTGGACAGGCTGGCGTGTCCCAGCAGTTCCTGGATGGTGCGCAGATCGCCGCCGCGGCCTAGCAGGTGCGTGGCGAAGGAATGGCGAAGGGCGTGCGGCGTGGCGCTGTCGGGCAGGTCCATCACCGAGCGCAGGCGCCGCATCGCGCGTTGGATCATGCCGGGGTGCAGCGGCCCGCCCTTGGCGCCGCGGAAGAGCAGCCCTTGCGCGTCCAGCACGTAGGGGCAGAGGCGGCGGTACTCCCTGACGGCCGCCCATGCGGCGGGCAGCACGGGCACCAGCCGCGTCTTGCCGCCCTTGCCGGTGACGCGCAGCGTCCGGTCGCTCTCGTCGGCGAGGTCGCGGGATTGCAGGTTCAGCGCCTCGGAGATGCGTAAGCCCGATCCGTAAAGCAGGGTGAGCACGGCGGCGTCGCGCGCGGCGATCCAGGGCTCGTTGGTCAACTGCTCGTCGGCATCGACAATGCGCTTGGCATCCTCCACGTTCAACGGCTTGGGCAGCGATTTCGGCTGGCGCGGCGAGCGGAGCGTTGCCGCGCCGGTCGCATTGGCGAG
>CAXTCF010000096.1:0-15948 GCA_964242945.1 uncultured Rhizobiaceae bacterium | reverse complement strand
TTCCGGCAGTTTCACCTCGTCGATCGCTCTTGCGATCGCGGTTTCCGACAGCTCACCCGGCTTGGTGATTTCGCCCTCCTGCCCCGGCGGGTAGCCGCCGGCCACCAGGAAATCGTCGCTGCCTTCGAAGAGTTTGTGGCCGACGCCGGCCGGGATCAGGCAGACATCGCCAAGCTTCACTGTTGCTTTGATGCCGCGGTCGCCGCCGAAGCCGATCAGCGCCTCGCCGGAGACGCAGGCAAGCACCTCATGGCCTTTCGTGTGGAAGTGCCAGAACGGGAACACGGCGGTGACCCAGGTTCCCGTCCAGCCGTTTCGCTCCAGAAGACGGCGCGCTCGCGTTCCATCACGCGCCTCCGGCGGGAACGCATCGCGCAGCAGGAGCAGCGGCAGCCGGCTGTTCGGGATGCCGCGGTCCGGTGCAAATACGTGCTGCTCGACTTCAGCTTCCACCTTCATCTCTCCGCGCATTGTGTTGCGACGCCTACGCTAAGCGAGCCGCCCCCCTTCAACCCGCAAGCTTCTCCTTGAAGAAGGCGATCGTCCGGCTCCAGGCGAGGTCGGCCGCCTGCTTGTTGTAACGGGCCTCGGAGGTGTCGTTGTTGAAGGCGTGCTGCGCGCCTTCGTAGATGTGGATCGTGAACGCCTTGCCCGCCGCTTCCAGCGCTTCGCGGTAGGCGTCGATGCCAGCGTTGATGCGCTGGTCCTCGCCGGCGTAGTGCAGCAGCAGCGGCGCCTTGATCTTCGGCACGTCTTCAGCCTTCGGCTGCCTTCCGTAGTAGGCGACGCCCGCATCGAGGTCCGGGCTTGCCACCGCGAGGTCGTTGACCGCGCCGCCCCCCCAGCAGAAACCCACCGCGCCGACCTTGCCGTTCACGGCATCGTGCTTCTTTAAAAAGGCGACCGTCGCCACCTCGTTCGCTACCGTCTGCTTCGGGTCGAGTTGTCCGATCATGTCGCGCGCCTTGTCCTCGTCCGCCGGCGTGCCGCCCGCCGGCGACAGGAAATCGGGGGCGAGCGCCACAAAACCTTCCAGAGCGACGCGGCGCGCGACGTCGCGGATGTGCTCGTTGAGGCCGCGGTTCTCGTGGATGACGATCACGGCGCCGAGTTTTCCCGACGCCTCCTTCGGGCGCACCAGCGTGCCGCTCATCGTTCCGCTGGCGCCGGGCCAGGAAACGGTCTCGCTGGCGATGCGCGGATCGTCCGCTGCGACGACCGCCGCACGCGCCGAACTTGCCGCCAGCATCGGCGCGATGGCCGCGGCGGCCGTGGCCGAACCGGCGAGCTTCGTCAGCTTTTCCATGAAGCTGCGGCGGTCCAGCGTCAGGTGGGTGTACTCGTCATAGGCGTTGATCATCTCCTGGGTGATGTCGGTGTTCTCGGTCACGGGCGGTTTCCTCCTGGCTGTCTGGCGGCCGAGCATAGGCGCGCGGCATGCCGCGTCCAGTCATGATCCGGTGACTGCAAAGCCGCCCGCGCTTGCGCCGCCCGGCGCGGTGCGTTTATGAGACGCGCGCACAGGGAATCTTCGATGCCGGCCTTCCTCACCGACGCCGTGCTCAAGCGCGACGTGTTCTCCGAAACGCAAAAAGGCCACATGGCGGGCGATCCCGCGACGCCGGTGATCCGCCGCATCGTCACCGCGAGTCCTCGCTGGTCGCGCCCCGTCGCTTGGCTTCTGGCGAAACGCGAGATCCGCGCGCTGGAGCGCGTGAAGGGCCTGACGGGCGCGCCGAACATCTTGGAGACCGACCGGCACGGCCTGTTTCGTTCCTGGAGCGAAGGCACGCCGCTGCACTTGGCACGGCCCGCCTCGCCGAAGTGGTACCGCGACGCGCACCGCCTGTTGCGCGAGCTTCGCCGCCGGGGCATCACGCATAACGATCTGGCGAAGCCGCAAAACTGGCTGATGACGCCTGATGGCCTTGCGGCCGTGATCGACTTCCAGCTGGCCTCGCTGCACCGCCGCAAGAACTGGCTGTTCCGCCTGATGGCCTATGAGGACTTCCGGCACCTCCTAAAACAGCGCAAAGCGTTCGCGCCGGAGCTAATGACGCCGACCGCCCGGCGCATCCTCAAGCGGCGCTCGCTGCCCTCCCGCATCTGGATGGCGAGCGGCAAGAGGGTTTACAATCTTATCACGCGCGGCGTCTTCCATTGGTCGGACGGCGAAGGCACCAACGACCGCATCCCCAACGAGGGGGCAGGCATTACCCAGCGCCTGATGGCTGAGCAGGATGTAACCGCATTGGCGCTCGTCCCCTTCCCCAAGCCGAGCAAAGGCAGCGGCATCTATGCCTTCGTCGAAACCGCCAAAGCGGGCATGCTGCGAAGTGATGGGGGGGCCGATCTCGTTCAAACCGTCGCCCGCCTGCCGCGACGGCCCGACGGGAGCGTCCGCGAAGACCTTCTGCAGGCCGTGGCGCTGAACCAGATGACGGCCCTCGAAAACACCCTGGCGCAGGAGCCGGAACTGGCAGACACCATGCGGCCGATCATCGATGGGCGGCTGAATTTCACCGACCGTCGCTTGAAGGGCAAGAAGGCGAAAGGCTGAGGCAAGCGCCGCCTATTCAGGTACAAACCGGCAACATCGCTGGCCTTTGAGCATCGAATCACTACATGGACGAGGAATGCCCGAATTTCCCGACCGTGCTCCGGATTTTGCGCCCGCGCCGCGCCAAGGCGGCATTGCCGCAAGGGCGCTCGGCCGCACCGCGCAGCCTTCGTCTTCCGGCCCGCGCTACCTCGAAGGTCTGAACCCGGAGCAGCGCCTTGCCGTGGAAACCACGGAAGGGCCGGTGCTCGTCCTGGCGGGCGCCGGCACGGGCAAGACGCGGGTGCTGACCACCCGCATCGCGCACATCCTGGCGACCGGCCGCGCCTACCCCTCGCAGATCCTGGCCGTCACCTTCACCAACAAGGCGGCACGCGAGATGAAGCTGCGCATTGCCGCGCTGGTCGGCGAGGCGGTGGAAGGCATGCCGTGGCTCGGCACGTTCCACTCCATCGGCGTAAAGCTACTGCGCCGCCATGCCGAGCTTGCCGGCCTGCGCAGCGACTTCACCATCCTCGACACGGACGACGTGCTGCGGCTGCTCAAGCAGTTGATCCAGGCCGAGAACCTGGACGAGAAGCGCTGGCCGGCGCGGCAGTTCGCCGGGATGATAGACGGCTGGAAGAACAAGGGGTTCGGCCCGTCCGACATCCCGGAAGGCGACGCGCGCTCCTTCGGCAACGGCAAGGGACGGCAACTCTACACGGCCTATCAGGAGCGGCTGAAGACGCTGAACGCCTGCGACTTCGGCGACCTCCTGCTGCACCCCATCCGCATCTTCCGGGCACATCCGGACGTGCTGAAGGAATATCATCGCCGGTTCCACTACATCCTGGTGGACGAGTATCAGGACACCAACACCGCGCAGTATCTTTGGCTCAGGCTGCTGGCGCAGAGACCGGACATGAAGCGCTCTACTTCCCCCTCTGATGGGGGAGGGCGCGGTGAAGCCGGATCCGCTGCCACCCCCACCCCGTCGCTACGCGCCGACAGCCCTCCGCATGGCTCCGGGCGTTCGACGCTCCAAGAGCCACATCAAGTGGCTCTTGGCCGGCCTGCGGCCGTCGCCTCTCACCCCCACAGGGGGGAGGATAAGGCTCTTACGGCCGAAGGCCGCAAGCCCGACCGGGCGTCCGAGCCGATGCGAGGCCCTCGCGGAGGGCCCGCGCCGGAAGGCGCGGAACAGCCCGTGAGCGAAAACAAGCAGCAGACGGTCAACATCTGCTGCGTGGGCGACGACGATCAGTCGATCTACGGCTGGCGTGGCGCCGAGGTGGACAATATCCTGCGCTTCGACCGCGACTTCCCCGGCGCCACCGTGATCCGTCTGGAGCGCAACTACCGCTCCACCGCGCACATCCTCGCCGCCGCCTCGCACCTGATCGCGCACAACGAGGACAGGCTCGGCAAGACGCTGTTCACCGATGCGCCCAACCCGGAAGACCCGAAGGTGCGCGTTCACGCCGGCTGGGACTCGGAGGAGGAAGCGCGCGCCATCGGCGAGGCGATCGAGCAGTTGCAGCGGCAGAAGCATAGCCTCAACGACATGGCGATCCTCGTGCGCGCTTCGTTTCAGATGCGCGAGTTCGAAGACCGCTTCGTCACGCTCGGCCTGAACTACCGCGTGATCGGCGGTCCCAGGTTCTACGAGCGGCTGGAAATCCGCGATGCCATGGCATTCTTCCGCGTGGTGGCGCAGCCCGCGGACGACCTTGCTTTCGAGCGCATCGTCAACGTGCCGAAGCGGGGGCTTGGGGAAGCCACGATCCGCCAGATCCACGACACCGCGCGCAAGCACGGCATCCCCATGCTGGAAGCCGTGGGCGAACTTGCCGAGTCGGACGAGGTGAAGCCGAAGCCGCGCGCCGCCCTGCGCGAGGTCTCCGCCAACTTCGCCCGCTGGCACAAGGCGCTGAAAACCACGCCGCATACGGAACTCGCCGAACTGATTCTCGACGAGAGCGGCTATACCGAGATGTGGAAGAACGACCGCTCGGCGGAAGCGCCGGGGCGGCTGGAAAACCTCAAGGAACTCGTCCGCTCGATGGAGGAGTACGAGTCGCTGCGCTCGTTCCTGGAGCACGTGGCACTGGTGATGGACACCGAGCGCAACGAGAACCTCGACGCGATCTCCATCATGACGCTGCATTCGGCGAAGGGGCTGGAATTCGAGACGGTGTTCCTGCCGGGTTGGGAGGAGGGCCTGTTTCCGCACCAGCGCGCGCTGGACGAGGGCGGGCGCTCAGGCTTGGAGGAAGAACGGCGCTTAGCCTATGTCGGGCTGACCAGGGCCAAGCGGAATCTCTACCTCTGGTTCGTGTCGAACCGGCGCATCCACGGTCTGTGGCAGACCACGATCCCCTCGCGCTTCCTCGACGAGCTGCCGGAAGCGCATGTGGAGGTGGCCGAGCCTAATAGTGCGTTTGGCGGCTACGGCCGGCGCAACCCTTACGGCGCCTCTCGTTTCGACAATGTGGGCGCAGGCGGCAGTCAGCCTTTTTCGAACTCCTACAAGACGCCGGGCTGGCAGCGGGCGCAGGCAAACCAGACGCAGGCCACGCGGGAAAACTGGGGCATGCGCTCCGGCGTGGCGGTGGAACGGATCGGCTATGGCGAGACCGACTCCGGCTTCGGCGCGGGCCGCGGCTCGGTGAAAGGCCGCACGATCGAAGGCGAACTGATCGCCAAATCCGTGTCGAGCGACCCGGCGGCGTTCAAGGTTGGCGACCGCGTGTTCCACCAGAAATTCGGCAATGGCGCGGTGGCCGCGGTGGAGGGCAACAAGCTGACCATCGACTTCGACCGCGCCGGGCAGAAGCGCGTGCTGGACGGGTTCGTCACGGCAGCGGTATAAAGCACAACACTGCATCTTCCCGAAGCATTTTTCGCCCTGGCCGCAGCATCGTGCCTTTCAGCAAGGCAATGCCGTTAAAATTTGCAGGAACCCGCGGAAATCCGCGACGTTTTATCCTGGGGTGGCGAAAACATCCGAAGGGAGATTTTCCATGGCCGACGATCGCTATAATCGAGACCCGCGCCGCAACGACTACAATGTCGATAACCGGCGCAGCAGCAGTTCAAGCAGCCAGAATGAAGACCGAGCGATGAGGAACCCAGGCAGCGACTGGTTCCGCGACGACGACAACCGACGGGACTATGGCGGCAGCGGCAACTTCTACGGCTCCAACCGCGACGACTACGGCTCGCGCGATTTCCAGTCCCATCGCAATTACGGCGGCGGCCAGAACAGAAGCGACTCCGACGAGTGGTCGCGCCGCGGCAATCGCTCCTTTGACGACCGCTACCAGACCTATGACGCGAACCGGCTCGACATCGGCAACCAGGGCCGTGATCGCGACAACGATCGCACCTACGGCGGCTATGACCGTTCAGCTTACGGCGGCGACCGCTTCGGCAGTTCCGACAGCCGCGACTACGGCAATCGATCGGGCTCGCACCGCTCAACAGGCGGCGGATCGTATGGCGGCGGCGAGCGCGGCTATGCCCAGGGCGGACGCGGTCTCTGGGACAAAGCATCGGATGAGGTGTCGTCCTGGTTCGGTGATCGCGACGCGGAAAATCGCCGCGAGCAGGACCAGCACCGCGGCCGCGGCCCGAAGAACTATTCCCGCTCCGACGACCGCATCAGGGACGACATCAACGACCGCCTGACCGACGACAACTATCTCGACGCTTCCGACATCGAAGTGTCGGTCAAGGACCGGGAAGTGACGCTGAGCGGCACGGTTTCCGACCGCAACGCGAAGCGGCGGGCGGAGGATGTGGCGGAAAGCATTTCCGGTGTCTCGCATGTGCAGAACAACATCCGCGTGAAGAGCAACACGGGCACGGGTTTATCCACGTCGGCCAGTTCCGCTGCGGCTACCGGCTCGACGGCGGCCAGCGGTTCTTCCACGACCTCAGTGGATGTGGATCGCTCGAATACGCTGAGCGGCGGGCTCGGCGGTCGCATCGGCTCTACCGGCACCTCCGGCGCCGGCAGCTGACAACGGCACTCTAGAGCACCGGACGATTAGTCGTATGCAGGCTGGTGGTTGGGGGCGGGATGCAGGCTAGGCGTTGGCGGAGCGTCGGGCTGTTGCCCGGCCGAGGCCAACAACAACGCTTGGCACCCGCCCCCGGCCGGCAGACTGCGTGCGAATAACCGTCCGATGCTCTAGTCGTTGATCTGACCACGAAGGCCTTCTCCCAATCGGGAGGAGGCCTTTTCTCATCTATGCGAGAAGCGCTGCTTGTAGTCGTCGGGGATCGTCTTCTTGATCTGCTTTTCCTGCCCTTCAGGGTAGCGGAACACGCTCAAGCGGCCGTTCGGCTCAAAAAAGGCCCATTCCACCTCTCCGGTGTCGCGCACACCTTCGAGGCGCAACAGCGCCATCAATTCGCTTTCCGTCAGCGTGCCGGAGCCCAGGCGTTCCGGACAGGCCTCGCCTTCGCTGACGACCAGAAGCGCATTGCCCTCGATCGCCGTTTCCATCGACTTGAAATGCTGAAGCACGTAGCCGGTCAGGCGGTGCAGCAGGATGATGACGGTGATGACCAGGATGCCCTGGATCAGCCCGACTTCGGGGTAGAACATCGGGTCGCCCGCGGCCGAGCCGACGGCGATCACCAGCACGAACTCGAAGGGTCCGATCTGGCCGATGCCGCCCTGCCCCACCATGCGGGTGAGGAAGATCGTGTAGGCGTACATCACCACCGTGCGGAGCACGACCTCGGCCAGGAAGACAAGGCTCTGCGTTTCCTCCTCGCCGAGCAGGATGCGCAATCCCTCATGCCGCCAGTCCACCGCGCCGCTCCTGAGCAAGCCTCCCGTGACACGATGATGGAAGGGCGGAGTTAAGAAACCGGGTGGTCAGCGTTCCCAGCGGTCGAGGAAGGCTTCGATCGGCAGAGTCTGCATGTCGGGGATCGCATCGGCCAGCCTGTCCAGCGGCCAGTCCCACCAAGTCAACGCTTCGATGCGGCGGGCGATCTCATGCGGGAAGCGCGGGCGCAAAACCCTGGCGGGAACCCCTGCGACGATGTGAAAAGGCGGCACGTCTGATGTGACTACCGCGCCGGCACCCACTACCGCGCCGTTGCCCACTTGTATCCCAGGCAGGATGATCGCGGCGTGCCCAAGCCACACATCGTGCCCGATCGTAACTGGCTTGGACAAGCGCCGCTCGCGAAATGCGCTATCCAGCCCAAGAAAACGGAAATACTCGTTCGGCCGATAGGAAATCTTGTGGGTGGTGAGGCGCTCGACCGGGTGCTCCACCGCATTGACGCGGACATGCCTCGCGATCGAGCAGAACTTGCCGATCGTGGCGTAGATCGCCTCGAAATCCTGCTCGCAGTAGGAGAAATCGCCGAAGGTCACGTGCCGCATCACCGCACGCGGGCCGATGTCGCAATACTGGCCCAGCCGGCACTCCTTCATCTGCGCCGTGGGGTGGATGCGCGGCTCGCCGTCCCGGAAGCGCAGATCGCCGCGGTCATTCATCCCGGCTTATTTCGGCTTGCCTTCCGTCCAGGTGACGGGCTGGTTGTAAAGCGGCACGGTGGAGATCGCCATCTTGGCGGAGCCGTCCTGCACCTGGCGCGAATGCGAGAGATAGATCAGCGTGTCGTTCTTCCTGTCATAAACGCGGTTCACCACGCGCTGCTTCCAGATCAGGCTGATGCCCTGGTCGAACACCTCCTCGCCATCCTTGGAAAGGTCGATGTCGCCGACGGTGATCGGCCCGGTCTGGCGGCAGGCGATGGAAGAGTCGGACGGGTCCTCGAACCAGTTGCCCTTGCGCAGGCGGTCGATCACGCCGCGCTCGAAGTAGGACACGTGGCAGGTGACGCCCTGCACCTTCGGATCGGTGATCGCGTCGATGATGATGTCGTTGCCGGTCCAGTCCACGCCGACCTCGCCCACCTCGTCGGCCAAGGCGGGCAGCGCGGCGAAGCCGAGCAGAAGGGCGGCAAGCGTGGCGCGAAACGACATCGGGCGGGCTCCGGATGGACAACACGCGCGAAATGGGAGGGCACCCCTCGTCAAACAAGGCGTGACCTCCCGAGCAGGCGGCTTTTCTCCATGCCCGGAAGTCGCTATGGGCAGGGGCATGTCAGGCTCGTTCGCTTTTTCCTCCAGTTTGCGCTTCGGCCTTCTCGCGATCGCAGCGGGTGCGGCCGCGGGTCTCGGCTTCGCGCTATGGGCCGAGCAGAGCGCAGGCATCTTCCTCGCTATGGTGGACTCCGGCCTGTCCTGGTGCTTCTGACGCCATGGTGATGCGGACCATTCTCGCCGGCATCGTCGTGCTGCTCGCGGCCGGCTTCGGCATCCTCACCTATGACTGGTATCGCGACCGGAACGGCGGCCAAGCCTTCGGCGCGCCGTTCTCGCTGGTGGATCAGCGTGGGGCGCCGATCACGGAAAGCGCGTTCCGCGGGCATCCGAGCGCCGTGTTCTTCGGCTTCACGCATTGCCCCGAAGTCTGCCCGACCACTTTGTTCGAAATGGACGGCTGGCTGAAGCAGCTGGGCGACGGCGGCAAGGATGTGCGGGCCTATTTCGTGACCGTCGATCCTGAGCGCGACACGCCGGAAGTGATGAACGCCTATGTGAGCAACGTGTCCGACCGCATCACCGGCATCACCGGCGCGCCGGACAGGGTCGCGGCGATGGCCAAGAGCTTTGGCATCTTCTTCCGCAAGGTTCCGACGGACGACGGCGACTACACGATGGACCATTCGGCTTCCGTCCTGCTCCTGGACCGCGCCGGCGACTTCAAGGGCACGATCGCCTATGGCGAGAACCCGGCGGCGGCCGTGGCCAAACTGAAGCGCCTCGCCGCGGAGGGCTGAAGCCTTGGGCGCCAAGCGCATCTGGGTGATTCTTCCGCGGAACGAGGCCGAGCGCGCCTATGCCGCCTTCGACGCGGCCCTTGAAGAAGATGGGCTGCCGCTTGGCCTCCGGGATGTGGAGGAAGACGGACCGGAGCGCGAGATCGCGGTCTATGCCGAGGAGGAACCCGACCGTATCGTGTCGGTCCTGCGGAGCGCCCTGGATTCGCTCGGTATTTCAGCCGAGATCGAGCAGGAAGCGCTGCCCGACATCGACTGGGTGTCGCGCTCGTTGGAAGGGCTGAAACCTGTCCGGGCCGGGCGCTTCCTCGTCCACGGCGCGCACGACCGGCACAAGCGCCGGCCAAACGACCTCGGCATCGAGATCGAAGCGGGCCAAGCCTTCGGCACCGGGCACCACGGCACCACGGCGGGCTGCCTGGAGATGCTGGCGCGCGTCGCACGCGCGGAAAGCCCGCACAACGCGCTTGACCTCGGAACGGGGAGCGCCGTACTCGCCATCGCGCTCGCCAAGCTCGCGCACATCCCTGTGCTGGCCACCGATATCGACCCGGTCGCGGTGCGCGTGGCAGAAGAGAACGTGCGGCTGAACGGCATGCAGAGCTTCGTTGTTGCGAGCGAGGCGGTCGGCTTCAAAGCAAATGCGGTACGGCGGGGCGCGCCCTTCGACCTGATCCTCGCCAACATCCTGGCACGCCCACTGATGATCCTTGCGCCCCAGTTTGCCGCGCATCTGGCGGCAGGCGGCTCGGTGATCCTGTCGGGCATCCTCCAGCGCCAGCGCAACGCCGTGCTCGCCGCCTTCAACGCGCAAAGATTTCGCCATGTTCGAACGCTTCGACGCGAAGGCTGGGTGACGCTGCACCTCAAGCGCTGAGCGGTTGCGCGCAAAAGCCGGCGGCAATAAATCATTCGCCATCTCGCCGCGAGGTTTTAGCCGATGTTCCAGACCTTCGACTCCGACGCCGATCCGTCGCTGGGTGCTGCCCGCGTGGAAGCCCTGCGGCGCTGGTTGGCCGGTCATGACCTCGACGGCTTCCTGGTTCCCCGCGCCGATGAGCACCAGGGCGAGTACGTCGCCGCCTCGTCTGAGCGGCTGTTCTGGCTGACCGGATTTTCCGGCTCGGCCGGTATCGCGCTGGTGCTGCGCGCCCGCGCGGTGCTTTGGGTGGACGGGCGCTACACGCTCCAGGCAGCGCAGCAGACTGATCCCGCGGTGTTCACGGTGGAGAGCCTGATCGACAACCCGCCCGCCGAATGGATCAAAACCAATCTCGGCAAGGGCGCGCGCGTCGGCTTCGACCCGTGGCTGCATACGATCGGCGAGGTGAAGCGCCTGCGCGCGGCAGGCGAGGCGAACGGCGTGGCGTTCGTAGCCGTCGAGGAGAATCCGGTCGATGCGATCTGGACGGACCGACCTGCCCCGCCGTCTGGAAAGGTCGCCATCCAACCGCGGGCCCTGGCCGGCGAACTGGCGGTGGACAAGCTGAAGCGAATGACGGAAATCCTGCGCGAGGCAGGTGCGACGCACTTCGTGCTGACCGATCCATCCTCGCTGGCCTGGAGCTTCAACATCCGCGGCGCCGACGTGCCGCACACGCCGCTGCCGCTCGGCTTCGCCGTCCTTGCCGCGCAAGGATTGCCGTCGCTCTTTCTCGATGAGCGCAAGCTTTCGATCGAGCCGAAAGCCTATCTGACCCAGCTTGCCGATCTGGAACCACCTTCCGCGCTGCCGAAGAAGCTCCGCGCTTTGGCATCCTCCGGCGCGAAGGTCGGCCTCGACCCTGCCTTGAGCGCAGATGCCCTGCGCGCGCTCGTGGAGGATGCGGGCGGCGCAGTCATTGCGATGCCCGATCCCGCCCGCCTGCCCCGCGCGACAAAGAATGAAACGGAAATCGCAGGTTCCCGCGCGGCGCACCGCCGCGACGGCGCGGCCCTGGCAAAGTTCCTTTGCTGGCTCGATCACCAAGCGCCCGGATCCCTGGATGAAATCGCGGTCGTAAAGCGGCTGGAGGAAGCGCGTGCGCAGGTGGGCGAGGAAACGCAGATGCCGCTGCGCGACGTATCCTTTCCGACCATCGCGGGGGCGGGGCCGAACGGCGCGATCATCCACTACCGCGTTTCCGAAAAGTCGAACCGGAAGCTCGGCGCGGATGAACTGTTCCTGCTCGACTCCGGCGCGCAATACGCCGACGGCACGACGGACGTGACGCGCACCATCGCGGCCGGCCGGCCGACCGACGAGATGCGCGGGCGCTTCACGCTGGTGCTGAAGGGCATGATCGGCATCTCCGCCCTGCGCTTTCCCGCGGGCACGCGCGGCTGCGACATCGACCCCGTTGCACGTCTCGCTTTGTGGAAGGCGGGGCTGGACTATGCGCACGGCACCGGCCACGGCGTCGGTTCTTTTCTGGCCGTCCATGAGGGGCCGCAGCGCATCGCCAAGACGGGAACGCAGAAGCTGTTGCCGGGCATGATCCTTTCCAACGAGCCGGGCTACTACAAGCCGGGCGCCTACGGCATCCGCATCGAGAATCTCATCCTTGTGACGCCCGTGAAAGAAATTTCCGGCGGCGACGTGCCGATGCACGGCTTCGAAACGCTGACGCTGGTGCCGATCGACCGCCGCTTGATCGCCGTGGAAATGCTGACGGACGAAGAGCGCGCGTGGCTGGATGCCTACCATGCGCGGGTGCTCGCCGAGATCGGCCCGCTGGTGGACGGCGAAACGCTTTCCTGGCTGGAAAAGGCGGCAGCGCCGATCAGCTTGTGAACTGGCGCAGCAGGATCAGCACCGCGACGCCGGAGAAGAACATCGTCATCAGCCCGCCGCGCAGCGCGACGAGCGCGGCGACGGCAAGCGCTGCCCACTCGGCCGGTCCGACGCCGAGGGTTGCGGGCGCCACCAGCGTGGTCAGCACGGCGGCTGGCACCGCGTTCAGCGCGCTTTCCACGCGCGGGTGAACGCGCTCGAAGCGCGACAGGATGAGGTGGCCGCCGATCCGCGTGAGGTAGGTGACGACCGCACCGGCGACGATGATCCAGAACGTCGGGCTCATGCGCGTGCGCCTCGCGTTGACGGCCACAACGCAGCCACCGCGATTCCCACGACCGCGCCGATCGAGACGTGCCAGGGCGAGCCGACGAAGTGGAATGCGGCCATCGACGCAACGGCGCTGGCTGCTACGACGGGAAGCCAGAGGGCACGGTGGCGGAACTCCATGAGCAGGCCGAGGAAATAGATCGGCAGCAGGAAATCCAGCCCGACGGCATGGGCGTTCGGCAGCAGGTTGCCGAAGAAGGCGCCGATGCTGGTCTCCAGAAGCCACATCAGCCAGATCGGCACGCCAAGCCCCATGTACCAGGCGAAGCTGACCGGCCGCCCGGCTTCCTGCTCGCGCTCGGACTGGGCGTATTGCGGATCGGTGAGCAGGAAGAAGCCGAGAGCCTGCTGGCCCGGTGTCCAATGCCGCACGAGTCTGCCGAGCGCGGCGGAATAGAGGATGTGGCGGAAGTTGACGGCGAAGATCGAGAACACGACCAGCGCCGGGGCGATGTGCTGGTTGAAGAGTTCCAGGCCGACCAGCTGGCTCGCACCGGCGAACAGCGTGGCGCTCATGAACACGGCTTCGAGTGCCGATAAGCCGTTCTGCACCGCCACGACGCCAAACAGAATGCCGAAGGGAAATACGGCGACGTTGATCGGCAGCGAGGCCCGCGCGCCGCGCAGAAAAGCGACGGTGGCGGCTTCGCGCGCTGGCGACTCTTTGGATAGTTGCATGCTCATGCCGGCAATTCTGTCCGCTTCCGTGCCAGCGATCTAACGCATCGCGGCGGGACGTGCGTTGAAATTCGTTGAGCCAAGGTTCAGCAGCCGTGATGCGTTGAGAGCTTCCAACAAAACTGCATGGTCGGCATCTGGCGCCCTCGTGGTTCGACAGGCTCACCATGAGGGCTACTGCGCAGCTGGCGCTCCTTGCGGCATCGCAGCAGTTCGGGCGCCTAGCAGCCCTCATGGTGAGCCTGTCGAACCACGAGGGCGCTTGGCCCGGCTTCCACCCGTCAGCCCCTGCCGATGCGTGCGAACCAGCCGTCTTCGTCGATGACTTCGATACCGAGTTCGGTCGCCTGCTTCAGCTTGGAGCCGGCGCCGGGACCGGCCACGACGAGGTCCGTCTTCTTCGACACGGAGCCGGAAACCTTCGCGCCCAGCCGCTCGGCCATCGCCTTCGCTTCGTCGCGCGACATCTTTTCCAGGCTGCCGGTGAACACCACGGTCTTGCCCGCGACAGGCGAGGCGACGTTACCGACCGCTGCCTCGTCTTCGACGGCGATCGCTGCGGTCAAGCGGCCGACTTCCTCCAGATTGTGAGGCTCGGCGAAGAAGTCCACCACCGCTTCCGCAACCACGCCGCCTATGCCGTTGATGTTGTTGAGTTCCATCCAGGCGGGATTGCCTGCGTCGCCTTTTCCCTCGCCGGGCTTCGCGGCGGAAGCGCCCTCGCGCAAAGCCGTCCAGCTTCCGTAGTGGCGGGCGAGCCTGCGCGCGTTGATCTCGCCGACATGGCGGATGCCGAGCGCGAAGACAAAGCGGGCAAGCCCGACCTTGCGGCGATCCTCGATCGCGGCGAGCAGGTTGTCCACGTCCTTGAAATTGCGCCTGGCTTCCGGGATGCTGGCCTTGCGCTTCGTTCCGGATGTCTGCTCGCGAAGCGCAGCCAGCGCCTCGCGCTGCTTATACACGGCGGCGCGCAACGCATCCTTTTTCTCTTTGAGCGCGTAGATGTCGGAAGGGGTTCGCACTAAGCCTTCGTTGAACAGAAGCTCGGCGTATTTCTCGCCGAAACCTTCGATGTCGAGGGCATTGCGCGACACGAAGTGTTTTATCCGCTCGACAGCCTGCGCCGGGCAGATCAGGCCGCCGGTGCAGCGGCGCACGGCTTCGCCTTCCTCGCGCACCGTGCGGCTGTTGCAGGCCGGGCAGTGCTCCGGCATGCGCCAGGATTGCGCCTCGGCCGGGCGCTTCTCGATCACCACGTCTAGGACCTGCGGGATGACGTCGCCGGCGCGCTGCACGATCACCGTGTCGCCGACGCGGATGTCGCGGCCTTCACGTATGGGCGCACCGTTCGCGCCTATGCCGGCGACGTAGTCCTCGTTGTGCAGCGTGGCGTTCGTCACCACGACGCCGCCCACCGTCACCGGGGCGAGGCGCGCGATGGGATTCAGCGAGCCGATGCGGCCGATCTGGATGTCGATGCCCTGTACCGTCGTGGTCGCCTTCTGCGCGGGGAATTTGTGGGCCACGGCCCAGCGCGGGTCGCGCGACACGAAGCCCAGCCGCTCCTGCAATGCCAGGCTGTCCACTTTGTAAACGACGCCGTCGATATCGTAGCCCAGCGTCGCCCGGTTGTCCTCGATCATGCGGTAATGCGAGACGATCTCATCCACCGTGTCGAACAAGCGCGTCAGCGGATTGACCGGCAGGCCGTATTCCCGGAACGCTTCCATCATGCCGGACTGCGTTTCGGCCGGCATCGGGCCAACGATCTGACCCCAGGCATAGGCGAAGAAGCGCAAGGGGCGTTCGGCCGTGATCGCGCTGTCGAGCTGGCGCAGCGAGCCGGCCGCCGCGTTGCGCGGGTTGGCAAAGACCTGTTTTCCCGTTTCGCCGTTGCGGCGGTTGAGTTCGGCGAAGTCGGCGTGGCGCATATAGACTTCGCCGCGCACCTCCAGCACTTCCGGGACGCTGCCCTTCAGCCGTTCCGGGATGTCCGGGATGGTGCGGGCGTTCGGCGTCACGTTCTCGCCCACCGCGCCGTCGCCGCGCGTCGCGGCCTGCGTGAGCCGGCCCCTTTCGTAGCGCAGCGACAACGACAGCCCGTCGATCTTCGGCTCGGCGGTCATCGGCACGATCGTCTCGGCCGGAAGCTTGAGGAAGCGGCGGATGCGCTCGACGAATTCCGCCACGCCTTCGTCGGAAAACACGTTGCCGAGCGAAAGCATCGGCACGGCGTGCCGCACCTTGTCGAACTTTTCGGAGACGGTGGTGCCGACCTTGTCCGAGGGCGAGTCGGCGCGCTTCAGGTCGGGGAAACGTTCTTCGATCGCCAGGTTGCGCCGTCGCAGAGCGTCGTAGTCGGCGTCCGAAATCGTCGGCGCGTCCTCGGCATAGTAGCGCCGGTCGTGCTCGGCGATCTCGTCTGCCAGCCGCGCGAGTTCCTCCGACGCTTCCAGTTCGGTCAGTGATTCGATAGGTTTCTGGGAAACAGCGGACAAGCGGCCATCCTGACATGCATTGGAGCGCTGGAGACTAGCTTTAAACCTTTACCGCCTGTTTGAGGCTGCGGACACGGCTTCGCGTTGCCGCGCTTCGGAGAAGCCGGGACATGATCAGGCGGGAAAACGGGCGGCCTTCGGGTCGCTCATTTTATTTTTTATATGCGATCCGCAGACCGCCCGTCCGGTGTCTTGTTCAGCTCCTGCCGCTCCGCTTCTCTCGGACTGCCTACCTCTACCCGGTCGCTTAC
>CAXTCF010000095.1:0-16143 GCA_964242945.1 uncultured Rhizobiaceae bacterium | reverse complement strand
CCACACCCCCGCCGCCGCGCGCACCCCGCTCAGGGGGGGGGGCGTGATGCGGCCCCCCCCGCTCCAGGTCTTCCGCGGCGAGCGGGGCACCACGGTGGGCACCAAGCTGGAAAAGGCGATGACCGATGTCCGCCTCGACCCGGCCTATCTCAGCCGCTTCCCACACGAATTGTCGGGCGGCGAGCGCCAGCGCGTGGCCATCGCCCGCGCGCTGATCGCAGAGCCCTCGCTGCTGCTCTGCGACGAGGTTCTTTCTGCGCTCGACGTTTCCGTGCAGGCGCGGGTGCTGGAACTCCTGCGCGAGCTCAGGCGGCGCACGGGCGTGTCGATGCTGTTCATCTCGCACGATCTCGGGGTGGTACGCTCGCTCGCCGACCGCGTGGGCGTGCTGTTCCACGGCGAGCTGGTCGAAGTGGGGCCGACCGAGGCGATCTATACGCGGCCGCAGCATCCCTACACACGACGCCTGCTCGCCGCCGCGATCGGCGCGCATGGCGAGCCGGACGCCGCGCAACTCTCGCCGGCCGCGGAAAGGCGCGCCTGATGGCCATCCCGATCCGCCCCGATCCCGCGCTCGCCGCCGAGTTCAAGCGAACCCCGCTCGGCCATCACAGCGCCGAGTTGCAGAAGCTCTTGCGCGTTTTCCGCACCCTGCCGACCGCCGGCAAGCATGCGCTGCTGCGCGTCGACCATCGGCGCGCCTGGGTGCTGGTGCAGTTCAACGGCCGCAAGGGCGAGCCGTTGACGGTGCATCGCGACCGCGTCTTCACCGACTGGAACGAGGCGGAGTGGGCCGTCTTCAAGCTGCGCTGGCAGGCCTATTTCGGCGAGCCCGTGCCGGAGGCGCTGGGATGACGCGAACGCTCGCCGGCTACACCGACCGCATCAGCGCCTGCCCAGGCGACACGATCGCGTTCAAGGTCTCGGCCGAGGACGGGTCTTCCTCGTTCCGCGCCTCGCTGGTGCGTCTCCACTGCGTCGACTCGCATGCCGACGGCCCCGGCCTCCAGGAGGAGGCGGTCGCCTCGTCGCTCGACGGCGAATATCCCGCGCGGCATCAGCCGATCTGGATCGGCTCGCGGGCGGTGATCGAAGGCAGCCAAGCCGTGCGCGCGCTGACGAGTTTCTCCGTGGCCATGATGATCTGGCCGACCCTGGAGAAGCCCACGGACCAGTGTCTGCTCTCGACCGGAGCCGGCGGCTTCCGCCTGGTTCTCGGCGCCAGCAACCGACTGGCGCTCCACTTCGGCGACGGCGCGAGGCTTGCGCTGCCGCGCCCGCTTCTGCTGCGCGAATGGGTGCTGGTCACCGCCTCTTACGATGCGGCCAACGGCACGGCAGCGCTCGCCGCCGCGCCGCAGGACACGCATGCCGGCGCCTGCCCGCCGCAATCGGCCTCGCAGGTCGTGGGCGAAGGCCTCGCCACCGGCGGCACGGGGACGCTCTCCATGGCCGCACAGCTCGAATCGTCGGGCCGGCCGCTCGACTGTTACAACGGAAAGATCGACAGTCCCCGCCTCTTTGCAGCCGTGCTCGCCGAAGCCGATCTCCATCGCGCCATCTCCGAGCCTCTGGCGCCCGGCCTTGCCGACCGCCTGGTGGCCGCCTGGGACTTCTCATGGGAAATGTCGAGCGAGCGCATCGTCGACCTCTCGCCCAACCGCCTGGACGGCCGCCTCTTCCAGATGCCCGGACGCGCCGCCAAGGGATGGAACTGGTCGGGCAGGTTCCAGGACTGGAAGGCGGCTCCGCAGGAATACGGCGCCATCCATTTCCACGAAGACGATCTTTCAGACTGCGCCTGGGAGACCGACTTCACCCTCACCATCCCGGAAGGCCTGTCGAGCGGCTGCTACGCAGCGAAGCTGGAAGGGGCGGGCGATCCCGAGCATGTCGTGTTCTTCGTCCGCGAGGCCCGCGGAAAGCCCGGCTCACCCGCGGTCTTCCTCGCCTCGACCGCGACCTACATGGCCTATGGCAACTACCGCGTGATGAACCGCAGCAATCTCTACGAGATGTATCTCGGCCAACTGCCGGAGCTGGTGGAAAGCGATCTTTTCCTCAACACGAGGCCCGAATATGGCGACTCGCTCTACGCCGTGCACAATGACGGGTCCGGCATGGCGATCGGCACGCGGCTGCGTCCGACCGTCAACATGCGGCCCAACACCACACTCTCGGCCTTCAATGACGACGGCTGGATTCTCGGCTGGCTGAAGGCGATGGCGCTCGATGCCGACATCATCACCGACGAGGACCTGCACGCCGAAGGTCTCGGGCTGCTTTCCGACTACCGCCTGGTGATCACCGGCAACCATCCCGAATATGTCTCGACGCCCATGTGGAACGCGCTGCAGGCCTTCCTGAACCGCGGCGGCCGGCTGATGTATCTCGGCGGCAACGGCTTCTTCTGGCGCGTCGCCTACCACCCAGAGGTCGCGGGCGTGATGGAGCTGCGCCGGGCCGAGGACGGCTCCCGACCCTGGGAGGCCGAGCCCGGTGAATACTACATGGCCTTCAACGGCGAATATGGCGGCTTGTGGCGTCGCGTCGGCCGGCCGCCGCAGGGCCTCGTCGGCGTCGGCTTCACCGCCTCCGGATTCGACATCTCCTCCTACTACCGCCGCACCGAGGCGAGCCAGGACCCTCGCGCCGCCTTCGTCTTCGCCGGCGTCGAAGACGAGATCATCGGCGATTTCGGCCTGGCGGGCGGAGGTGCCGCCGGCCAGGAGATCGACCGCTTCGATCGCCGCCTCGGCTCGCCACCGCATGGCCTGGTGCTAGCACGCTCCGAAGACCACACCGAGGAGATGATGATCGGCAAGGAGGACATGCCGGCCGCCAACTACATCATCGGCGGCACCGACAACCCGCTCATCCACGCCGACATGACCTTCTTCGAGACGGCAGAAGGCGGCGCCGTCTTCTCGACCGGCTCGATCACCTGGGCCGCAAGCCTCCCCTGGAACGGCTTCGACAACAACGTCTCGCGCATCACCCGCAACGTTTTCGAACGCTTCGTCGATCCCGCTCCCTTCCTTCAGCCGCCTCTCGCGGAAGGAAACATCTGACATGGAGTTCCAGCGCCTCAATCCCAACGGTCTGCACAAGCCGATCGCCTGCTACAGCCAAGTCGTGCGGCGCGGCGCGATGGTGGCTGCCTCCGGCATGGCCAGCATCGACGAGGCCGGAGAGGTGGTCGCCCCCGGCGACGCTGCCGCGCAGACGCGGCAGACGATCCGCAACCTCCAGGCGGCGCTGGCCGGCGTCGGCGCGGAACTCAGCGATGTCGCCAAGGTTACGGTCTACCTCGCCGACTTCGCGCACTACCCCGCAATGGACGCCGCCTATCGCGAGTTCTTTGGGGCCTTCCCGCCGGCGCGCGCCACCGTGCGCGCCGATCTCGTCTATCCCTCGCTGCTCGTTGAGCTCGAAGCCTGGGCCTTCCTCGACGGCGACCGTTCGTAGGAGACAAGGAATGCAGGGAGGAAGATCAATACATGCCCGCTAGAGGCCATGCCGCGCTGGCGGAACTCGACCTCGCGCAGCCCGAGCGCGTGACGCTCAACGAGCAGGTCTACCAGGATCTGCGGCGCCTGATCATCGGCGGCCGCCTGGGGCCCGGTCAGCAGGTGTCGATCCGTACCGTGGCGGCGCTGATCAATGTCAGCCCCATGCCGGTGCGCAGCGCCCTGCAGCGCCTCGTCACCGAGGGAGCGCTCGACGTCCGGCCGAACCGCACCTTCATCGTGCCGGTGCTGACGCCCGAGGGCTTTCGCGAGATCGCCGACATCCGCACCCAGCTTGAAGGGATGGCCACCGAGCGGGCCGTGACGCGCCTGACCAAGCAGGACGTCTCGGCTCTCCACGACATCAACCGACAGATGTTCAACGTCGAGGACCACGACTGGCAACTCTATCTCGACCTCAACCGGCAGTTCCATTTCCACATCTACGCCGCCGCGGAGATGCCGCGCCTGATGCGCCTGATCGAGACCCTGTGGCTGCAGACAGGCCCGCTGCTCAACCTCGTCGCCTCCAAGGAGGACATGCGTTTCGGCGAGGATGCCCATACGGCGGCCGTCCGGGCCATCGCCAATGACGATGTCGCAGGCGCCCGCGCTGCGATCGAGCGCGACATCCAAGAGGCGGCCCGCTCGATCGTCGAGGGACTGGCCAAGGGAGACTTCTTTGCCGGTTGATTTCTACACCTGCCTGCGCCGGGGTGGTGCCGGGCTTGACTGCTGCGAGTTGGAGCGCCAGTCATGAGCCCTTCTTTGCCTGGCCTCGCGGGCAAGCGGGCCATCATCACCGCCGGCGCGAGCGGCATCGGGTTGGCCATTGCGCGCGCCCTGATCAGCAGCGGGGCGTGCGTTGAGGTATGTGACGTTAACGAGGCGTTCCTCACCGGCCTCGCCACCAGTGATCCCGTGATCGGGGCGCACGTCGCCGACGTCGCGGATACCGGTTCGGTCGACCGCTTCTTCGACCGGGCGATCGAGAAGCTCGGCGGCCTTGACATTCTCGTCAACAATGCCGGCATCGCCGGTCCCACCAAGCGGCTCGAGGACATCGCCGACGAGGAGTGGCAGGCGACGGTGGAGGTCTGTTTGACCGGACAGTTCCGTTGCGCGCGCCGGGCCATCCCGCTCCTGCGCCAGGCTGGCGGCGGCTCGATCGTCAACCTCTCCTCGGCCGCCGGGCTGTTCGGCCTGCCGATGCGCACGCCTTACGTTGCCGCCAAATTCGCGGTGATCGGGCTGACCAAGACGCTGGCGATGGAACTCGGCGACGAGGGCATCAGGGTCAACGCCATCTGCCCTGGCTCGGTCGAGGGCGACCGCATGGACCGCGTGCTAGCCGCGGAGTCCCAGGCGCTCGGCGTCGATCCGAAAATGCTCCGGCACAATTACGTCAAGCATACCTCGCTGCGCACCTTCGTGTCGGCCGACGACATCGCCAACATCGTCGCCTTCGTCTGCAGCGATCTCGGCGCCCGCATTTCCGGCCAGGCGCTCTCGGTCGACGGCCACACCGAAACGCTGATGGCCCGCGAATGAGCGGCGCGAAAGGAAGCGCCCGCATCGGAATTTGGAGGATTGAGCATGAGAAGCGACGTCATCATCACCTGCGCTGTGACCGGTGACGATTCCAAGGTGACCAAGAGCCCTTATTGCGCCGTGACGCCGCAGGACATCGCGCAGTCGGCGATCGAGGCGGCCCAGGCCGGCGCTGCCATCGTGCATGTCCACGTGCGCGACCCCGCCACCGGCGCCTACAGCATGGAGCCCGCACTCTACCGCGAGGTCGTCAAGACGATTCGGGAAAGCGGCACTGACGTCATCGTCAACCTGACGGCGGGTGTGGGCGGCTACATCTTCGTTTCCGACGATGGCACGATTCTCGGGCCCGAGGGCGGGACCGACTTCGTAAATCAGGAAACTCGCATGCGTCACGTCATCGACCTGGTCAATGAGGGGAAGTACGCACCCGAAATCTGCACGGTGGACTGCGGGCCCTATAATGTCGGCGAAGGCAACCGAACCTACGTTTCCACGCCCGCTTATGTGCGCGCCGGCACCAAGCTGTGCCGCGAGCTCGGCGTGAAGCCGGAATTCGAGGTATTCGACACCGGCCATTTCTGGCTGTGCCAGAAGATGATCGCCGAGGGCCTCGTTGACGATCCCCCGATGATCCAGCTCTGCGCCTCGATCCCTTATGCCATGCCGCTCAATATCGGGCTCTTGGCGAGCCTCGTCGGCGCCCTGCCGGCCAACGCCCAGTTCGCGTCCTTCGGCATCGGCCGCCTGCAGATGCCGATGGTCGCACAATCGGTGATGCTCGGCGGTCATGTCCGCGTCGGGCTCGAGGACAATCTGTATTTGACGCGCGGCGTCTACGCGTCCAACGCCCAGCTGGTGGAACGCGGTCGAACGATCATCGAGAAGATGGGCGCGCGTGTCGTCTCGGCCGAGCAGGCCCGGGAGATGTTGAAGATCAAGCCGAGCTGAGCACTCACGGCTCGCAGATGTTGAGGTCGTAGCGCCAATAGTCCACGCGGCGCGCCACCTTCTCGTAGACGCGCTGAGCGACGTGGTTGTCCGGCTGGGTCATCCAGAAGATCTTGAACCAGCCGCGTTCGAGTCCCTTTCGGCGGAGGTTTTCGATCATCGCCTGCGCAGCGCCGCGCCCGCGCGCCTCCGGCCGCACATAGATGTCCTGGAGGTAGCAGGCGTCGCCGCGCGCCCAGGTGAAGGGGATGGTGAGATAGAGGGTGAAGCCGAGCGGGCGCTCGACGAGGACGAGCGCCAGGATGCAGCGGAGCGTCGGGTCCTTCCCTGCGACGCGGCTCCAGTTGAGCTCGCCGATGGCCGGGTTCCCGGGCTCTTCCGGAAAGGTCGTGACGAAGTCCGCCCACATGGCGAGAAAGGCGTCGCGGTCGCCCTCGCGGACATCGCGGACCGTCGGCGCTGCGCTCATGGTTCCTCCAATGACCCGCCCTCCGGCGGGGAAAGGGCGACGCGGGCCGAGCCGGACAGGACAGTCACGCCGTTGCCGCGCACGAGTTCCAGCGACAGCTCGGCCGATCCCGCCCCGGCCGGGGCGATGCCGCGGCAATGGGCGCTGAGCGCGTCGCCGGGCCAGACCGGATGGAGGAACCGCACCCCGAACCGTTGCACGCTGCCTGGCCCGAACCATCGCGTCAGGGCGGAGGCGAGCAGCCCGGCCGACAGCATGCCGTGGGCCATCACGTCCGGCAGGCCGGCCGCCTCAGCGAAGCGGGCATCGTGATGCAGGGGATTGAAGTCGCCCGAGGCGCCGGCATAGCGCACGAGGTCGGTGCGCGTCAGCGCGGGATAGTGGACCGGTTCGGGAAGTGCGAGCGCGTTCACCCCGATGCCTTCTCGATCGACTTCATGGTTTCCCGACACACGGTCCGACCGGTCGCGAGCGAAACGAATTCCACCTCGGTCGTGACGATGCGCATCGGCCCGCCGCGTTTCCCCAGCTTCGTCTCGTCGGCGAGGAGGCGCGCCGTGCAGCGCAGGGTATCGCCGGCCCGGATCGGCTGAAGATATTCATAGGCCTGCTCGCCATGCACGGTGCGGCTGCGGTCGAGGTCGAGCTTTTCAGTGACGAGGCGCTCGACGAAGCCCGCCGAGGGCACCACGGGAAAGGTCGGCGGCGCGATGTCGCTCGCCTCCGCATGCACGTCCTGGACGGAGCGGGCGAACTCGCGGAGCTTGCCGCGCTCGACCGTGAATTCCCAGATCTCCAGCACCTCGCCGCTCATGGAAGGCGCGCCCGCAGCTCGCGATTGCGCCGCATGAGAAGCAGGAGCAGGCCGAGGGCCAGGAGGTTGAAGCCGATCAAGAGGGTTGCCACCGCCGTCACGGTCGGGTTCAGCTGCAGCATCAGTTCGTTGAACATGCGCTTGGGCACCGTCATGTGCGTGCCCGAGATGAACAGCGTCACGACCACCTCGTCGAAACTCATCACGAAGCAGAAGATCCAGGCCGCGGCCGCGCTCGGCAGGAGATTGGGCAGCACGACGCGCGTCAGAATCTGCCATTGCGAGGCGCCGAGCGTGGCGGCCACCTGCTCGATGCGGATGTCGAAGCTGCGCAGCGCCGACTGCATGATCAGCACGACATAGGGCACGGCCAGAACTGTGTGGCCGACGACCAGGCCGACAAGGGTGCCGAGCAGGCCGATCCGGGCGAACAGGATGTAGAGCGCCACCGCGGTGATGATCGACGGCACGATCATCGGCGCCACGGCATTCGCTTCGATCACGCGCCGGCCGGGAAAGGCGCCGCGCACCAGGGCGTAGGAGCCGAGCGTGCCGCTGCAAAGCGCGAGCGTGCTCGACAGCGTAGCAAGGAGGAGCGAGGTGCGCCCGGCCTCGATCCAGACTGGGTTGCCGAACAGCGTCCGGTACCAGCGCAGCGAGAAGCCAGGCGGCGGGAACTCCAGCGACTTGGCGTCGGAGAACGACATCGGCGCCACGATCAGCACGGGCAGGCACAGGAACACGAGCACCGCGATCGCGAAAGCGGCGAGTGGCAGGTCGGCGAGGCGCCGGCTCACGCCGCGCGCTCCCGCAGCCACTGGTAGAGCGCATAGAGTGAGAGCGTGATCACCATCAGGACTACTGAGACCACGGCGGCGATCTCCCAGCGGGCGAAGCGGTTGATGAGCAGGTCCATCATGTTGGCGATCAGCGGCACGCGCCCACCGCCGAGCACCGCCGGGGTGATGTAGAAGCCGAGGCTGAGGATGAAGACGAGGATCGCGGTCGCCGCCAGTGCCGGCACCGTGAGCGGGAAGAAGACTTGCCAGAAGATCCGCATCCGCCCCGCCCCAAGCGTTTCGGCGACCTGAAGCAAGCGCGCGTCGATGCGGACCATGGCCGCAAAGAGCGGCAGTACCAGGAAGGGCAGCAGCACGTTGACCATGCCGATCACGATCCCGAGCTCGTTGTAAAGGAACTGGATGGGCCTGACCGTCAGCCCCAGCGCCTGCAGGCCGCGATTGACCAGCCCCGCATTGCCGAGGATGACGATCCAGGCATAGGTGCGGACCAGGATCGAGACCCAGAAGGTGGTCACGACCAGTGCCAGCACCACCAGCCGCGCCCGGCGCCCGAGCTTCGTCGTCCAATAGGCCAGGGGATAGCCGAGCAGCACCGTCGCCAGCGTCACCTCGAAAGAAACGGCGAGCGTGCGCAGGATGATGCGGAAATAGGCGTTCGAGTCGAGGAAGTCGCGGAAATACTGCGTCGTCAGGCGGCCGGTCTCGCCCTCGACCACGCTCCACAGCACCGTGTTGAGGAGCGGCAGGTCGAAGGCGAAGAGAGCTAGAAGCGCCAGCGGCGCCAGCAGCAGCGCGAAATCGAGGCGCAGCCGCCGCAGAGCCTGCACGGGCCTGCGGCCGGAGGAAGACCCTGCCGGCCGCTCAAGCGAGGTGGAGACCTCGCTCATCTTCCGCCTTGCCCGAGGGCTGGGTCGATCACTGCAGCAGCTTGAAGTCGTTCCAGCGCTTTTCGACTTCCTTGGCGTTGTCGTACCACCACTTGCCGTTGATCAGCCACTGCACGCCCTTGTTCTCGGCCGAGGTCGGAAACGTCTTCAACACCTCGGGCGTGACGATCTTTTCCAACCCCGGGCTGGCGCCGGGATAGGGCAGGTAGTCGAGCAGGCACTTCTGCTTCTCGGCATTGGTCTGCGCCCGGAGCCAGGTATAGAGCATGTCCCGTTCCTCGTCGGTGATGCCCTTGGCGATCATCCACCAGGAGATGTCGAGCATGCCCTGGTTGTAGGACGCGGTCACGCCCTCCTGGTTGAGCACCCGACCCGACCAGGCGATGGCGTATTGCGCCTCGTTGTCCTTGAGAAGCTGCGCCGGCTGGGCGCCGGACTGCCACCAGATGACGTCTTCCTTGACGCGCTCGAGCGTCTTGAAGGCGCGGTCGAGGTCGATGCCCTTGGCGACTTCCTCCATCGTCATGCCGTCGCCCATGGCGGCGAAGGCCAGCACGAAATCGGGATAGTCGGGCAGCGCGCGCTTGCCGGGGAAGTTCTTAGTGTCGAAGAACTCGACGAAGTTCTTCGGCGCCTTGGCGTCGCTGCGATAGGCCATGATCGTTGAATAATAGCTGGCGCCGAAGCCGTGTTCGTTCTTGGCCTCGTCGAACATCGGCTCAGGGTTCAGCTTAGCCCAGTCGATCGGCTCGAGCAGCCCTTCGGCCGCCATGCGGAAGAGGTCGCCCGTCGAGCCGTCGGTCACCGTGTTGGTGATGACGCCGGCCTTCGCCTGCGCGGCCATCTTGGCATAGCCGCCGGGCGTCTCGGTGACGACCTTGATGCCGGCGTCCTTCAGCAGCGGCGCGTGGATGCACTTGTCCAGCGCATCGCCGTATTCGCCACCCGAATTCATGATGTGCAATTCCCTGACGTCCTGCGCCAGCACTGGCGGCGCATAGGCCGAAAGCGCGAGCGCAAGGGCGAGTGATAGATTCCCCATCAATCTTTTCATTGGTGTCACCCTGTGGTTGGACGCGGGGTTTGAAGGCCGCCCCGCCCTAGCGGCCTCAGTGAACGGTTTTCTCGCGTGCCTCCGGCAGCAGCCAGACGCGCTCGGGGTCCCAGGCGAGGCGCACGGTGGAGCCTTCCGGAAATCGGGAACGGGTGCCGCCGGCATTGGCCGTGAAGCTCGCCCCGCCCGGGGTTTCCAGCCGGTAGCGCGCGACCTCGCCGAGAAAGACCACCTCGCGCACGGTCGCCGGCAGAAAGCCTGCGGCGGCATCGACCCGCACGTCCTCCGGCCGGATCAGCCCCGCCACGGAGGCGCCCGGACGCCCCGCGGCGGCGGCAGGCAACGCCCCGTCGGCGGTGACGATGCTCCCTTCCGCGTCGAGCCGGCCTTCGAGAAAGTTCGCCAGGCCCAGAAAGCCGGCGGCGAAGCGCGTGCGCGGCCGATGATAGATCTCGTCCGGCGCGCCGATCTGCTCAACGCGGCCCTCGGACAGGAGCACGATGCAGTCCGACAGCGACAGCGCTTCTTCCTGGTCGTGCGTGACCATCAGCGTGGTGATGCCGAGGCTGCGCTGCAGAGCGCGGATCTCGCCGCGCACCTCCTCGCGCAGCTTGCGGTCGAGCGCCGCGAGCGGCTCATCGAGGAGCAGGATGTCGGGCTTGAAGACGATGGCGCGCGCCAGCGCCACGCGCTGCTGCTGGCCGCCGGAGAGCTGGTGCGGCTTGCGCGACCCAAAGCCCGTCAGGCGCACCAGCCGCAGCGCCTCGGCCACCTGGGCAGCGATCTCGGCCCGCGGCCGCCGCCGCACCTTTAGCGGAAAGGCGACATTGTCGAAGATGCTCATATGCGGGAAGAGCGCGTAACTTTGGAAGACCAGCCCGATATTGCGCCGGGCGGCCGGCACATTCGTGATCTCGCGCTCGCCGAGCTCGATCCGGCCGGTGCTGGGCGCCTGGATGCCGGCGATCAGCGACAGCATGGTCGTCTTGCCCGAGCCGCTCGGCCCTAAAATGGTGGTGAACTCGCCGGACCGGACGGAGAGCGAGATGTCGCCGATGGCCGTGACGGCTCCGTAGGATTTCGAGACGCCGGTGAACCGGACATGAGTCATCGACTTCACTCTCGTTCTGGGCAGCGGTCGCGGCTCGACGGACGGTCAGTCGATGCGCGGCCACCGCTCCGTGGGTTGCAGGCCCGCGCGCTCGACGGTCCTCCGCACCGATCTTCTCGCGCGCTCGAAGATCCCTTCTTCGTCAAGCTGGGTCAGCCGCCCGTGCCGGACGACGATGTCGCCGCCGCAGATCACCGTATCCACGCCTTTAGTCCGGGAGATCAGCATCAGCTGGCGGACCGGGTCGGCATTGGGATGGGCATCGGGGTGCGTGCTCGAGCGGATCACCAAATCCGCGCGCTTGCCAGACTCGAGGCTGCCGAGGACGGCCTCCTGGCCCATCGCCCGGGCCCCGCCCAGCGTGAACATCTCCAAGACCGTTTCCGCCGGCAGGTACTCGCCCCATTCCTTGGCGACGAGATAGGCGATGAAGCCGAGGTCGCCGAAGGCCCAGGCCTTGGCGATGTCGGTGCCGAAGGCGACTGCGGTGCCGCGCCGGTGCAGGCCTGGGAAGGCGCTGCGGTTTTCCCGCGAGATGCCGTAATACATGAAGTTGCCGGGGTGCCAGACCAGCGCCATGCCGCTTTGCGCCACCGCTTCGACCTCCGCTTCGTCGAGCGCGTTCATGTGGGTGAAGACGCTGTTGGGTCCGATCAGGCCCTTTTCGAGGTAGTGCACCATCGCGCCCTTGCCGAAGCGGCGGCGATCGAACGCGGCCTCCTCCGTGGTCAGGCTCTGGTGTTGATGATAGACGGTGTTTTCGCGGTCGGCGAGCGCCTTGGCCTCCGCCATCAGCTCGTCGGAGCAGTCGCCCGAGCCGTAGAGGGCGACATGGCCGCGCACCCTGGCGTCGGGATCGCGATTACGCTTGAGCTGGCCGCCGAGCTCGCGGCGGGCGCGCCCGATGTCGGCCGGTGCGCGGGGCACCTCGCCCGAAAGCGGCTCGCTGCCGACGATGTCCCACAGCATGCAGTCGGGCAGCGAGGCGCGGATGCCGACGGCCTCCACCGCCGCCGCCACGGCATCCGGCGCGAAGGTCGTACCGGCGTCGACGAAGCCGGTGAAGCCGTTGCGCGCGAGCTCGGCCGAAGCGAGCAGCGCGCTCGCATGCTCGTCCTCGTCGTCGATGGCGTTGATCCACTTGGTGAAGACGCCGGTGCCGCCCTTCGGGTCGTCGCTGATCGAGCCGCGGCTCAGATGCAGGCCGGCATGGTAATGGCCGTCAATGAAGCCGGGATGGACGATCTCGCCCCTCGCATCGATCCGCCGCGGCGCCTCCCATGCGGCCTCGACGGCGCGCGTCGGGCCGACGGCGGCGATCCGGCCGCCGAGGACGGCGACCGCCCCGTCGGTCAGCATCCGCCGCTCCGCATCCATTGTCAGCACGAAGCCGTGCACGACGAGCAGGTCGCAGGCGCGGCGCGGGTTTTCGTTCATGGCGCGAACTCGCCGGTCTCCCGGTCCCAGGCGCCGGACCGGAGATCGGCCCGCTCCTTCAGCAGCGCCTGCTTCTGGACGCGCATCGAAGGGGTGCGCTCGAAATCGGTGTCACGAAAATCGAGGAAGCGCGGAATCTTGAAGGCCGCCAGTTTCTCCCGGCAGAAGGAAACCACGTCCTCCGGCGCGAAGCTGTCACCCGGGCGGAGCTGGAGATAGGCCTTGACCTCCTCGCCGCGCAGCGTGTCGGGCACTGGCACCACGGCCGCATCTACCACTTTCGGATGTGAGCGGAGCACGCCCTCCACTTCCGCCGCGGAGATGTTCTCGCCGGAACGGCGGATGATCTCCTTCTTGCGGCCGACGAAATAAAGCAGGCCGCGCTCGTCGCGCCGCGCCATGTCGCCTGAATGGTACCAGCCGCCGCGGTTGGCCTCAGCCGTCACCTCCGGGCGGTTGAGATAGCCGGCATAGAGGTCGGGCCCGCCGATCAGGCATTCGCCAGCTTCGCCGGGCGCCACGTCGCGGTCCTCGTCGTCGACTAGGCGGATCGTCACGCCGGGCGGCTCGACGCCCATGGTGCCGGTCGCCACCAGTTCGTCCGCCAGATGGTCGGGGACCCGGCTCATGATGCCGCCTTCAGTGCTGCCATACTGGTTGTGCCAGTGGAAACCGTAGCGCGCGAGCATCTCCTGGTGCAGCTCCTTGGGCAGGCCGGCATGGATGGCGAGGCGCATGCGGTGGTCGCGCTCGCCGGGGCCTGGCTCACCCTTGAGCAGCAGCGCCGGCACGGAGGCGATCGAAAGCACCTCGGTCGTATCGTAGGTCGTCACCACGTCCCAGAAACGCGACACTGAGAAGCGCCGCATGGCCACCAGCGTGCCGCGCGAGGCGAGCGAGGTCAGAAGCTGGATGGCGGGGTCGGCATAGTAGAAGGGCAGGCAGCAGAGCTGGCGATCCTGCCAGCCGCGGCGGAACAGCCGGAGGTCGATGTCGATGACCCGGAGCCACCAGCCATGATGCAGCATGCAGCCCTTCGGCGCGCCGGTGGTACCGGAGGTGTAATAGACGGCAATGATGTCCTCGCGCTCACAGGCGACGGTCGCGAAGTCGAGCGGCTTGGCGTCGAAGGCCGCCAGCCCATCCGGCTCCTCGCCCTCGACCACGATCACGTGGGCGAGGGCTGGTGCCCGGTCGCGCACCGCCTCCATCACCGACAGTTGCGGTCGCCCGACGATCGCCGCGGTGGGGGCCGCGTCGGCGACGATATAGCCGGCGTCGTAGCTCATCGCAGTCGGCGCGATCGAGACCATCGTCGCGCGGTTGGCGATGATGGCGAAGAGCGCGATCATGAATTCTAGGCGGTTGTCGAGCATCATCACGACGCGGTCGCCCGGCTTGACGCGGCCCGACAGGTAGCCGGCGAAACGCTGGCAGCGGTCGAGGAACTCGCGCCGCGTCATCGTGATGTCGCCCTCGATAATGATCGCCGGACGCTCGGGATCTTCGCGGCAGCCTTGGTTGACGATCTCGATCACCGTCTGCTGCGGCACCGCCGACCATGCGGGCGCGACGTCGTGGTGGCCGACCCAGGCATCAGGCCGATCGGGAATGCCGCGCGTGCCGAGTTCGGGGCGCGGCGGTGCAAGCGGGTTCACGGCGCGACCTCCGCGTAGCCGTTGCGTATGACAAGGTTGCCTGCCGCGTCGCTCGCCTCGAAGCCGACTAGGCGGCCGTCGGCGCTCCAATGCCGGACGCTCAGGGACTGGCCTTCGGTGAGGTACAGTGGATGGGCGAAGCGGCAGCCGAGTCGCCGGAGTCTTGGCGTATTGCCGGCGCAGTGACCATCGACCATCGAGCGCGCGGCGAAGGACAGCGTCAGCATGCCGTGCACGATGGGGGCAGGGAAGCCGTGCTGGGCCGCTGCCGCCGGGTCGATCGTATAGGGCGAGTAGTCGCGCGCCGCATCGCCATAGCGACGGGTCTGGTCGAGGCTGATGGGGTAGAGATCGGTGGCCGCCGGCGCCTCCGGCACTGTCGGGCGAGACTGCAGCGCCTCGCCGAGCGCAAGAGTCGAGGCGGGCCCGCGAACCAGGCAGGTGCTGAACTGCGTCGAGACGGGCTGGTCCTCGTGCGTGCGGATGTCGGAGCGGATGATCAGCGCAACTCCGGCACGGTTGCCGCGCATGCCGGTGAGCGTCGAGCGGCTGAACAACCGCATCCGCGGCACGATCGGCGCGTGAAAGACAAAATCGTGCTCGCCGTGCAGCACGAACTCCTTCGTCGCCTGGCCGAGCACTTCGACCATGCTCTGCATCACCGGGATGTGGTGGAACACAGGCGCCGCATAGGTGCCCGTCAGCTGCAGCGGATTGGCGTCGTCGAATGAGCGGGCGAACTGTGCAGCGCGGTGGCTGCTGGTGCGGAATTCCTCCGAGTCCCGCGTCGCGCCGATCGGAAAGGCCTCGCTCATACCGGCAGCCCTTCCACGAAATCGCCGAGCTTGGGCAGCTTCGGCAGGCGGCCGGCGAGCGCCTTCTCGACGGCCTCCACCGTCCAGCGACCGCCGCTGCGCAGGTCGACCGCGATCGCGCTCGGCCCGATCACCTCGATGCGGTCGCCATACGCCTGAAAAACCTGCCCGTTGGCCGGGCAGTCGGCCAGCGCCAGCCAGCACACCAGCGGCGCGACATTGTCGGGCGAGAACGTATCGAAGTGGCCTTCGGGCGGCGGCTTGAGCGAGGTCTCTATGCGCGTGCGCGCCGAAGGCGAAAGCGCGTTGGAGCGGACCCCATAGCGCTGCCCTTCGAGCGCCAGCGTCCGCGACAATCCGACCACCGCGAGCTTGGCAGCGGCGTAGTTCGCCTGCCCGAAGCTGCCGACAAGGCCGGCGAGCGAGGTCGTGTGGACGATCGAGGCCGCCACCGGCCGCCCCGCCTTCGACTGCGTCCGCCAGAATTCCATGGCGTGGCGGGCCGGCGCCGCATGACCCTTAAGATGCACGCGGATCACTGCGTCCCACTCCTCCTCGGTCATGTTGGCGAACAGCCGGTCGCGCAGGATGCCGGCATTGTTGACGAGAATGTCGAGGCCGCCGAAGGTCTCGACGGCCGTCTCGACCAAGCTTCTGGCCTGCCCCCAGTCGGCCACGTCGTGGCCGCTGACGATCGCCTGCCCACCCGAAGCCCGAATTTCTGCGGCGACGTCCTGGGCCGGGGAAGCGTCGGATCCCACCCCGTGCAGGTCGGCGCCGAGATCGTTGACGACGACCGCCGCGCCCTCGCCCGCCAGCGACAGCGCATAAGCGCGCCCAAGTCCCCGTCCGCCGCCGGTGACGATCGCGACGCGCCCGGCGAGACGGCCGGAGGGACGGCCGGAGGGACGGCCGGAGGGACGGCTTGTCACCGGCGCGCTCCCGTTGGCGTTCCCACCTGCTTACTGACCAGCCTGGACCCCTGCTGCTTCAAGCCAACCTCGCCCGCTGCGACTTTCGTTCGAGGGCAGCGGGGGGGGGGGGGGGGGGGGGGGGGGGGGGGGGGGGGGGGGGGGGGGGGGGG
>CAXTCF010000094.1:0-16219 GCA_964242945.1 uncultured Rhizobiaceae bacterium | reverse complement strand
AACGAACCTCAGCCGCCTGCGCAAGAGCCAGAGGACTCCCCCGCGTGCCGATCGTGAGGACTGACGCTTCCATCGGTGTCTCGTTCGGTCAGGACGTTTTTGCTTCGGCCGCATGGGCAGCAACACCCCCTTAAGAGCAACTGCGGCGGGTTGAAAGCGCAAAGGCAGCCTGGCGTGGTCCGCGTGTCAGTCGGCGATGTCTCCCGCAGGCTGCGGGAACAGCCGGTTCAGGTTTTCCAAATGCGCCGCGCCGCCGGAAACGAGGAAGGTGTTGAAGGCGGTTATGACCGGCGTGAGGGCGCGGTCGGCGCGCGTCACGCCGAACCACTGCCGCCGGACCGGCATGCCGCGCACGTCCAGCACCGCCAGCCTGCCGCTCTCGATCTCCGACACGACGGTGTGGCCGGAGATGAAGGCGATGCCCAGGCCCGCCATGACAGCCTGCTTGATCGTCTCGTTGGAGTCCATCTCGTTGAACTCGCGCTCCTGCCAGCCCGGCATGTCGCGCATGAAGATTTCCATCGAGATGCGCGTTCCCGAACCGCGCTCGCGCACGATGAATTCTTCCTGACCGACCCGCTCTCTGGCGATGTCGCGTGCCTGCGCGAGCGGGTGGTCGGGTGCGGCGACGATCACCAGCGGGTGCTCGCCGATTATCGTCGCGCGAACGGGCAGGCCGCCGGGCGGCCGCCCCATGATGGCGACATCCAGGCCGTGCTCCCGGAGGCGCCCGATCGTTTCCGCGCGGTTGCCGACGGCGAGCGTCAGCTCGATGCCGGGATAAAGCGCGCGGAAGGCAGCCATCAGCTTCGGCGCGAAATATTTGGCGGTGGAAACGACGCCGAGGCGCAGCGATCCCCGGCGCACGCCCTTGATGGCGTCGAGCGCGTCCTGGAGCGCGCGCAGTTGGTCCTCGATCGCGCCCGCGGCCTCCATCACCGCCAGCCCGGCGGCGGTCGGGCGCATGCCGTCCGGCGTGCGGTCGAACAAGGACAGCCCGGTCGCCTCCTCCATCTGCTTGAGCTGGAGCGTCACCGCGGGCGGCGTCAGGCCGAGAAGCGGCGCCGCGGCGGCGATCCTGCCGCAACGGCCGACCGCCGCGACCGACCGCAGCGTCCGGAGGCTTGCATGGCGCATGATGCTGCTTAGAAATTCTTAGCGGCGGCGTAAAGACAATAAATTTTACTTTCTTCGCTCCGCCGATATCTGCTGCCCCATCAGCACCTTTGGGAGGAGGCGGTGATGGCGACGCTCGACGCGCACCTCGACCGCCTCGCGGGGGCAGGCGAAACCCAGGAGGCTTGCGCCGCGGCGATCCGCGGCCTCGCGGCGGCGGCCGTTGAGATTCACCGTCTCGTCTGCCAGGCTGCCGCCGGCGAAGCGCCGGGCGCGCCTGTATGCCGCGAACCGGCTTCGGCTGGGGATCCGCTCACCTGTCTGGCCGCCAACTCGGACGAACTGCTGCTCGGCGCCGCGCGGAACGCCCCAGTGGCGCTCTACGCATCCAAAACGTCGAGCCAGCCGATGCGGATGGATGCGCAGGCGAGCGTAGCGCTGGCCGTCGATCCTCTCAACGGATGGGAAGACTGCGATGTCGATGCCGCCTGCGGCTCGCTCTTCTCCATCCTGCCGCATGACGGCGCGGCCGACGAGCCGGAGCGGGCTTTCGGGCAGCCCGGCCGCGCCCAGATCGCTGCAGGCCTGTTCGTTTACGGCAGCGGCCTTTCCCTGGTTCTGGCGATGGGACACGGGACGCGGGGTTTCGCCTACCGACCGGAACGCGGCGTTTTCACCGAAAGCGCCCATCCCATCGGGATCCCGCATCGCGCCGTCTCCGTTGCGATCGACCCCGGCAATACGCGGCACTGGCCCGAAGGCGTCCGCCTTTACGTGAAGGACTGCCTGAAAGGCGTCAATGGCCCGCGCGAGCGCGATCTTGACCTGCGCTGGAGCGGCTCGCTCGCCACTGAGACGCTGCGCGTGCTGCGCCGCGGCGGCATCTTCCTCACGCCGGCCCACACGGGCGGCGGGCATCCGCACGGGCTGCTGCCCCTCGTCTTCACCGCCAACCCCCTTGCGATGCTGGTCGAGGGGGCCGGCGGCGCGGCGACCGACGGCATCTACGACACGCTCGACCTGGTCCCGGAAAGCCTGACGCAGCGTGTGCCGCTGGTGTTCGGCTCGAAGCGGGAGGTCGAGCGCGTCCGCCGCTACGGCACCGATCCCAGCCACATCGCCGAGCGCGCCCCGCTGTTCGGCCACCGCGGCCTGTTCCGGGTTTAAGGCGCGATGTCGGTGAAACACCCCCTCATCTCGATCACCGGCTCGTCGGGCGCGGGAACCACCTCGGTCAAGCGCATCTTCGACCTGATCTTCCGCCGCGAGAAGATCGCCGCAGCCTTCATCGAGGGCGACGCCTTCCACCGCTACGACCGCGCAGGCATGAAGCAGAAGGTCGCCGCGGAGGAAGCGAACGGCAACCCGAACTTCACCCACTTCCACGCCGAAGCGAACGAGCTGGAAACGCTGGAAGCGATCTTCGCCGAGTATGGCAGCAAGGGCACGGGCCGCACGCGCACCTATGTCCACGACGAGGAGGAGGCCGCCGCGCTGGGCTCGCCGCCGGGCACCTTCACGCCCTGGCGGGACTTCGGCGAGACCGACCTGCTCTTTTACGAAGGCCTGCACGGCTGCGCCGTGACCGACAAGGTGGACCTCGCCCGCCATGCAGACCTGCGCATCGGCGTCGTGCCGGTGATCAACCTCGAATGGATCCAGAAGATCCACCGCGACCGGGCCGCCCGCGGCTACTCCACCGAGGCCGTGGTGGACGTGATCCTGCGGCGCATGCCGGACTACGTCCGCTTCATCGTGCCGCAATTCTCCAAGACGCAGATCAACTTCCAGCGCGTGCCGATCGTCGATACGTCGAACCCCTTCATCGCGCGCTGGATACCCACGCCCGACGAATCGATGCTGGTCATCCGCTTCGCCAACCCGCGCGGCATCGACTTCCCCTACCTGCTTTCGATGATCCACGACTCCTTCATGAGCCGGCCGAACTCGATCGTCGTGCCGGGGCCGAAGCTCGACATCGCGATGCAGCTGATCCTGACCCCGATGATCCTGAAGCTGATGGAGCAGAAGCGCCGCCAGCTCTGAACCCGCTTTCTAAACAAGGAGGAACCGCAGCGATGAACGTCATGGACAAGCCCGTCACGATGGAAGAGGGCAAGGAGCGCTACAAGTCGGGCGTCATCCCCTATGCCCGCATGGGCTACTGGGAGCCCGACTACGAGCCCAAGGACACCGACGTGCTGGCGCTGTTCCGCATCACGCCGCAGGCCGGCGTCGATCCGGTCGAGGCGGCGGCGGCAGTCGCGGGCGAATCCTCCACCGCAACCTGGACGGTGGTGTGGACAGACCGGCTGACGGCCTGCGAGCTCTACCGCGCCAAGGCGTTCCGCGTCGATCCCGTGCCGAACACCGGCGCAGGCACGGACAAGGAAGCGCAGTACTTCGCCTGGATCGCCTACGACCTCGACCTGTTCGAGCCCGGCTCCATCGCCAACCTGACGGCCTCCATCATCGGCAACGTGTTCGGCTTCAAGGCTGTGAAGGCGCTCAGGCTGGAGGACATGCGCATCCCCGTCGCTTATCTCAAGACCTTCCAGGGGCCGGCGACCGGCATCGTGGTGGAGCGCGAGCGGCTGGACAAGTTCGGCCGGCCGCTGCTCGGCGCCACCACCAAGCCGAAGCTCGGCCTTTCCGGCCGCAACTACGGCCGCGTGGTCTATGAGGCGCTTAAAGGCGGGCTCGACTTCGTCAAGGACGACGAGAACATCAACTCCCAGCCCTTCATGCACTGGCGCGACCGCTTCCTCTACTGCCAAGAGGCCGTCGCCCGCGCCTCCGCCGCCACCGGCGAGGTGAAGGGCCATTACTTGAACGTCACCGCCGCGACCATGGAGGACATGTACGAGCGCGCCGACTTCGCGAAAACCTTGGGCGCGCCGATCATCATGATCGACCTGGTGATCGGCTACACCGCGATCCAGTCGATGGCGAAGTGGGCGCGCCGCAACGACGTGGTGCTTCACCTCCACCGCGCCGGCAACTCGACCTACGCGCGCCAGAAGAACCACGGCATCTCGTTCCGCGTCATCTGCAAGTGGATGCGCATGGCCGGCGTCGATCACCTGCATGCCGGCACGGTGGTCGGCAAGCTCGAAGGCGATCCCATGATGATCAAGGGCTACTACGACACGCTGCGGGAGGAGCGCACCGCGCAGTCGCTCGAAAACGGCCTCTTCTTCGACCAGGAATGGGCTTCGCTCAACAAGGTGATGCCGGTGGCGTCGGGCGGCATCCATGCCGGGCAGATGCACCAGCTGATCCACTATCTCGGCGAAGACGTGGTGCTCCAGTTCGGCGGCGGCACGATCGGCCACCCCGACGGCATCCAGGCCGGCGCCACCGCCAACCGCGTCGCGCTGGAGGCGATGATCATGGCCCGCAACGAGGGCCGCGACTACCTCGCGGAAGGGCCTGAGATCCTCGACGAGGCGGCGCGCTGGTGTTCCCCGCTCAAGGCCGCGCTCGACACCTGGCGCGACATCTCCTTCAACTACGCCTCGACCGACACGGCCGACTTCGTGCCGTCCGCCACCGTCAGCGCCTGAGAGGATTCTTCGCCATGATGACCAACCCCGGAAACCGCATCACGCAGGGCCAGTTCTCGTTCCTGCCCGACCTCTCCGACGCGCAGATCACCAAGCAGATCGACTATGCGCTGGAGAAAGGCTGGGCTGTCAGCGTCGAATACACCGACGATCCGCACCCCCGGAACACCTACTGGGAGATGTTCGGCAACCCGATGTTCGACCTGAAGGACCCCGCGGGCATCCTCCTGGAGATCAACAACTGCCGGAAGACCTTTCCCAACGCTTACATCCGCGTGGTCGCCTTCGACTCGACCAAGGGCTGGGAAAGCCCGCGCATGTCCTTCATCGTCAACCGGCCGGAGCGCGAGCCCGGTTTCATGGTGGAGCGGCAGGAGCGCGACGGGCGCACCGTCGGCTACGCCATCCGCTCCTATGCCACGATGAAGCCGGAAGGCGAGCGCTATGGCTGAGGCCGCTGCATCGGAGGCTCCTGGCACGGTTGACCTGCGCGCCGAATACGAGTCGTCCGGCGTGGGCGCGGTAATCGCCGAGCTTGACCGCGAGCTGATCGGGCTCGCGGCGGTAAAGCGGCGCATCCGCGAGACGGCGGCGCTGCTGATCCTGGAGCGCGTGCGCAACCGCTTGGGGCTGTCGCACGAGACGCCGACGCTGCACATGAGTTTTACGGGCAATCCGGGCACCGGCAAGACGACGGTTGCCTTCCGCATGGCGAACCTGCTCCATCGCCTGGGCTATGTCCGCAAGGGCCACCTCGTCGCGGTGACGCGCGACGACCTCGTCGGCCAGTATATCGGCCACACCGCGCCGAAGACCCGCGAGGTGCTGAAGAAGGCGATGGGCGGCGTGCTCTTCATCGACGAAGCCTACTACCTCTACCGGCCGGAGAACGAGCGCGACTACGGCCAGGAGGCGATCGAGATCCTGCTTCAGGTCATGGAGAACAACCGCGACGACCTCGTGGTGATCCTGGCCGGCTATGCCGACCGCATGGACCGCTTCTTTTCGTCCAATCCCGGCTTCCGCTCGCGCATCGCCCACCACATCGACTTTCCCGACTATTCCGACGACGAGCTCCTGTCCGTTGCGGAAAAGATGCTGGAGCGCCAAAGCTACCGCCTGGACGAGGAGGCGCGCGAGGCGATGCGGCGCTACATCGGCGTGCGCCGCACGCAGCCGCATTTCGCCAATGCCCGGTCGGTGCGCAACGCGCTCGACCGCGCCCGCCTGCGCCACGCCAATCGCCTGTTCGAAGGGGAAGGCCCGGTAGAGGCCGAGCGCCTTTCCACCATCAAGGCGTCCGACATCCTGGCGAGCCGGGTTTTCTCCCAAGTCTCCGCGAGCGGCGCCGACGCCGTCGAATAAGCCGGCCGGTGCATGGGGTTGGCGGCGCCACGGCCAGAGGCTCGATTCGCTCGCGGCCAAAGGAACAAACGCTCCCGGCCACTGTTCCCGGCAAAAGCTCGTTCGGCGCAAGGCGGTTTGATGGGATCGAAGAGGGTTCATCCGGCACGGGAAGGTACGTTGCCTCCGGCGTTCGGGACGATGGCCATTGCTCAACCGTTTGCAGCCACCGACCCAACCCACGCCCGATGAGATCCGTTTTCCAGAACTTCCGTGCCTTTGACATAGCGCGCGGCAAACCTGCTTGGTGACGGCATGGCGGAAGCGCGCAGCTGTGTGCCGGCCGGCACGGACCCTACGGACGCCGCCCTCCTCAACGGCTGCCGCGCGGCCCCCGGCCGTGTGGGTGCGACAGGCGTCGTGCCCGCTCCAGGGCAGCTGTGAGCCGAGCGGCGGGAAACAAGGGAAACCAGCCGATGGCGCCGCTTTCAACGGAGGAACTGCGCGGGCGCATCGAGGCGCTTGGGCCTTGGTTCCACAACATGGAACTCAAAGGCGTGTGGACGGCGCCGGACCACTTCCTCGGCAACTATCCCCATGTGAAGTGGAAGCGCTTCGCCGACGCCATTCCGGCCGACCTTTCGGGCAGAAAGGTGCTCGACGTCGGCTGCAACGGCGGCTTCTACTCCATCGAGATGAAGCGCCGCGGGGCGGCGCGCGTCGTCGGTCTCGACACGGACGAGGACTACCTCGCCCAGGCGCGCTTTGCGGCGGAAGTGAGCGGGCTCGACATCGAGTTCCGGCGCCTGTCCGTTTATGACGTCGGGAGCTTAGGCGAAAAATTCGACATCGTGCTCTTCATGGGCGTGCTCTACCACTTGCGCCATCCGCTTCTGGCGCTGGACCTCATCCGCGAGCACGTGGCCGGCGACATGCTGGTGTTTCAATCCATGCAGCGCGGAGCCAAGGCCGTGGCCGCGATAGCGGAGAACTACTCCATCAAGGAGGTGGAGCACTTCGACCGGCCGGAATACCCAAAGCTCCACTTCGTCGAGCAGCGCTATTCCGACGACCCCACCAACTGGTGGGTGCCGAACCGCGCCTGCGCGGAAGCCATGCTGCGGGCCAGCGGTTTCCGCATCGTCGGGCACCCGGAAGCGGAAGTCTATATCTGCCGGACGGACGGCGCCCCGCTTGGCGGCGGCGCGGTCTATCCGGCGAAAGGAGGGCAAGCGTGATCGAAGCCGCCATGATCTGGAACGAGCCCAACAACAAGTCGCATTGGGACCCCGAACTCGACCCCGACTGGTCGCGCTTTGCCGCCATGACCATCCTCGCGGCCGATGCGATCGCCGCGGAGAATCCTGCGTTGACCAAGGTGCTGGGCGGCATCTCGCCGATCGACCCGCAGTTCCTGCGGCGCATGCAGGCGTTCGGCGTGCTCGACCGCCTAGACGCGGTCGCCGTCCACGGCTTTCCGCTGGACTGGAACCTGTGGCAGATCGGCGAATGGCCGCAGAAGGTCGCGGAGATCCAGGCCCTCACGCACCTGCCGGTCTGGGTCTCGGAGGTCGGCGTTTCCACCTTCGGGGCGGAGGAGGTGCAGGCCTGGGGGCTGAAGCGCACGGCCGAGCTTCTGACGGGCCGCAGCCCGCGCATCCAGTGGTACAGCCTTTACGACCTGCCGCGCGAGTGGGGGGCGACCACGCGCCACCGCGAGGCGGAAGGCTCCTCCTACTACCGGCACTTCTACATGGGCCTGCTGCGCGAGGACGGCAGCCCCAAGCCGGCGCTGGAGGAGTTCTCCAGGCTCACGCCGGAGTTAGGCCTCGTCCAATGGTTCCACTACCACGATCCCCGGCTGGACGAGGCGGTGGCCTGGATGAAGCGGCTGGGCGTGAAAAGCGTGCGCACCGGCCTTTCCTGGGCCGACAGTTTTCGCCCGGATGCGCTGGCCTGGTTCGACCGGCAGATGGAAGCGCTGGCGGATTTCGACGTCACGGCCACCTTCTGCTTCACGCCGGAGCACCGCGGCCTGGCGCCCCACCACACCAGCCCGCCTCTGGTGCCGGAAGAGTTCGCCGCGTTCTGCGCGGAGATGGTGAGGCGCTACGCTCCCGCCGGCAGCGTGAGGGACACGGAGGTTCTGCGCCAGCCCGCGGCCTGACGATCTTCTCGGCAGGAAAGCCGGAACAGCCGCAAGTTCTCCGGACGGCGGTCACGGCTTTGCCAAAGCTCCGCGCCTTGGTGGACCTCTCGCTTCCCGGCGGTAGTTGAAGCCGGATGGCGTCCGCACAAAGCACAAGAGGTCTCGCCGCCGCTCTGTCGGCCGAGTGGCCACTGCCAGCTTCGGCGACGCTCGGATCGTCGGTGCGGATGACGGGGATCGAACGCGACATCAAGGCCCGGCTGCCGTGGGCGACGCGGCGGTGCGTGTCGGTCGAGACGGGGCGCGTGATGCTGCGCATGCCGGAGGGCGCCGAAGCCAAGTTCGAGGCGGCGTCGGCGATCGTCGGGGAGGTGCTTGTGGAAAGCGGAGCCCGGCCCGTGCTTCCGAGCGAGGCGGAGGACATCCTGACGATCTCTCCCCGCGAGCGCCAGAAGTGGACCAAGGACGGCCGCCTGAAGAGCGCGGGCACGCGGACCGTGAAGCTGCGCGGGCGCGCCAAGGCCGTGACCTTCTCCGTGTTCGATCCCCGGCACATCGAGGATGTGCTGGACCGCGACCTGGCTACGGTCTGGAGGGAGGAGGATGCGCAGGCAGCCGCAGAGGCCCGGCGCCGCGCGGCGGGAAAGGCCGCTTTGCCGGGCGGGGGCATGGGGCGCGGCGCCACCGCCGCTCGCGCCGCCGGGAGGGTTCGGGATGAGGGCCCGCGGCCGAAGCTGGACGGGTGGGAAGCGTTCGACGCGGAAGGGCTGCTGCGCTGAAGAGCCCCCCGCAGCGTCTATAACCGGCCCGCGTGCCGCAATCTGAGTCGCCGGTTCTGGAGCGGCATCAGGCGCCGACCTTGTCCTGCGTTTTCGTCTCGAAGTCCGACGCCTCGTGGCGCTCGTGGAGTTGCGAGGCCGGCTCGCCCGAAGTGCGGTTGACCATCCGGCCGCGCTTCACCGCGGGACGCCCGCCGATGAGCTTCTGCCAGCGCTGGAGGTTGCCGTAGTCGCCGGTGGACAAAAAGGTGCCGGCATCCGGGTAGGACTCGTTTGCCGCGAGCAGCCCGTACCAGGGCCAGATCGCCATGTCGGCGATCGAGTACTCGCCGCCCGCCATGTACTCGTTGTCGGCGAGATGGCGGTCGAGCACGTCCAGCTGGCGCTTCGCCTCCATCGCATAGCGGTCGATCGCATACTCGATCTTCATCGGCGCATAGGCGAAGAAGTGGCCGAACCCGCCGCCCACGAAGGGCGCCGAGCCCATCTGCCAGAACAGCCAGTTGAGCGTTTCCGCCCTTTGCCTTGCGCTCGCGGGCAGGAAGGCGCCGAACTTTTCAGCGAGGTAGAGCAGGATCGAGCCGGATTCGAACACCCGCACCGGCTCGCCGCCTCCCTTAGGCGCGCGATCGAGCAGCGCCGGGATCTTGGAGTTCGGGTTGACGGCAACGAAGCCTGAGCCGAACTGGTCGCCATTGTTAATCCGGATCAGCCACGCGTCATATTCCGCCGCCTCGAAGCCCGCCGCCAGCAGTTCCTCCAGCAGGATCGTGACTTTCACGCCGTTCGGCGTGCCCAGCGAGTAAAGCTGCAACGGGTGCCTGCCGACCGGCAATTCCTTCTCATGCGTCGCGCCCGCGACCGGCCGGTTGATGCTGGCGAACTCTCCGCCATTGCCCCTGTTCCATGTCCAGACTTTTGGAGGCGCATAGCCGGCGGGGAGGTTCTTTTCCGGCGGGAATTTTTCGGTGTCGGTCATGCTGTCCTCATGGGCGTCGCAGTCTGCTTGCGCTCTTCCCGCTCCTTACGCCTGACGCGCCGGCCTGCAAATGCCGGCACAGCACGAAACAATTCGGCCGAGCGGGCATTCGCAGGCCTGCCAGCCGGCCGAAGGATGATGAAAATGGCAGTTGAGATTCGCCGCCTCGGCGCAGATGACGTCAGCTTGATGCAGGCGATGCTGAAGATGTTCGCCGACGCTTTTGAAGATCGTGAAGCCTATGACGAAGCCAGGCCGAGCGAGGCATACCTCGGCGCGCTTCTTGCGCGTGGGAGCTTCATCGCCTTGGCCGCCCGCGAGGATGCCGCCGTCGTGGGCGGCATCGCTGCCTATGTGCTCGACAAGTTCGAGCAGGAGCGCAGCGAGATCTACATCTACGATCTCGCGGTGGCGGCAAGCCACAGGCGGCAGGGCATCGCGACCGCCCTGATCGCCGAGATGCAGACGATCGCCGGCACGATGGGGGCGCATACCATCTTCGTGCAGGCCGACCGGGATGACGAGCCGGCGATCGCGCTCTACAGCCGTTTGGGGCGGCGCGAGGACGTGCACCACTTCGACATCCCGCCCGATCCGCCGGATTAGCCGCCGGGTCCGGAACGGGAAAACGGTGCCGCCGGCGGGCGGCAGCCTATAACAAGCTGCCAGAGGCAACCGAAAAGCAGGCGGAGCGTGGCGGACATCTTGAACTGGGGCATCGCAGGGTTCGGCTGGGTCGCGCGCGACTTCACCGCGCCGGCGATCGAAGCCGCCGGGCACCGGCTGGCGGCGATCGCCGATCCGGACTTGAGCGCGCAGGCCCATGCCCGCGCCAGGCAGATCACGAGCTACGGCACGGTCGAGGCGCTGGCCGCCGACAGCCAAGTCGATGCCGTCTATGTCGCCACGCCGAACCACCTCCACCGCCCGATGGTGGAGGCCCTGGTACGCGTCGGCAAGGCCGTGCTGTGCGAGAAGCCCATGGCGGCCACGCTGGAAGACGCCGAGGCGATGGTCGAAGCCTGCCGGACCGCGGGCACGCTGTACGGAACGGCGTTCGACCAGCGGCATCACCCGGTTCACCGCGCCCTGCGCAGCCACATCGCGGACGGCGCGGTGGGAACCGTGACGGCGGTGCGCATCGCCTATGCCTGCTGGCTCGGCCGGGATTGGGGCACGGGTCCGAACTGGCGCATCGATCGCGCCCAAGCCGGCGGCGGGGCCGTGATGGACCTCGCGCCGCACGGGCTGGACCTTGTCGAATTTTTGGTGGGCGAGGCGGTGATCGACGTTCATGCGCTGCTCCAGCGCCGGGTGCACGACTACGCGGTCGATGACGGCGGCCTGATCATCGGGCGCACGGCGTCCGGCGTGCTGGCAAGCCTGCACAACAGCTACAACTGCCCCGAAGCCTTGCCGCGGCGAAGGCTGGAAGTGTTGGGAACAAAGGGCCAGCTGACGGCCGTCAACTCGATGGGCCAGGACCCCGGCGGCACGCTCACCTTCACGGACGGAGCGCGCGGGCTGGAAACACCCGTCGAAGTGCCCGGCATCGAGCGCTCCCCTTTCGCCGAGCAGATCCGCGCCTTCTCGCACGCGCTCGTGTCGGGGGACCATTCGGCCTTCAGCCCCGAACGCGACCTCCACACCATGCGGCTGCTGGACCGGATCTACCGCTCTGCGGCTTGAAAGGGCTGTGCCGCTAGAGCGTGTCCAACGGCACCGGCGCGGCGTGCGGTCTGGAAGCCAGCATGCCGTCGAGAAGCGCGAGCACTTCGCGGCGGCCGACGTTGCGCACCTGCTCGAAGGGCGTCCAGCACATTTCGAAATCCAGGCGGGCGAATACGTCGCGGTAGCGCCGGAGTTCATTCGGCGTGAGCGGCACGCCGCGCACGAAGGCCTTGTGGGCGGAGATCGTTTTCGCGCGCCTGATGTCGGCCGGGTCGAGCTCGAACTTGAGCGCGTCGCCGCAAAACAGGATCTTTCGCACACGGTTGTAAAGCACTGCATGCCCGTCGAAATGCCCGGCCGTCAGGTGCAGCTCCAGGCCGGGGAGCGGCTCCAGAAAGTCGTCGAAGGGCCAGGTGACGCACACCGCCGCGCTCCATGCCAGGTCCGCGGGGTGCAGCGCGAGTTCGGGATCGAAGGCATCCTGGATCTGCCACAGCGCGCCGTAGGAATGCGGGTGCGAAGCCGAAAGCACCTGGACGCCGCCCAGGCTCCTGATGTGGTCGAGCGCGGCACGGCTGAACACCGCTCCCCCTTCGAACATCATGTTCCCCGCAGCCGAGCGGATGAGATAGGCGTTCGCGCCGATGCCGTTCACGGGGTCGTTGCGGAAGCGCCAGATGCCGGCTTCCAACTCGTCCCAATGGCAGGGAAACAGCGCTTCCGCCTCTTCCGCCGTGCGAAAACTCCATCCCGTCTGCGGAACCACATGGCGGGCGTCGAGGCAAAGCGGGCAGCTTGGCGGGGTTGCGAAATGGCGCTGCCAGAAGCCGCAGTTCTCGCAGAAGAAGGCGGGCAGGCGCAGCGCGTCGGCAAAGGGCAGGTAGCCGGGGCTCATCGGCGCGCTCCGGCACTTATGCTGCTGGTGATCTTCTTCAATCCAACCCCTCTAACGCCTGCCGCGACCGACCGGATGCGCCGGCTTCCAACTAGCAAGGCATCTTCCGCGTTCAAGCAACCCTTGGCGCGACGTTCCCTATAGATGTTGCACGTTTCCTCCACGCCGCGCGATACGCCGCGCCTTTGCCTGGATCATCAGCCGCCTTCGGGCTCGCCCGGCGCGCCGCCATACCCCACATATCAGGTATGGCGCTTCCCTCCGTCCTGATCGATCCGAAGGTGATCTACCTGGAGCCTGCCGTGCGGGACTATGGGCGCGGGCAGGAGGTGCTGGCCCGCTTTCCTCAGGCCGAGCAGATCGAGGTCGAAAGCCACTGGAAGATCCCGGAACTCTTCGGCAAAGCTGAGCAGGCGGAGGACTGGCTGAAGCTGAAGCGCGACGTGCTGGTGCTCGGCGTGAAGAAGAGCGTGGCGATGCGGCCGAACGGGCGCAGCGCCGACTTCATCGCGCCCTCCTCCTCCAACGGCTGCGCCATGGCCTGCGCCTACTGCTACGTGCCGCGGCGCAAGGGCTACGCCAACCCGGTCAGCGTCTTCGTCAACATCGACGACATCACAGCCGCTCTGCGGAAGCATGCAGCCAGGATCGGGCCGAAGCTCGAAGCCAACAGCGTCGATCCCCATGCCTGGGTCTACGACCTGGGCGAGAACGGCGACCTGTCGGTGGACGCAACGGTATCGGACAACGTGCGCGACCTCGTTGCGGCTTTCCGGAGTATCCCCAACGCCAAGGGCTCCTTCGCCACCAAGCTCGTCAACCGCGACCTCCTCGCCTATGACCCGCAGGGGCGCACCCGCATCCGCTTTTCGCTGATGCCGGAGCGCATGGCGAAGATAGTCGATGTCAGGACTTCGCCGATGGCCGAGCGCATCGCCGCCATCAACGACTTCGTGGAGGCCGGCTACGAGGTGCACGCGAATTTCTCGCCGGTGATCGTCCACGAGGGTTGGGAAGCCGAGTGGCGCGAGCTTTTCCGGCAGATCGACGGCAGTTTAAGTCCGAAAGCGCGGGATCAGCTCAAATGCGAGGTGATCATGCTGACCCACAACGAAGGCCTGCACACCGTGAACATGGCCTGGCATCCGCGCGCCGAAGATTTTTTGTGGCGGCCGGACATCCAAGAAACCAAGGTGAGCGAGAACGGCATGGAGAACCTGCGCTACCGCGCCCGCTGGAAGCGCCGCTGGCTCGACCAGCTGCTCGGCTGGCTGGCCGAGACCATGCCCTATTGCGGCGTGCGCTACGCCTTCTAGACACCTCCACCGTCAGGCGGGCGGCGCCATGATCCGCGATTTGGCCGCAAGGTCGCCGCCGCGCCAGACATACAGCGCAAGCAGCGGCTCGGTTCCGGTCCGCATGGCGTGCGGCATCCAGGACGGATGATGGATCAGGGAGCCCGGCGGCTTCTCGATGAAACCTTCCCCGCCCTTTTCCCAGCGCGCGGTACCTGCGAGCGGCAGGTAGATCTCCTCGGCCTCATGCGCATGGGAGGGGTAGAGGGTTTCGGGACCGAGAACGAGAAAGCCGCAGGCGATCTCTTCGCTGGGAATAGGACCCCGCCTGCCGATAAGCTCGGTCCAGCCGTAGCGTTCGAGGAAGGCGGCGCCGAAGTCGTTGGGGCCGTAGGTCTGCCGCCACTCCAAATGGGTGTGTGCCTCCGAAAGGGTCTGAACGATCGGAAGGGCGGCCGGCGCAGCCAGCACCGCCAGTTCGGCCATCCAGCGGAGGACCGGCAGGAAGCTGGGGCTGGTCTGGCGGGCCGCTGCCAAGTCCGGCCAGCCGGGAAGGAAGGCGGCGGCAGCCGGATGCGACTCGACGAGAAGCCTGGCTTGTCTCGTGAGGGTTTCGGCATGTTCGTTCGTCATCAGGCGCTCCGCACCGACCTTGCCGGCGTCCAAGTGGCGTTCAGCCTTCCTACCCTATTTATTCGCTTGCGCGGCGCAACGAGCCGGCGTTCTCTACCTCTGCCATCGAAGCGGGAAATGCGCATGTCGGACGCTGCCGAAACTGTCACGGGACCGGGCACCGCACACCGCCGCGGCGGCGGCCGCATCGGGCGCAAGGTGCTGCGCTCCGCTCCCGTCGCGTCGTTTCCGACCCTGGTGCGGAAAATTCCCGTCTATGACATCGTGCCCGACGAGGCGGTCGAACTCATCCACGGGGAGTCGCTGAAAATCCTCGAAGAGGTCGGCTGCGAGTTCCGCGACGACGAAGCGGTTCTCATGTGGAAGGCGGCGGGCGCCGACGTGTCCGGCACGCGGGTCAGGATCGACCGCGCCCTGCTGATGGAACTTGTGGGCAAGGTTCCGCCGGAGTTCACCCTCAACGCGCGCAACCCGCAGCGCTCGGTGCGGGTGGGCGGCAAGAACACGATCTTCGTGCCGATGTACGGCGCGCCTTACGTGCGCGACCTCGACAATGTCAGGCGCTACGGCACGCTGGCCGACCTCCACAACCTGCACAAGATGGCCTACATGGCGCCAGCGCTGCACTCCTCCTCCTCGATCATCTGCGAGCCGATGGACGTGCCCGTACCGAAGCGGCACCTCCACATCATACACTCCGCGTTAAAACATTCGGACAAGCCGTTCATGGGCATCGTCACGTCCAAGGAGCGCGCCGAGGACACGATGGCGCTGGCGGGAATCGTGTTCGGCGAGGAGTATGTGCGCGACAACTCGGTGCTGGCGGCTATCACCAACTGCAACTCGCCGCTGGTGTGGGACGCCACCATGCTGGACGCGATGCGGGTTTATGCCCGCCACAACCAGCCGCTGATCCTGGCGCCCTTTGCGCTGTGCGGCGCGTCCACGGCGGCCTCGGCGGTGGGAGCGGTGGCGCAGGTCAATGCGGAGGCGCTCGCCGGCGTCGCTTTCACCCAGCTGATCCGGCCGGGTTCGCCGCAGATCTACGGGCAGTTCATGGTCACGGTGGACATGAAGACGGGCGCGCCGATGGGCGGCACGCCGGAAGCCGCGCAGATGATGTTCCTGATGGGGGCGCTGGCGCGAAAATACCGGCTGCCCTGGCGCACCTCAGGCTTCCATGTCGGCTCTAAGCTGAACGACGCGCAGGCGGGCTACGAGGCCAACATGCTGATGCATGCCGCGATCCTGGCCGGCGCCAACTACATCTGGCACGTTGCCGGCTGGCTGGAAGCCGGCCTGACCTGCGGCTTCTCCAAGTTCGCCACCGACTGCGAGCAGCTTGTCGGCTGGACCAAATATGCCGGCGGGCTTTCCTTCGACGATTTCAAGGACGCCATGGCCGCGGTGCGCGAGGTCGGGCCGCAGGGCCACTTCCTCGGCACCAAGCACACGCTCGACCATTTCGAGAGCGCCTTCTTCATGCCGAGCGTGATGGACTTCAACTCGTTCGAGCAGTGGAACGCGGAAGGGGCGAAGGACCACGACACGCGCGGCCGCGAGAAGGCCCGCGCCATGCTGCGGGACTATGAAGAGCCGGCGCTGGACGAGGGCATCGCGGAGGGTTTGAGGGAGTTCGTTGTCAGGCGCGAAAGGGAGTTGCCGGAAACGGTGAGCTGAGGGGGCCTGCCCCCTCCACCGCCTTCGGCGGTCCCCCTCCCCCGTAAACGGTGCGGGGGGCCGCCGCCAACGGCCAGCCCCGCCACCCCCGCGCGCGCGGCTTCGATGGACT
>CAXTCF010000093.1:0-16239 GCA_964242945.1 uncultured Rhizobiaceae bacterium | reverse complement strand
TCGAGGGCCTGCGGATGACCGGCCGCAAGGTCCGCCACCCGGAAAAGACGCTGGCCGTGGTCGATCACAACGTGCCGACCTCACCGGACAGAAAGTTCGGCATCAAGAACGAGGAGTCGCGCATCCAGGTCGAGACGCTCGCCAGGAACGCGCATGACTTCAACGTGGAGTATTACGACGCCGCCGATCGCCGCCAGGGCATCGTGCACATCGTCGGCCCCGAGCAGGGTTTTACGCTCCCGGGCATGACCATCGTCTGCGGCGACAGCCACACCTCCACGCATGGGGCGTTCGGGGCATTGGCGCACGGCATCGGCACGTCCGAGGTGGAGCACGTTCTGGCCACCCAGACGCTGATCCAGAAGAAGGCCAAGAACATGCTGGTCGAGGTGAACGGCCAGCTGCCTCCGCACGTCACCGCCAAGGACATCATCCTGGCGATCATCGGCGAGATCGGCACGGCCGGCGGCACCGGCTACGTCATCGAGTACGCTGGCGAGGCGATCCGGGCGTTGTCCATGGAAGGGCGCATGACCATCTGCAACATGAGCATCGAAGGCGGCGCGCGCGCCGGCCTGATTGCGCCCGACGAGACGACTTTTGCCTACGTCAAGGACAAGCCCCGCGCGCCGAGGGGCGACGCCTGGGAGAAGGCGCTGGCCTATTGGCAGACGCTGCGCTCCGACGAGGACGCGCATTTCGACCACATCGTGCGGCTCGATGCGGCAAAGCTCCCGCCGATCGTCTCCTGGGGCTCCTCGCCGGAAGACGTCGTATCGGTCCAAGGCGTCGTGCCCGACCCGCATGCGATCACCGACGAGACCAAGCGCGCCTCCAAGCTGCGCGCGCTCGACTATATGGGCCTCACCCCCGGCACCCCGATCACCGACATCCGGCTCGACCGCGTGTTCATCGGCTCCTGCACCAACGGCCGCATCGAGGATCTTCGCGCCGTCGCCAAGGTCGTCGAGGGCCGCAAAGTCGCGGCATCCGTGGACGCCATGATCGTACCGGGCTCCGGCCTCGTGAAGGAGCAGGCGGAAGCCGAGGGGCTGGACCGCATCTTCAAGGAGGCCGGCTTCGACTGGCGCGAGCCCGGCTGCTCCATGTGCCTCGCCATGAACGACGACCGCCTGAAGCCGCAGGAACGCTGCGCCTCCACCTCGAACCGTAATTTCGAGGGCCGCCAGGGCTTCAAAGGCCGCACGCACTTGGTCTCACCGGCTATGGCGGCGGCGGCGGCGATTGCGGGGCACTTCGTTGATATTCGGGAGTGGACCTGAACCTTTTTGCGAAACCTCATTCGAAACCTGGCGGGTTTACCGCCAAGTTTCTCTATCTTCGCCACCAAATTGGTTGTGGTAAAATAATACCACATAGATAACCCATTGCTGTAAACAGGGTTTTTCGGCTGCTTGCGTGCCGGGCGAGCTTGACGCCGCGGCACGGCGGCGACTATATCCCGCGCACCCTCCTCCCGCGCTGGCGGAGGGTTCTTCTTGCCCGCCTTCCCCGCGGGTAAGCCAAGCAACAAGAAACGCCCTCCACTCTGGAGGGATTTTTATTGGAAACAACTCCATGAAGACGTTCTCGCAGAAGCCTGCGGACGTGGTGAAGAAGTGGGTGCTGATCGACGCCGAGGGTCTCGTCGTCGGCCGGCTCGCCTCCATCGTCGCCAACCGTCTGCGCGGCAAGCACAAGCCATCCTTCACCCCCCATGTCGATGACGGCGACAATGTCGTGATCGTCAACGCCGAAAAGGTCGTGTTCACCGGCAACAAGCGCACCGATAAGACCTACTACTGGCACACCGGCCATCCCGGCGGCATCAAGGAGCGCAGCCCGCGCCAGCTGCTCGAAGGCCGCTTCCCCGAGCGCGTGCTGGAAAAGGCCGTGGAGCGCATGATCCCGCGCGGGCCGCTCGGCCGCCGCCAGATGAAGAACCTTCGCGTCTATGCCGGCACCGAGCACCCGCATACGGCGCAGCAGCCGGAGACGCTGGACGTCGCGGCGCTGAACCCCAAGAACAAGAGGGCCTGAATCCGTGGCTGACCTTTCCTCCCTCGCCGATCTCGGCCAGCTGACCGGCCGCACCCCGCAGGCCGATGCGCCGGCCCGCGTGCAAAAACTCGACCGTTCGGGCCGCGCCTATGCCACGGGCAAGCGCAAGGACGCCATTGCCCGCGTCTGGGTGAAGCCCGGCTCCGGCAAGATCACGGTCAACGACAAGGAGTTCGCGGCCTACTTCGCGCGGCCCGTGCTCCAGATGATCCTGAAACAGCCGATCAACGCCGCCAACCGCGAAGGGCAGTTCGACATCGTCGCAACCGTTGCCGGCGGCGGCCTGTCCGGCCAGGCGGGCGCCGTGCGTCACGGCATCTCGAAGGCGCTGACCTACTACGAGCCCGGCCTGCGCGCCGTGCTCAAGAAGGGCGGCTTCCTGACCCGCGACAGCCGCGTGGTGGAGCGCAAGAAGTACGGCAAGGCGAAGGCCCGCCGCTCCTTCCAGTTCTCCAAGCGCTGACCGGCGTTTTTCATCGCGACATTCAGAGGCCGCCTCATCAGGGCGGCCTTTTTCGTTTCGCAGCGCGTGAGCGCGGCAGCACGGAGCGCTTCGGTCTCTTTTGGATTTAAGTCGCTGAGGCCAGCGATGAGAACCGGCCTACGATGCCGCCGCGGAAGGAGGCTGACGCCTTTGGCTGACAAGTCCATCGACCACGCCTTCACGGCTTCTTCGCTGAGCGGAGCGGCGAGCGACCCGACCTATGCCGGAGCGCTGTCCTTTATGCGGCGGCGCTTCTCCAAGGACGTTTCCGGTGCGGACGTCGTGATCTGGGGCATCCCCTTCGATTCGGCCGTGTCCAACCGGCCTGGCGCCCGCTTCGGGCCGCAGGCTATCCGCCGCGCCTCCGCCATCTTCGACAACGACCCGCAATATCCCTTCGCCCGCGACCTGTTCGAAACCATGGCGGTGGTCGATTACGGCGATTGCCTGCTCGACTACGGCGACCCCGCCTCCGCGCCGAGGCGGATCGCAGCAGAGGCTGGAGCAATCCTCAATCAAGGTGCGTTTCTCCTGACGCTCGGCGGCGACCACTTCGTCACTTGGCCGCTGCTGAAAGTCCATGCGGCGCGTCACGGCCCGCTGGCGCTGGTGCAGTTCGACGCGCACCAGGACACTTGGCCGGATGACGGCAGGCGCCTGGACCACGGCTCCTTCGTCGGGCGGGCCGCGACCGAGGGCGTGATTCTGCCAGAGCGTTCGATCCAGGTCGGCATCCGGACCCATGCGCCGGCTGATCACGGCATCAGGATCGTGCACGGCTTCCAGCTTGAGGAGATGCGCGCTGCCGAAATCGCCGATGCCATCCTGGAACAGGTGGGCGATACGCCCTGCTACGTCACGTTCGACATCGATTGCCTGGACCCTGCCTTTGCGCCCGGCACAGGGACGCCCGTCGCGGGAGGCCCCTCCTCTGCGAAGGTGCTTTCAGTGTTGCGCAAGCTCGGCGGGCTCAACATCGTCGGTGCAGACGTCGTGGAAGTCGCGCCCGCCTATGATCACGCCGACATCACCGCTATTGCGGCCTCGACGGTCGCCATGCATTACCTCGGCCTCCGCGCCGAGCGCATGGCGAGAAGCTGAGTTTCCCCTGGACGAACAAGCATGAAGCCAAAAATCTTCATCGACGGCGAGCACGGCACGACCGGCCTCCAGATCGTCTCGCGCCTAAGCGCGCGAGACGATCTGGAACTGCTGTCCATCCCGGAAGCCGAACGGCGCAATAACGAGCGCCGCGCCGAGCTTTTGCGCGCGGCGGATGTCGCCATCCTCTGCCTGCCCGACGATGCGGCTCGCGAAGCCGTCGCGATGCTGGAAGGCGCCGGCACGAAGATCATCGACACCTCCACCGCGCACCGGGTTGATCCCGCCTGGGCCTACGGCTTCGCCGAGTTGGACGGCGATCAGCCCGCAAAGATCGCAGCCTCCGCGCGCGTCGCTAATCCCGGCTGCTATCCCACCGGCGCCATCGGGCTGATCCGCCCCCTTGTCGCGGCCGGCATCCTGCCCGACGACTACCCCGTCACGGTGAATGCCGTCTCCGGCTACACCGGCGGCGGCAAGCAGATGATCCGCCAGATGGAGGATGCCTCGCAGCCCGACGCCATCGCATCGCCGTTCTTTGTCTATAGCCTCAGCCTCCAGCACAAGCACGTGCCGGAGATCAAAAAGCACGGCCTGCTTTCGCGCGTCCCGCTGTTCTCGCCCTCGGTCGGACGCTTCGCCCAGGGCATGCTGGTCCAGGTGCCGTTGCATTTGACGGACCTGAACGGCACCTCTTCGCTCGGCGAACTCCATGCCGTGCTCGAAGCGCACTATTCCGGGCAGGACGTTGTCGAGGTGGTCCCGCTGGAAATCAGCGCGAAGCTGCCGCGGCTCGATCCGACGGAGCTTGCCGGCACGGACCGGATGAAGCTGTTCGTTCTCGGCATGCCCGGCGCCGGTCAGGCCAACCTAGTGGCGTCGCTGGACAATCTCGGCAAGGGCGCGTCGGGCGCTGCCGTCCAGAACCTGGACCTGATGCTTTCCGCGCGCTGACAGGATTCAGGCGCGGAGTGGCACTCCGGCATTGTCCGGTTCGGAAATCATGTAGCCGCCTTTGGTCGCGCGCCAGTGCGCCGCCGCATAGCTCAGCACCACGAGCGCGGTAAACTGGTGCAGCAGCGCCCATCCGACCGGAACCTGCATCACAAGCGTGATGATGCCGAAGCACGCCTGAAGGAAGACGAGGCAGAACAGGACGATCGCACGTCCGGCATGCGGCGTGCCGGGCTGGCGAAGCCGGACGAAGATCATCTGGGCGAGGACGAGCGCAAACAAGGTGTAGGCGCCAAGGCGGTGGACGAACTGCACCGTCTTGGGGTTCTCGAAGAAATTGCGCCAAGCCGGCTCGATCACCAGCAGGTCGCCGGGAACGGCCCTGCCGTCCATCAGCGGCCAGGTGTTGTAGCTCAAGCCGGCATCCAGCCCCGCTACCAACCCTCCGAGATAGATCTGCGCCAGCGCCATGAGGAGGATCAGGCCTGCAAGGCGCTGCATCGGCCGCGGCGCCGGGGGTGCCGCGTCGCGCTTCAGCCCGCGCGCTACGACGACCGTCGCGGCGAGGATCAGCGAAGCCGTCGTCAGGTGGGTCGCCAGCCGGTATTGGCTGACATCCGTGCGCGCCACGAGTCCGGACGTCACCATCCACCAGCCGATCGCGCCCTGGAGTCCGCCGAGCGCCAGGATGCCGACGAGTTTCGGCAGGAGCTTGCGCTCGACGCGGCCGGTCGCCCAGAAGAACAGCAGAGGCAGCGCAAAGACCACGCCGACCGAGCGGGCAAGCAGACGGTGCGCCCATTCCCACCAGAAGATGCGCTTGAAACCGTCCAGCGTCATGTCCGGGTTGATCTGCCGGAATTCCGGGATCTCGCGATACTTCGCGAACTCCTCCTGCCAGTCCGCCTCATTGAGCGGCGGCACCACCCCATGGATCGGCTTCCACTCGGTGATCGACAAGCCGGAGTCGGTAAGCCGCGTCGCGCCGCCGACCATGAAGAGCGCGAACAGCACAAGCACGACGCTAAACAGCCAAGCCCGCAGCAGCACGCGGTTGTGTGCCGTGCGGTCTTCCTCCGCGGCACCAATGACGCCGGCCATCGTTGCGACCGCCACTTTCCCTCTCCTTCTGCAAGTCGCGCGTGGCGTGAACCAGCTGGCGAGGCCACGCAAGCGCCGCCTGCGCGACACGCCGTCGCGCACGCTTCTCCCCCAAGACGTTGCGGCTTGGAAGGCCGCGGCCTAGAACGCCACCCTGTTGTGGAGCCGGCCTATGCCTATGCGGGTGAAGAAGCTGATCGGCACGGTCGTCCTGATCGTGCTCGTGATCGTCTATGCGCTCATAGCTACGCTCTTCGCCGTGGCGAACCTTGGCCAGTCGAGCCCGGTGGTGCACCTGCTCTTCTTCGCGATTTCCGGCCTGCTTTGGATCCTGCCGGCGATGGTGGTGATCAAATGGATGATCACGCCGGCGCCGGGCGAGACTATTTAAGAGACAGGGACACTGCCCACGGGCTGAGGATGGCCGAGGGCTTTTCGCTTTCTTGCAAGGCGCCGAGCGCAGTCGATGCTGGTTGCATCGACGAGCATCGGCAACGAAGTAGGACGCGAAGAGAGCCGGCCGGCCGACCCCGCGGGTCGTGGCCCCGTCTCTAAACCGTCACGCAAACGCGGCCGCGATTGGCGAGCGGCACGGTCAGGCCGCGGGTCATCACCAACGCTTCGCCCAGGTTCTGGAACCGCCCGTTGAGCGAGATGCGCGGCAGCGCGTGAAGGTGCTGCGCATGGTTCTCCTGGATCATGCCGTGCCGCGTCGTGACGGCGGAGGCGAAGCCGGCACTCTCCGCCAGCTGCGCCTCGCGCAGCCCCGCGGCTTCGGGCGAGCCGTAGGGATAGGCGAAGTGGCGGGGCGCCTTGCCGAGTTCGGCGCCCAAACGGTCGCGGCTCACTTCCATCTCGGCAAGCGCATCCTCGGCCGGCAGCCGGCGCAGGTTGACGTGATTGACGGTGTGGGCGCCGATCGTCACCAGCGGATGCACTGCGAGCTTCCGCACCTCTTCCCAGTCCAGCAGGATGTCGCGGCCAGGCTTGTAGGGATCCGTACCGGCGCGACGCGCCAAGGTTTCGACCACCGCCTTCTGCCGCGCTTCCGGAAGCTCGCGGCTGAAGAAGGCGACGAGACGGCGAAAGGCTTTGATCCTGCTCTCTCTGCCATCGCAAGACAGCACCTCGCCGGACTCCGGCAGCTCGATCGGGAGGCCAGCCTCCACGATGTCCTCGATCGCTTCCCACCACATCGGGTGAGTCCGGTCGGTCAATGCCGGCGCGACATAGACGGTCAAAGGCGTGCCCTGCGCTTCCAGAACCGGCAGCGCCTCGTGCAGGTTGTCGCGGTAGCCGTCGTCCGCCGTCAGCGTGGCGAAGCGCCCGTTTGCCCGTCCCGCGCGCAGCCGATCCAGTGCTTCGTCCAGCGAAACGAAGGTGAAGCCGTCCCGCTTCATCGCCTCGATCATGGCATTGAGGAAAGCCGGTGCGATCGTCAGCCCCGAATTCGGGCTGTCGGCGCGGCGCGGGTTTGCCGTCACGCGATGCAGCATAAGGATCGCGCCGACGCCGCCCAGCCATGGCCGCGCCAGCGTGTCCAGGCGGGTGAATCGCGCGCCCGACATGACCAAGCGGCGGATTGCATCGCCCATCTCGAACATTCCTTCACCTTTGCCTCATAGCGTCGCAGGGATGCTGCAACGGTTCGGCTTGCGGGACCGAGCCTAGGACGGAGGGATAAAGGGATGGTTGATGTTGCCGTGCATATCGCGCCGCGTGGTCGCCTCGCGGCGGCTGACATCGCGACATCCCGCGTCGAGGTTGCGGTCTCGAACCTCTCGCCGGACTGGATCGGATGCTACGCGGCGTTCGCAGCCGAGCATGCACACGGGGCGGCACAAAGCCCGACCTGGCTCAAGGCGTGGTCCCGCCACGCCGCAGCCGACATCGTGACGCTGACTTTGTCGGAAGGCGGGGTGCCCTGGCTGATGCTCCCTCTGGAAGTAGTGAGGCAGGGTCTGTTCACCTCCGCTCGCTTTATCGGCGGCAGCCACGCGAATTCCAACCTTCCGGCCTGCAACGCCCTGCACGCTTCGAAACTGACGGACTCGGCGCGCAAAGCGCTCGCGAGGGCGATCCGCAAGGCCCGTCCCGACATCGATCTTCTCCTGTTCGAGCGCATGGTGCCGACCGCCGCCGGAGCGGCCGTTCCGTTGCTGGCCTTCGGCGGCTCCCGCAGCCCGAACCCGGTTCTGTCGCTGACGCTGGAAGGCGGCTTCGAGGCGGTTCTCAAGCGCAGCACCGACCAGCGAAAGGCCAAGAAACACCGCTCGCACGGCCGCCGATTCGAGGAAGCCGGCGGCTTTCGCCGCATCGAGGCGCGCAGCGATGCCGAAGTGGACCGGCTTCTCGGTGAGTTCTTCCAGTTCAAGAAAACCCGGTTCGCGAAGGCCGGCATCCCCGACGTGTTCGCCGATCCTCAGATCAAGGCCAGCTTCGGCGCCCTGTTCCGAGACGCGCTGAAGGAAGGCGAGCCTCCGTTTCTCCTCCATGCGCTCGAAGTCGGCGGCATCATCCGGGCGATCACCGGCAGCAGCCGGCAGGGCGGCACGCTGACCTGTGAGTTCGGCGCGATTCGCGACGATGAGCTAGGCCGTTACAGCCCGGGCGAGTTCCTTTTCTATCGGACCATCCAGGCGGCTTGCGAAGAGGGGTTCGAGGTCTATGACTTCGGCGTCGGCGACGAGCGCTACAAGCGACTTTGGTGCGGAATAGAGACGAACACGCTCGACGTCGCGGTGCCGATCTCGATCAAAGGCAAGCTCCTGCAAATGGCCCTTGCCGGGGCGGCGCGTGTCAAGTTGGCCGTGAAACGCAATCCGACGCTGTGGAAGTTGGTGAAGCGGCTTCGTCGGGAAACGGCAGGTCAGACCGTGCCGGACGAGGAGAAGGCAGACGCCTGATCCCGCTTTCTGACTAGAGCATCGGACGGTTAATCGGATGCAGGCTGGTGGTTGGGGGTGGGATGCAGGCTAGGCGGTGGGCGAGCGTCGGGCTGTTGCCCGGCCGAGGCCAACAACAACGCTCGGCACCCGCCCCCGGCCGGCAGACTGCGTGCGATTAACCGTCCGATGCTCTAACGTGTTTGGCAGGCCGTAGCCGCTCCGCCTGCTGCAAGGCGGATGAAGCGGCGCGGGCCGTCCCGTCTCAAGCGGCGCTTCTGCCTGCCTCCGGCGCTTCCACCTGCGCGACCTGCACTGCCTGCGGCTCGAATCCTGCATCCTCCAAGCGCTTCGTGGTCTCGGCGACAGCTTCGTGCTCCGCCTCGACCACGCCCACCATCACGACGGTCCGCTGTGCGACAAGGCGGTCGAGGCCCTCCTCGTCCGTTGCGCCAGACTCCACTATGACGAGATCATAGGCGGTCGTCAGCGACTCCATGATGATCGGCAGGCGGTCCGCCGCCCGCATGGCCAATGCCGGATTCGCCGTGCCGACGGGGATCACGTGACAGTCTGAGTAATGGTCGGCCCGGATGACGTCGCCGAACTGCGCTTCCGCCGTCAGCAGGTTGGTGATGCCGGGATAGGTGCCGCTGTCCAGCATGGTGCGCGACGAGGCGCCGGATTCCGACAAGTCGAGCAGGAGCACGCGCAGGCCGGCGTCCGCGACGTCGCGGGCAACCAGCACCGATGCGGCAGTTGCCTCCTCACCTTCCGGCGACACGAAGATCGCCCGCTTCGCACTGCTCACGATCAGCCGCTTCGCCGCGTCGGCCGGCGACGCCGGAGCGGAGGCTCTAGCCTGCTCCAGCTTTCTCTCGGCTGGTTCCGTCGGCACTGCTCGCACCGCTGGCGGCGGTTCCGGAACAACCAACACCGGCGCAGGCTGCGCCACAGCGGCAGGCGCGAGAACAGCCATTGCCTCGGTGCGGTTTGCGGCGGGACGCATGGCGCGCCCCGAAAACAGTTCTTGAAGCAAGGTGACGACAGCTGTCAGCAGCAGCGCAGCCACCGCGGCGGCGACCGTGATCGGCAGCACTTTCGGGAAATACGGCTCGACCGGGGGCAAGGCGCGCGAGAAGACGCGGGCATCGGCCGGCAGGTAGTTGCCGTCGCGGCGCGAGGAGGCTTCGCGGTAGCGGCTCAGATAGGACTCCAGCAGTTCGCGCTGCGCGGAGGCTTCCCGCTCCAGCGCGCGCAGTTCCACCTCCTCCTCGCCGGCGCGGGCGGAGGCGACCTTCTGGCTGTTCAGGTCGGACACAAGCTGCTGCTCGCGCAGCTTCGCGGTTTCCGTCTGTGTGGAAAGGCTTTGCAGCACGTTCTGGGCCGCGCTGCGGATCTGAACGTCCAGGTCGGCAAGCTGCGACCGCAGCGCGCGGATGCGCGGATGATTGTCGCCCAGCGTCGTGGAAAGATCGGCGATCTGCGCCTTGAGCTGCACCTGCCGCTCGCGCAGCCGCTGCACGAGGTTCGAAGACAGCACGTCGGGGAGCGCGTCGAGCGACTTTCCGCTGGCCAGCGCGGTGCGGACGCTCGCGGCGGAAGCCTCCGCCGCGCTGCGCGCGGCACGAACGCGGGAAAGCTCGGTGGAAAGCTCGGAAAGCTGCTGCGTGGCGAGCACCGAATTGTTGTTGCCGACCAGCAGGTCGGACTGGGAACGGTAGTTGGCGACCTTGGCTTCGGCGTCTTTCACGCGGATCGTCAGGGCGTCGATTTCGGGTTTCAGCCAGGTCGTCGCGTCGGAGTTCGATTCGCGTTTCGCGTCGCGCTGCAGGACGAGATAGGCGTCGGCGATGGCGTTCGGCACGTCGGCGGCGAGCTTCGGGTCCTGCGAGGAGAACTGGACCACGATCACGCGCGACTTCTCGACGCGATAGACGTTCAGCTTCTCCCGGAACTTTTGCAGCACGCGCTCTTCCGGCGAAATCGCGGCAGGGTCGCTCTTCATGCCGGCGAGCACCAGAAGCTGGGACAGAGCTGCCAGGCCGGACGAATCCTGGAACTCCTTGAGGTGAGCCAAGTCGAACGTCTTGGCCACCTGGGTCAGGATGTCGGTGGAGGTGATGACCTCGACCTGGCTGGTCACGCCCTCTTCGTCCAGGATCGGCTTGTCAATTTCGCTGTTTGCGTTGGACCGGGTGAACACCGACTCGCGCGATTCGATCAAGAGGCGGGTTTCCGAACGGAATTTCGGGGTTGCAAGCGATGCCAGGACGAAGGCGCCGCCGGCAACCAGGATCGTGAGGATCAGAACGCGCTTCCACCGGCGGCCCAGGCTGCCGAACAGCCGGCCGAGATCGACGTCGAGGTCTGCGGTGTTGGACTGACTGACCGACATGCAAAAATACCTTTTGCTACTCGTGGCCAGTCGTAAAGAAGCTTGGTTGCCGGCCGGTTAACGCTGGCGGAGCCCGCCAATCCAGGGCTTTACGGCCCATTAACCCTAACAAGCGGATAACGGCGGGGACGAACACCGGCGTCGGGTTCTCCCCACGCCAAATCTTTCCGGGCTGAACTCCATGAAAGCTACGCTCCTCGCGTCCTGCGTTCTGCTTGCCGCCTCCCTTGCCGCGGGCTGCTCCGGCTACCGCCCTGCCCCGCCCGGCTTCCACCAGGCGATCACCCAGCCCTATGCGCTGGGCGCCGGCGACCGGGTCCGCGTCACCGTCTTCGAACAGGACGGTCTGACGAACACCTACAGCGTGGACCAGTCCGGCTATCTCGCCTTCCCCCTGATCGGCAACGTGCCGGCTCGCGGCCAGACGGCGCAGCAGCTGGAGAAGGGCATCGCCGACCGGCTACGCGGCGGCTACCTTCGCGACCCCGACGTTTCCGTGGAGATCGACCGCTACCGGCCGATCTTCGTGATGGGCGAAGTCGGCGCGGCCGGCCAGTATTCCTACGTGCCCGGCCTGACGGCGCACAAGGCCGTGGCGATGGCCGGCGGTTTCACCCCGCGCGGCAACCAGGACAACGTCGATATCACCCGCGACATCAACGGCAAGGTGATGACCGGCCGCGTGCCGACCAGCGATCCGCTGCTGCCCGGCGACACCGTGTATGTCCGCGAGCGTCTGTTCTGAGCGGGGCCGCGTGCCGGCATGAGAGACAGCCTGCGCATCATTCACTGCTTCCGTTCGCCGGTCGGCGGCATCTTCCGCCATGTGCGCGATCTCGCCCGCGCCCAGGCCGAGGCAGGCCATCTCGTCGGCATCGTCTGCGATTCCTCGACAGGCGGCGCTTTGGAGGACCAGCTGTTCGAAGGCATCAGCGGCAGCCTCGCGCTCGGCGTGACGCGGCTGCCGATGCAGCGCCATGTCGGGATCGGCGACTTCGCCGCGGCATGGCGCACCATGAACGTCTTCAAAAGATTGCGGCCGGACGTTCTGCATGGGCATGGCGCCAAGGGCGGCGTTTATGCCCGGCTGTTCGGCTCTCTCCTGCGGGCTGGAAGGTATCGCGTCGCCCGCCTCTACTCGCCGCATGGCGGCAGCCTGCACTACGATGCGAGCACCACATCGGGAAAGCTCTTCTTCAGCGTCGAGCGGCTGATGCAGCGCTTCACCGACTGCCTCCTGTTCGTTTCGGACTACGAACTGCAGGCGTTCCGCCGAAAGGTCGGCGCGCCGAGCGTGCCCTACGGCCTGATCTACAACGGTCTGGCGGAGGAGGAGTTCGAGCCTGTGAAGGCTGCGCCCGATGCGGCGGATTTCCTCTACATCGGCATGATGCGCGACCTGAAAGGGCCGGATCTCTTCATCGACGCTTTGGCCGCCGCGCAGGCGCGCACCGGGCGAACCGCCAGCGCCGTGATGGTGGGCGACGGCGGCGATCTGCCGAAATATCGCGAGCAGGTGGAGCGCCTTTCGCTGGGAGCGCGCGTGCGTTTCCTACCGCCGATGCCGGCTCGCGAGGCTTTCGCCCTGGCGCGCTGCGTGGTGGTGCCCTCGCGCGCCGAGGCCATGCCCTACATCGTGCTGGAAACGCTGGCCGCGGCAAAGCCGATGATCGCCAGCGCCGTCGGCGGCATCCCCGAAATCTTCGCGGGAAGTGCGGGATGCCTCGTGCAGCCCGATGCAGCGGAGATCGCGGACGCGATGGCGCACTTTCTGGCCGACCCGGTCCTGATCGCGAAGCGGATGCCGGACAGGCAGGCCCTCCACAGCCGCTTCAGCGCTGCCGCGATGGCGCGAAGCGTGGAGCGCGCCTACCGGGACATCCTGCTGACGGAGCAAAGAGAGTCGCACATGGTGGCAAGGGTTTCTTAGCCGCCCGGCGGTAGAAAGGACGCCTCCGTTTCAGGCGTCCGACATGAATCAGCTCGATCCCTCGCATCGCTTCTCAGCCGAAGCCGTCCGGCGGTTCGAGGCCGGCCCTGATCTGCTGCCGAAAACCTCCGGCGGTTTGGGGGCGCTGGCGCAGCAGATCGCCCTGCAATACCGGCGCGATACGCTGTCCCCGAAGATGCTCAGCGGCGTGGTTCGCCTGATCGAACTCGGCCTGCTCCTGAGCGTCGGCATCGCCGTGACGATACGGCAGTTCGGTTTCCCATTTGCGAGCGACAGGATCCATCTGGGTATCGTCGCGGCCTCCCTGCTTCTCACGGCCGTTCTCCTGGAACTGGGCCACGGCTACACCATCCCGACGCTGCTGCGGCCGCTGTCGGTGCTGCGCAAGCTGGTCCTGATCTGGGCTGGCAGCTTCGCGCTTCTGGCGGTCGTGGGCTTCTTCCTGAAAATTTCCGACGAGTTCTCGCGGGTCTGGATGGCGACGTGGTTCATCTGCGGCTTCTGCTCGCTGCTGGCGTTCCGCCTGATCACCGCGCACCTGCTGCGGCGCTGGGTCCGCAACGGCACCGTGGAGCGCCGCGCGGTGATCGCCGGCGGCGGCAAGTCCGCCGAACTTCTGATCCGCGCGCTGGAAAAGCAGCCCTACAACGACATCCGCATCTGCGGCCTGTTCGACGACCGCGACGACCTTCGCTCGCCGCCGCTCGTCGCAGGCTATCCGAAGCTCGGCTCGGTTTCGGACCTGACGGAGTTCGCCCGCATCGCGCAGATCGACATGCTGATCGTCGCGCTGCCGCTGACGGCGGAAGCGCGCGTGCTCGCGATGCTGAAGAAGCTGTGGGTGCTGCCGGTGGACATCCGCCTGTCCGCCTTCCGCAACCCGATCCAGTTCCGCCCGCACACCTATTCCTACGTCGGCGCCGTGCCGCTGCTCGACATCTTCGACAAACCGATCACCGACTGGGATTCGGTCGCCAAGCGGGTGTTCGACATCGTCTTCAGCCTGTTCGGGCTGATCGTGTTCTCCCCCGTCATGCTGGCCACGGCGCTGGCCATCAAGCTGGACAGCAAGGGGCCGGTCTTCTTCAGGCAGAAGCGGCACGGCTTCAACAACGAGATCATCGAGGTCTGGAAGTTCCGCTCGATGTTCGCCGACCAGTCCGACTTCGCGGCGGCCAAGAACGTGACGCGCGGCGATCCCCGCGTCACGCGGGTGGGACGCTTCATCCGCAAGACGTCGATCGACGAGCTGCCGCAGTTCTTCAACTCTCTGGGCGGCAGCCTGTCGCTGGTTGGCCCGCGCCCGCATGCCGTTTCCGGCCAGACGCGCAACCGCCTCTTCTCGGAAGTCGTGGACGGCTATTTCGCCCGCCACAAGGTCAAGCCCGGCGTGACCGGCTGGGCGCAGATCAACGGCTGGCGCGGCGAGGTGGACACGGACGACAAGATCAAGATGCGCACGGAGTGCGACCTTTTCTACATCGAGAACTGGTCGCTCTGGCTCGACCTGAAGATCCTGCTGCTCACGCCCATCCGCCTGCTCAACACGGAAAATGCGTTTTGAGCGTGCTCGCCATCTCCGCTCCGCTCGGCTCCGCGCGCGAGGCGGTCAACGCCAAGCTGATCCAGCTTCTGAAGACCGGCGCCGTTTCGCTCGGCGCAGCACTTTCCGGCTTCGTGATCCGCGAGCCGGCGCCCTACGACCTCTACATGGTTGGGCTGATCGGGGTCTGGGCGCTGTTCGGCCTGCGCATCAGCCGTGCGCTGGCGCCGCTCGTAGTGCTGCTCGTGCTCTTTCAGATCGGCGGCATGATCTCCATGTCGCAGATGGCCAACCTGATGGAGACGCCGCTCTACCTCATGGTGTCCGGCTTCCTGGCGCTGACGGCGATCTTCTTCGCCGCCGTCACGCAGGTTCAGCCGGTATTGTTCGGCCTGATCTTCCGCGCCTGGGTGGGTTCCGCCGTTTTCACGTCGCTTCTCGGCATCGCCGGCTACTTCAGCCTGTTTCCCGGCGCCGGTATCTTCACGCTTTACGGGCGCGCCGCCGGCGCCTTTCAGGATCCCAACGTCTTCGGCCCGTTCCTCGTGGCGCCCGGCCTCTATCTTCTGCACGGGATCTTGACCGGCGACGCTAAAAGCATCCCAGGGCGCGCCGCGCTGCTGCTGATCATCGTGGCGGGGCTGTTCCTCTCCTTCTCGCGCGGGGCCTGGGGCTTGTTTGCGGCCTGTGCGATCCTGCTTGGGGCGGCGCTGTTTTTGCAAAGCAACAGCGGCGTGTTCCGGCTGCGGCTGGTCCTGATGAGCCTGGTTGCCGTCCTGCTGCTCACGGGCGCGATCGTCGTGGTGCTCCAGCTTCCCGGCGTGTCGGAACTGTTCGCCGCCCGCGCCGAGCTTGTCCAGGACTATGACGGCGCCCGGCTTGGCCGCTTCGCCCGCTATGCGCTGGGCTTCCCCATGGCGATGGAGCACCCGTTCGGCATCGGGCCGCTCGTCTTCGGCCAGATCATGGGCGAGGACACGCACGACATCTGGCTGAAGACGCTGCTGGATTATTCCTGGCTGGGCTTCGCCGCTTATCTCACGCTGATCCTTTGGACAATTGCGGCGGGGTTCCGCATCCTCCTGCGAGACCGGCCCTGGCAGCCCTTCCTCCTCTGCGCCTATGTCACGCTTGTCGGGCATGTCGGCCTGGGAACGGTGATCGACACCGATCACTGGCGGCACTTCTACCTGCTGCTCGGGCTTGTCTGGGGTGCGATCGCGCTGGAAGTGCGGCACGGGGCGGATATGCAAAGGGCCCTTCCCGCGCCGCTTATGGGAACACGCTGATCGAGTGCTCACGATCTGTGACGACGCGAACAGTCGGATAGGCAAAAAAAGCGGCCGGCATTGCTGCCGGCCGCCGCGACGTATGGCTGCTCGCTGGGCAGGCGCCCGTCGAGGCTTACTTGATCTTGGTTTCCTTGAACTCGACGTGCTTCTTCGCGATCGGGTCGTACTTGCGGAAGGAAAGCTTGTCGGTCTTGGTGCGGCTGTTCTTGCTGGTCACGTAGAAGAAGCCGGTGTCTGCGGTCGAGAGCAGCTTGATCTTGATGTTGGCGGCTTTCGCCATGGTTCGTCCATCCGGTGCGTGTTGGGATAAGCGGAGCGCGAGGTTCAAGCGCCTCCGAAGATGGTGCTTCCCTGATCGATTGCCGCAGTGATGTCAACCCGGAGCAGGTTCTCCGTCCGACTGAAACAACGCGGCCGGTAGTCGGCGGACGAGCCTTTGCCGCGGATTTGCGTCGGCCCTCCCGCACTT
>CAXTCF010000092.1:0-16324 GCA_964242945.1 uncultured Rhizobiaceae bacterium | reverse complement strand
AAAGGCAAATGGTGAGCGCGATGGGATTCGAACCCATGACCTACAGATTAAAAGTTCAGCCCTCGATGCCAGAATTCAAGGCTTTAGCCGGATTGTCCTTCAAAGTTCGCAGGCTGCTAGCGGTTTGCAGCGTCGCCGTCAATTCTCGGAAGGCGCCGTCCAGGCCGCCTTCTTCGGTGTGATCGTGTCGATCTTGCCGGAGAGCACTTCGACCTTCGTGGAAAGGCTCGCAATGTCCTTACGCATGCCGTCGAGCGTGCCCAGGAACGTTTCGCTGAACCTGTCCATGCGCTTTCCGTTTTCGTCCAGCCGTGTTTCGGCTTGCGTCATGCGATAAGGTAGGTTCTGCAGGACGGCGAGCTGGGCGTTGATGGCGGCGAAGTTCTGGTCAGTCATCTGCACCCGCTGCGTGCGGAACTGCTCGACCGCTTCGATGCGGGAATCGAGCTTGTTCCAGCCGGTGATCACGGTGACCGCCACGCCGCCGATCGCCAGCAACGTGGTGATGTTGGAGTTCAAGATCGAGTTCATGGACACGGGCACGGGCTTTTCCTCGGCCATCGGTCACCCTTCAACTGTTCCGCGAACCCGGAGTTGCATCACGACTTCTTTGGCGTGAAGTCGGCCGCAACTTCCTTCAGTGTGTGACCGCCCATGTAGAGTGCGAAATATGTGGTTGTCAGCCAGATCAGAGGATCCATCGGGGGCGCCTCGACCGCCGAGCCGACAACCGCGTTGACAATGGGCACCATGACGAGCGCCCAGAGCCACAGGAACAAGATGCCCCACATGCCGGCCGGCCGCCACGCCCAGCCGAAGACGGGCTCCTTTGCCATCTCAGCCAGCATCAACCGGTTGGCCTCGCGCTGGCCGTCGACGTAAGCAAGGACCAACGCTGGCGTCGGATCGGCCTCGACGCGGGCGACCGCCTGATCGAGCTTGTCGGCCGGCAGCGCAGGCAGCGCTTCTGGCGCCACGCCGGCCTCGCGCGCGATCGTGTCGATCACCTGGCCGCCGATCGCCGCGCCGGTGCCGCCCACGTAGCTCTCGAGCGCGGCTTTCACGAGCGGCGCGCCGATGCGCACCGCGCTTGCGATAAGGATATCCGTCAGCATCATCAGGCCCCTTTCTCGGCCGCGTAGGCCCTGGCGCGTTGCGTGTTCACGTAGGCGCGCCAACCCAGCCACAGCGCGAGCAGGACGAGCGCGGCGGTGATGCCTGCCAGTGCGAGTCCGCCGATGTGGTTGGCTGCGGCATCGACGCTCTCGCTGCCCACGGGTGCGATCGTGGCGCCGCCGGCGCCGGCGGCGGTCGCACCTTGCGCCGTTGCCTTGCCGGCCGCTTTCTTGGCTTCCTTTCCAAGGGCCGGCTTGACCGGCGTGGCGTCGGCCGCAAGCGCCCAGGCTACACCTTTCGCCTCAATGCGGGCGACGCGCGCCGCCCAGCCCTTGCCGAAGGTGCGCCAATTACGGAAGGTGCGATAGCTCGAGAGGCGCCGCGCGCAGAGCCGCTGCACCGTCTGCACGTTTGTGCCGCCGATCGCTTTCAGCAGGGCGGCATGCGCCACGCCAGGGCCGCTGTTTACCCCGTAATCGAACGTGGCGAGATCCACGCCGGATTGCAGCGCGTCGCCGGACACACCATCCCAGAAGCGTCGGTAGATCTTCTGCAGTTGGTCGGAGGTGATGTTGCGCAGCTGATACACGGTGGCGCCGGGAAAGTAGTCCCGGAACGTGGCGAGTGTGACGCCCTTCATGGTCGGCCCGCCTTTGTCTTCCGGGTGATCGGACCAAGCGCCTTCTTCGGCTAAGGTGACGTCAAGAGCTTTCGCAAAGTTGCCTTGCATGAGAAATCGCTCCGGGCTGCAAGCGGCGGCACGCCGGCTTGAAACAAAGGTCGATCCTAGCCAGCACCGTGGTCCGTCAACTGTCTTCCCGGTTCCTCTTGGCTGGTCGAGGCTTCGTTGCTTTACGCGCCGGGCCGCTCAATCCACAGATGTCGCGATCTCGCCGGGCTCGTCCGCCGGCGGTGCTGCGTCAGTGTCGCCCAACACAGCCAGTTCCTGCGCCGCCTGCATACTGGTCGCCTCCGTGGTATCGATATCCGTTGCCGGCTCAACCTCGACAAACCGGGCCTGCGGGCGGTGCTCGAAGCGCCATGCCACGGGGTCGGACGAGCGGTAGGCATGAACATCCCAATAGGCAGGGGTAAGCGGCTCCTGGCCGTCGCCGCCGGCAACGAGGTCGGCCATGCTCGCGGCGCTACGCCCCGCCACCGCGAAGTGCGTGGCATCGACCGGCAAGCCAGGATCGGTGATCCACGAGCCGTCCGCCCGCAGGATAAGGGTTACCAGTCCATAAGACTGGAGCGCCGAAAACGCGACCTCCTGCTTGTTGGTCAGCGCGATCGGCTCGATGCCGCCGCCATCGCTCGGCGCAAGCGTCCACGTCGCACCATCCTGCCGCAGCCACGCATCAGGCGACTGCGCGAACTCCGGGGGCAGCTTGTCGGCCCACGCGGCCGGCATCCAGTTTGTGTTTGGCATCGAGCCGCCTCCTTAGTAGCCGAGCAGGAAAAACGGGATCACCGTCGCCGCCGTCCAAGCCGTGTCGGTGTTGAGGGTGAAGCCAGAGGCGGTCTTGGCCGTAGCCCAATACTTGGCCGCCGAGCCGGGCGGGAACACGACGTCGTAGTTGGAGTCCGGCTCGGCCGTGGCGAACGTCACCGCGAAGCTGGTGCCGCTCGCGGGGCTGGTTGCGGTCAAGCGAGCGTTGTTGCGCTGGACGCCGCTCGTGCCGAAGGAAAGCCCCTTGAGGTGCGCCATGCGCACGGCAGCCTGATTGCCGCCGTCGATCTCCGCGCCCGCAGAACCTGCGCGGATACCGAGCCTAAACGCCGTGCTGGACTTGTCGAAGTTACCGACCTGTAGCGAACCGGCCTGCCCAAGCGTCTTGCCGACAAGGTATTCGACAGTCTCAGTGGCGCTGAGGTTGCGTTTGTAGGCTGCGTCACCATTCCAATAACTCCGGTCCCCAGGCAGGCCAGGCGTCACGGAGACATCGCGCAATGCGAAGTGGTTGAGGTCACTCCCTGGCTTGAACTGCGCCAGGATGCTCGACACGTATATGTTCGCCGGACCTACGATGAACGGCACCGCCACTTGTGTGGCTACGACATCGGTGGCGAAGGGATACATGGCACCCTCGAAGCGGCAATGCGTAGCGCCGCCGCCGCCGGTTCCGATCGGGCTCGCAATGCCGCCCTCGGAGCGCCACTTGATGCCTACCTGGTTCTGACCGCCGTCCTCGAATGAGCAGCCGTTGAAGTTGACAGGCGCGGAGCCGCCGGAGCCGTTGCTGTTATTCTGGTTGCGGATCAGAACGCCCGCATCGCTGAAGCCGGAAAACGAGCAATCACGGAAGTAGGTGTCGTTGGCGCAGCCCTGTAGGTCCACGACATAGGGGGATTTGTTTGCGTCCCCGCCAGAGAGCTTCCGGCTCCAAAGCCGGTTGATCCGCATCCAGAAATTGCCCGTGTCGCGCTCGCCCGCCACGTTGTCGAGGCGCTGCTTGACGCGCAGCGGCGCAAAGTCGGTGTTGCTGCTATTGTGGATAAAAGAGAGGTTGTTGAGGTTGAGCCAGCCGCAGTGCCCCTCGACGAGGATCACCTGAGAGGCGTCGTTGACGCCGCGCCAGTTGAAGGCCAGCCCCTCGATCGTGACGCGATTGGTATATTGCAGCCGCAGCGCGGTCGGCAGCCCGTTGGGCTTGATCTGCGCGCCGCGACCGTCAACGTGGATGCCGGGCAGGGTCTTGGCCGCGCTGCCCGCCAGGTTGAGCATCTGGTCGATGACGTAGGTGTTGGGCTTGATGCGGATGCCCAGCGTGTCGGGCATCCACCCAACGGCCTGATCGTCCGCGAGTGCGGCAAGCACCTGTGCGGCCGCGTTGAACTGGGCGCCGATGCCGCCTGCGAAGATCGCGGTGTTGAGGTAGCCGCGTCCGTCGGCGTCTGACCACTCCAGCCAGTCCGTGTCGCTGCGCTTGATCTTGGCGGGGTGCGCGGGCTCGGTGGAACGACGCTTGCGCACGCCCGCGGCGCCGTCGCCCGGTGCGTCCCGGCCCGCTACAGTCACATAGCTTAAGCTGGCGGGGAGCGTCGCCACGGCGGCCGCGGCGTGCGTCGCCACGCTCGCCACGCTCGATCCGGCAGCGGCGAGCGTGATGTCGCGAGCAGCCTGTGTCGCCTCGCGGTCGGCGGTTGTGGTCGCCGCGTTAGCCTGTGCGGCGCGGATGTCGGCCGCGGTGCCCCCGTCAACCAGATCGCCCTCTGCGTCGAAAAGCGGGAAATGATCCGCAGGCAGTTTGACGATCGCCCCGCCGGTGGCGCCGGGATCGGTGCGCCAGGCGCGGTCCACGTCGCGGCGCAGTTCCTCCACCACGGCCGTGAGTTTGGAGAGTTCCTTTTCCAGCTGATCGACATAGACACTGCCGCCTTTGGAGACGGCTGTCTGACGTTCGTTCGTGCGCTTGCCGCGCGCCCAGATCTTCGTGGTGGCCGGTTGCGCCCCGGCGAACGTCCACGTCGCCGGCGCCAGAGCGTTTCCGTTCACCTTGGCGACGGTGACAACCTGCTTGCGCCACTTCGCGCCGCCGCCGGCTTGCGTCCAGACTTCCAGGTCGGCCGTGTCGAAGATGGAAAAGGTTGTCGGCCCGTATGGCCCCGCAGTGCCGTTCCCGACCAGGATCGGCGTTTCTCGGGTTTCGCGCGGGAGGGGATAGGGAGTGCTCGCCATGCCGCCGAGCATGGCGCGCAGGGCGAATCGTCAAATGGGGGTGATCAGCGCTGGCCGAGCCGCAGGCTGCCTGGCTCGACAAGGAAGGGCGACCCGTTCTTCTGCGCGAGCCGTGCCTGCGCCTTGAAGCTCTTGTCCGCTTCCGGGTCGATCATCCATTGCAGGTTGTCGAGCACCAGGCGGTTATAGGCAAACCGCGTCGCCCAGTGCGAGGCAAGCACCGGCGTGTAGCGCTGCAGGTATTTGCGCGCTTCCCGCCCCGGGTTCTGCTTTTCGTCGGACGGCAGCTTCAGCAGGTTGCCGATCGTCAGTGCTGCGCTGTCGCCTAGAAAGGCAAAACCGGGACCGACAATGGCCTCTGTCGGCGACTGGCCGAAGCGATTTTCACTGGACTTGACGAAGTCGCCGAACAGCCCGAAACCGCCGCCTTGTAGCCCGGCCTTGACCCAGAACTCCGGGTTCTCTTTCGGGTTCATGGATTCGGGCTGCTTGCCGTCGAGCAAGGCCTTGATCTGCAGATAGGCCGCGCCGCCGACCGTCAGCATGATCGCCATCGGCGCGAAATAGCCGATGCCGGAGCGCAGGCCGCGGCCGCCACCGCGCGTGCCGGCCATCTCGCCGATCGCTTCGAGCTGCAGCGTGGTGAAGGAGAGGCCGAAGCTCTTATACTGCAGCAGGTAATCGACGACTTCGCCGGTGAACGTGCCGCGCCGCACGGCGCCGGTGATCACGGAGCGCGCGTTCGGCGTGCCGCCGGGGACCGACCGTTCCGACCAGGACGAGACGATCTCGGACAGCTTTTCGGCGGCCTCGCGGTGCCGGAGCGCGCGGATCTCCGCCTGGTGGGCGACCGATGTCAGCCCGCCTTGCCGCAGGTCGAGATACTGCACCGGCCCGCCGACGCGCTCGATCTCGCGCGGCGTCACGAAGCCCGCGGGGTCGATTGCCCCGCGCCAGATCTCCCAATCGGCGTTGGTGACGCCGAAACCTTCAAGCGCACGGCGGAACCGCGGGTCGAGCTGGGCAAACGTGTTGCCGGCCTGGTCGGCGATGTGCGACTGCCAGGCGCGCGCCTCGACGAGCTTGCGCCCCGTCGTCAGCGGCGTGAGCCCTGACCAGGTCATCGCCCGGTCGGCAAGCCACTTGGTCCACTCCGCGCCGAGCATGGGGCCGGCAAAGCGCAGCTCGTCGTGCATGACGTTGAGATACTCGCCCCAGATCACGCCCGAGCGGATGATCTCGCGCCGGTTTCCGGTGCGCAGCATCGCAATCATGTTGCGCACGGCCGACGTTGCCGGCAGTCCCGCGAGCTTTCGCGCCGCGGTGGCGACGAAGGGATCCGTGGATGCCGCGAGCACCGCGGTGCTGCCGAGCTGGGCGGACAGGAGGAAGTTCTTCGTCGAGGCCGTGAGGTTTGCGGCGCCTTCGACGACGGTCCCGGCGCCGCGCAGCGTGCCCCAGAGGCTGTCGAGACGCCATTCAGCGAGGCGCGCCTGGCTGCCGGGAAATAGGCGGCTTTCTTCCGCCAGGCTCGGCAGGCCGGCTTCCAGCTGCCCGATTTCGCGCGCCACCATCTGTTTCATGTATTCGACCATGCCGCCCGGGTTCGGCCCCAGCACTTCCATCGCCGCGATGTCGCGCGCCATGCCGTTGACGTGGTGGAAGATCGCCTGGATCACGTCGCCGCGGCCGAACTGCCGGTGATAGGCGAGCCAGCCGGCGGCGTCCCGGAACTGCAGGAACCGCTCGTCCTGGCGCTGGTTGGCGATGCTGCCGCGGCCGCGACGTTGCATCGTCGGCGTGAGATGCGCGCGGTTCTCCGACGCGATCGACGAATAGACGTGGTCCAGCGAGGCGTCGAGGCCGGCCGCCGTCAACGGCTGGCCGGTCAGCGGGTTCGTCATGCGCGCCGGGTCGAGGAGCGGAGCGATGGCTTCCTTCCAGCCTTCGCGTCCGGCGCGCCGCACCTTCAGCCTGTCGTGGCTGTGCGGCAGCCCGAAGTCTTCCAGCCGGCCGATCGCGCCGCCGGCCGCGTTGAACCGCTGGCGCAGATCCTCGAACACGCTGGTGATCGAGCGGGCGAGATAGCGGGCCGTGGCATCGCCCGAGGCCTCGCCGTGCAGCTCGCGCACGACGTCGCCTTCCATCGCGCGGTTCGCGCGCTGCCCGAGCAGGCCGCGGCGCTCGAAGGCGAACATCACCTCGTCGAGCTTGGCCTGGCTGCCGGCGATGATCGCTTCCGTGCGGCCGCGCACCGACGTCGTCGAGCGGAAGCCGTAATGCGAAAGCAGCGCCATCGCGCGGGAATAGATGTCGCCTTCGGCCGCGCCGCCGCCCGAGCCGCCGGCGCCGTCGCCGTTCAGGTTACAGGCGACGCCGCGGCGCCGCGCTTCGGTCAGGTCGGCGCGGCGTTTCTTCTCCAGCGCTTCGGCCCGCAGTTCCGCTTCCAGGTCCTGCCGCGCCCGCGCCTTTGCGACGTCGTCGCCCATCGAGAGGCGGTTCTGGGCATAACGCTCCTCGAAGCTGTCGGCGAGGTCGGCCGCTTCCGCGCGCGTGATGGCGCCCTGGTCGGCCGCCGAGATCAGGCATTCACGCAGGCCCATGCTCAGTCCTTGCAGCTCTTGATGACATCGCCCAGGAAGTCGCTGCGCTCGGCGTCCTCGATCATCTCGTCGTAGGTCGCGTGCAGCGGCCGGCCTTCAGCGTCGGTTCCGGCGGGAAACGCCGCCCAGGGATCGTCGGACGCGGCTTCCGCGCGGCCGCCCGCTTCCGTGAGCGTGAGATCGGCGATGGCGGCTGCCTGCGGCGTGCCCGGTTCGACGGCCCGGCCGCCGGCTATTCCGGCTTGTCTTTCAGGTGCGCCAGCACCAGGAAGTTCTTCGCGATCTGCCGCTTGCGTGCCGCCACCTTCGGCGGGTCGCCCTGCGCTTCCGCTTCCAGCTTCGCCGCCAGGGCGCGATCCTCGGCCGGCGTCCGCAGGTAGGTCCCAGTCCGGGAAGTCGATCGCGGCGTCGTTGTCTCCGGCATCGTCAAAGCCCTGCTCGTCCGCCCTACGGTAGTCCTCTTCCAGCGCCTGCTCAAGCGCCCGTCTGGCGCCATCCTCGTCGTCGTCCGTCAACTCGGCCGCGCGCTTCAGGATGGAGTCGTCGAGCCGATGGTCGATGCCCAGCTCGCTGATCGCGGTGTCCACGCGCTCGAAGATGTTGCGCCATTGCTGCTGCAGTTCCTGGCGGCGCTCGTAATCGGCCTGCGCGATGAGGCGGTCGCCGTCTTCCTGCCGGGAATAGACCGGCTCGCCGCCGAGTTCCTGCCGGATCAGCCGCAGCAGATCGTCCGGCGTCGAGCGCTCGACCGCTTCCCCGGCGGGATACAGGTCGTCGAGGTAGCCGGCTTCGGCCGCCGCCTCTCGCGCGCGATCGAGCGGGACGCCCTTCGCACGCACGAGCTTGCCCTGCCCAGGCACGAAATGCTTGCCCAGATCCATCGCGGCGAGTTCGCCGCCCTCGTCGCGGATGCCCTTGGCGGCCAGGAAGCGCAGCAGGCTCGTCGGCTTGCGCGGTGCTTTTCCCAGCGGGGCAGTCTGCTTGGTCAGGCGCTCGATCGTCTCGCGCCGCTCCTGCAGGTCGCGCGTGGGCACGACGTCTGACGGCGCTTCCGCTTCCCGCATAGCGGCCGCGGCCAGGCGCTCCGCCTCGTCATCCCCCAAGCCTTCCGGCAGCAGTGGGGTTGCGGCGCGATCGAGTTCTGCTTGCTCCGTCGCCAGTTCCGCGACGCGCAAGGTTTCCGGCGCCGGCTCGACGTCGAGCGCTTTCGCCACCGTCGCGACGTCGTCGGCGGCCACGCTGCCGGCCGCGACGCGGTTTAGCGCCGCGGCCGGCGCGGGTTTTCCCAGCAACCGGAACACTTCGTGCGCGCTCTGCACCAGGCCCCCGAAGCCGCCGCCGAATGCGGCCGCTAGGCCGACCTGTTTCAGGGCGGTGCTCAGGCTCGCATCAACGCCGGCGCGTCTCTTCCAGTCCTGGCTCGCGGCCTGCAAGGCCGCTTCGACGCCGCCGTTCAGGGCCGCTTCGGTCAGCATCGTTTGCAGCATCCGCCACCCGACGGCGCGCGCCGGCGACGAGATGCCGGCGCCGACGAAGAGCGAGGCGATCTGGACGGGATCGCGCACCATGGCCGCGATGCCGCCGCCGAGTGCTCCGGTCAGTTTCGCGCCCGTGCCGAGGCCTGCCGCCTCTGCGCGCTGATCCGCCGCCGCACTGTTTGCTTCCGCCTCACGCACGATCGCAAAGGCATCCTCTCGGATCGGTCGCTCGACGGCCAGCGCTGCCGCGGCATCAGGCCGCTCGCGGGCGATCTCTCCGACGCGACTCAGCCATTCGGCCTCTTTTCGTTCCAGCACGGGCCGCGAATCGCGGTTGGGCGCAAGCGGATCGGCGACGATGACGTCGCCCGCTTCGAGCTGCGTCGGGTTGTCCAGCTGAATGCCGGTCGCTTCGAAGATCGCTTCGTTGCGTCGCTTGTAGGCTTCAGCCAGCGCATTGCCTTCCGCGACCAGATCGTCGCGATAGAGGCCGAGGTCGCGGCTTGCGGCGTAGAGGTCGCCGAACGCTTGGCGCTTCGCTTCCTCCCCGGCTTTGTAGGATTGCCAATCGGGCGCCGCACTGGCGGCTTGCAGAGGCTCGGACGGATAAAGGAACATCAGCGTGTCGCGCCCGGCACGCGCGCGATCGCGACCGCGCGCAGCACGTTGGCGCTGAGGATGAACGGCGCTCCGTCGCTGCCCATGATGAACTGGGGGTCCGGGCCGCTCGGGTCGCCCAATGCGAAGGCATAACCGTTGCCGCTCGCCACGAGTTTGGCGCGCCGCAGGGTTTCGGCCATCGGCAGTTCCGCCATTGCGCCGCCGCGGCCGGCCGGCCGGAAGGCGACGCCGGTCTTCGGTTTGACGCGCAGTTCGGCCAAGTCCTCGTCGGTCAACGCATTGACGACATCTTCGAAGCGGTCCGCGCGGACGCCGGACGGCACCAGGACTTCATAGCCGCCGCCGAAAAGCCCGCCGCCGATCGGCGCGAAGCCGCCATACTGCACGCCCCGGTCGATCACCGCCCCGGCTGCCTCGTTCACTGCCTGCGCATGGATGGCTTGCGCCTCGTCGCTGTCGGGGTCGAGTCCCTGTTCCGTCAGGCGCGTGCGGGTGATCGCGCCGGCGGCGCGCTCGATGCGTTGGGCGTCGCGTCCTGCAAGTGCGAGGGCGCCGCCGGTCACGCGAACGAAGCTGTCGCGCTGCGTTGCCGGCTTCAGCCTCGTCAGCGCCTTGCCGTCATCGCTTTTGCCGTAGCCGCGGATCACGTCTTCTGCCGCTTGCGCGGAGCCGCCATCCGCGAGGATCGCCCCGCTCTCGGCGATGACTGGCGCATCCTGGCCCAATTCCGCCAGCACCGCCGGCGCCCGGGCGCCGGCGCCGGACACGATGGCCGAAGCGAGATCGGCGCCGGTTGCGGGGTCGGCGCGCATCTGCTTGGCGATGGCGCTCGCCTCGCCTGCCTTCAGGTAGCGCGGCACGATCCCGAACTTCTCGGCAGCTTGCTCCGCCGCCTCAACGCGTTCGGGCAGGGTGCCGGCGATCGTGCTGGCGTCGGTCCCGGCCAGCGACACGGTCGGACGCACCAGGCCGGTTTTCTCGGCATAGCTCAGGGGATCGGTGCTGATCGCCTTCTTCTTCTTGTCCAGGATGTTCTGCGCAAACTGCACGGCGCGGGCCTGCGCTTCCGTAGGGTTGGCGCCGAACTGCTTGCGCGCTGCGGCGACATAGTGCTGGGCATCGGCAACCGTCATGTCGCGCACCGCCCGCGCCGCGGCGATCTTCGCCGCCGTGCCGGCGTTCTCGTCCCGCCCTATAGCGGAAGCCGCCCCATCCAGCATCAGCTTGTCCAGCGCCTTCGGGTCCGGCTCGATGCCGTCTGCCACGGCGACGGCGATCGTGTTGCCCCGGCTGCGGAGATCCTTGCGCAGGCTGGCGTCTGCGTCGAGTTTCTGTTTCTTTAGGCGTCCCAACCCGGTCACGACGTTGGCATAGCCGTCAGCGTCGAGGCCGGCGATGCCGCCGTCGCGCCAGTCCCTTTCCAGCGCGGCCGCCATGCCGTCGATCTCGCCGGGCGTCTTGGCGTCAGCCTGGCGCATGTAGCCGGCGAGCGCAGTTTCGTTGCGCTTCTTGCGCTTCATCTCGCCGGCGTCGGCCGCGCTGATCTGCCCGCCGTCCACCTGCACGTCCAGGTTCTGTTCCCAGACGCTCAGAGCGCGGGCGGCGCCGTCCTGATCGCCGCCTGTCAGCTTCTGCGAGATCACGTCGCCAAGGTCGGCCAGGCGCTGGTTTCCTTCCGCCTTCGCCTTGTCGTCGTCCTGCTGGTCTTTGCCTGCCCGGGCCGCCGAGAGTTCCTTAGTCGCCAACGACGTGAACGCTTGCTCGAACTCCGGCTGGATCTCGGGATAGACGTGATCGTGCAGCAGCTGGCCGTGCAGGTCCTGCAGCGCACCCTGCAGGCCTTCAGGATCGTTCTTGTATTTCTGGCCGAGCGCGTCCGTGGTTTTCAGCAGCTCGGTGTTCAGCATCGACAGGTAGAGCCGCGCGCCCTCCTCGTCATAGGCGCGGCCGTAAACTGTGTCCTGCCCGGACGGCCGCCAAGTTCCGCCGGAAAGCTTGACACGGCGGCCCGGCGCGGTCGGTGCAGCATTCGGCAGCACGTAGCCTTCATCGACCCGGCGCGTCCAAAGGCCGGCAAAGTCGCCCGCCGACATGCCGGCGCGGCCGCCGTTCTGGGCGACGGCTTTGGCGCCCACGATGTCGGACGCGCGCGCGTTCGGGTTTTTCAGCAGCTTGGCCGCACCGCCGGCGCCCTGCTGGTGCGCGAGATACGCCTCGCCTGCCGTCGGCTCGCGGCCGAGCTGGCGGCGGAGATAGGCGGTGTTGTCGAGGTAGAGCCGCGCGGCCGCATCTGCCGAGGCGTCGGCGTTCTTGCGGTCGGTCAAGCCGTATTGCTTGGCGGTGCCGGGCATGAACTGAAACAGGCCGGTCGCGCCGGAAGGGTTCCAGGCGTTCGGGTCGCCGCCGCTTTCGATCTGGGCGAAGCGGAACAGGGCGTCGCGCGGCACGCCGTGCTTGGCGGCGGCACGGTCGATCGCCGCGTTGACCTCCGGCGCGAAGCGGCTGCCCCGCGCGCGAGAATGCGGCCCGCTGGGGGACGGTCCCTCTTCGATCGTCGCGTCCGGCATGGCGGCGACGATGTCGCGGCGCGCGCCGGCCCTGCCGGCGACTTGGTCGAGCCTGTCCTGTTCGCCTTGACGGCGGCGCACGGCCTCACCCGCCTCCTCGGCCAGGCGGAACATCGCCCCCGAAACCTTCTGCAGCAGCTCGCCGCCCTGGCGCGGCACGGCCAGCAGGCCGTCGGCGAGCAGCGGCTGGGTGCGGAACGGCTGATAGGTAGCGAGGTCGCCGCGCCGGTTCGTCATGGAGTGCCCCGCGCTGCCAGCATGGAGCCGACGCTGCCGATCGCTCCCGTAAGGCCGCTGACCAGGCCAGCGCGGCGCGCTTGCTTGGCCGCGCGACGGTAGGAGGCAGCGCGCTCGTCCAGGCGCGAAACCCGCACCTGCTCGGTGCCGGTCGCCGTGGTCGATGCAAGGTCCGCCTCGCGAAACGCATCCTTGCGCGCAGCACCTGCCGTGCCGAAGGAGAGATCCACGCCGGACGCCGCATAGGCGACGTCCTGCGCGCCGACCGCGTCGGCCATCGCCTGCTTGATCGAGGACCGGCGCTCGATGCCCTGCAGTGTTTCCAGCGGCTTTTCCCGTTCGGCATCGACAGCCTGCGCTTCAAGCGCGGCGGCATCCTGGTTGCCGGCGCCGATCGCCGATACGACGCCCAGGACGGTCGCAGTCCCCTGCAGGATCGAGGCGAGCGAGAAGCCGCTGGCCGCAGTCGTCGTGGCGGTCGCGCCGGCGGCGGCGGTGCCGGCGGCGGCTCCCCCGCTGAACAGGCTGCCCATCGCGCTGAGCACCATCATAGCTTCGCCCCCATGCTGAGATCGCGCACGCGTAGCCTTCCCGGTTTCGTCTGCGTCACCACAAGCGTCGTGCCCGTCTTGAAGCCGGGCAGGTTCTCCCCGGTGATGGTAAGCAGCTTCGTCTTGCCGGGCATGGGTGCATCGACCGGGTCGCCTGTTTCCAGAAGCGGAATGTCCACAGGCGCCGCGCCATTCGCGCCGACCGCGATCGACGTCGTGTCGATCAGGTTGAGGTTCGCCGTGTGGATGCGCCCCGGCCGCATGATCACGTCGTCGCTGCCCGTTACCAGCATCTGCGGCATGGATTCCCAGCGCGGCGCCTGCCAGCGGCCGATTGTGGCCGTTGTGAAGGCGTCGCCGAGATCCACGCTGCCGCCGGCCGCAACAAGCGGCCCAATCGTGAAGCCATCGGCGATCGCCCAGAGAACCGCGCCATCCGCAAAGGGCAGCCCTGAAACAACACCGACGAGATCCGGCGTCGCGGTCACCGTGTCCTGCAGCAGGGCTGCCGGGTCGTAGATTTCGACCGTGCAGGCATCGCCGCGCTCGACCGCCATCCAGAGGCGGTTCTTGCCGTCAACGCCGATCTCGCGCACCAGGCCGGCCGCGGCTGCGATCCACTCGGCAAAGCCGAGGATTTCCTGGTTGCGGATCATCTGCGCCACGATCAGCCGGCCGTCCGCGCGCGCGAGCCAGCCGCGCGAGGCGTCCAGCTGGTCCGTCTTCTTCTGGCGCACGGAGCGGATGATCTTCTGCACCAAGTGCGAGGCCATGAGGCTTGCCGGCGTGGCGTTGTAGCTCGTCGAGACGTCGTCGTATTCGAGGCTTAGCAGCTGGTGCCCGCCGGCCGGCCCGTTCTCGTCTCGGGCGACGTAATAGACGAGGCCTTCCAGCTCGAAAGGTTGGCAGTTGGCCTGCGCGGCCACTTCGCTCGCCAGCACGAAGTTGAGCGGCTGGTTGCGCGTGATCTCCCGGTTGTTGATGAAGTAAACGCCGCGGTCGGTCAGCACCAGGACGTAGCGGCTTTCCTTCACCGTCAGGATCGTTTCGTTCGTCTGGCTCCTGAGCTTGTCCAGGCGCGCGGCGTTGTCGGCCTGGCCGGCTACATTCAAGTCGAAATACTCGCCGACTTTTGACAACGCCATGGCGCCGCTCGCGGCCGGGAGACGGGCATACGAGAAGCGGTCCTGGACGAGCGTCGCCGCCCCAGGCCAGCCGCGCGAGGCGGAGAACAACGCCTCGAAGTCCGTCTTGCCCACCTGGGTGTGATACGGCAGCACGGAAGCGTCGGTGGTGTTGACGATCTGAGCGGAAACCTGGAACTCGTCGCCGGCCAGCGCGCTGCCGAACGTCAAGGTCAGGCGCACGCCGCTGCCGGATGGGTTGTCGTAGGCTACCGTCACGCCCGCGCCGATGCTCGGCAGCGCCACGATCGCAGCCTGCACTTCGGCGGCGAAGTCGCTCCAGTCGGCGTCGCTCGCGTCGCCAAAGCCGACCGCGGTGCCGGCATGCTTCAGGGCCACCGCCGGCGTGGTTTCCTTTTCCACCGTCACGGCCAAGTAGATGTTTGGATTGTCGGTCGCGCGGACGAACAGTTCCCACTTGTCCGGCGTTTTCGGGTAAGTGCCGCCGAGATCGGCCTTCGGAACGGGCGCGTAGGGCCAGTCGTCCACCGCCCAGTCGTGCAGCCGCTCCGCCTGCAGGCGCAGCCGCTTCGTCTTCAGGTCGGCGTGGAACAGGCCGATTGTCTTGGCTTCGGCGTAGAAGGCTAGGTCCGGCAGCATGGCGGCCGTGAGCTGCGGCACGTAGGCCGCGCCGCAATAGGCATCCGCGCTCCGGAAATCGACGATGCCGGCGCTGGCCCATGCGGTCACCACGTTGCCGCCGTCCGTCGTCAGCGCCGTGAAACGAGGAGCAAGCGCGGTTCCATCCTCGTAGAACGCGGCGACTGCGCCGATCGCCAACGGCACCGGCGTGCCGGGGTTGGTCGCGCGGATGCGCAGCGCGGTCGCCGTCACTTGCATTCCCGGTGCCAGCGCCAGCAGGCGTGTCACCGCAGCCAGCGCCACGGGGATGCCGCTGCCGATCGGCGCCCAGGTGCCGGCGGCCAGCGCCTCGACGTAGATCGTCACATTGTCGGCATCGAAGCCGGTCACCAGGACGGCTGCGACGGTGCCGGCGATCGTTCCGGTCCACACCACGCTGTCGCCTGCGGCGACCGTCGCGGCCGCGGCGGCATCCGAGATGGCGCGCGCAATCAGCGGCCGGCGCCACACGCCGCGCCGCCATGTGCCACCCATCAACCGGAAACCGCCTTGCGGCACCGGCTCGATGTTCTTGCAGGCAAGCCCGGCCGAATAGTATTGCTTGATGTCGATGCGCCCTGCGGCGTCCGGCGAGAATTCGCCGGAGTTGACGGATCGGACGGGAGCGGACGGCCGGGCGATCACCAGCGCGCAGCCGTCAACGGGTCGCTGACTAGCAGCGGCGAGCCGATCGGGCTCGCGGCCAAGTCCTGCGCGATGAGCCGCCCGAACAGCCCGCCCGCGCCGCCCAGCGACGGGGTCCCGAAGGCTTCCACCCGCTTGTCGTCGCGCAGGTCGGAGTCCTGCAGAAGCGGAACGGCGAGGAAGCTTGCCAGCGACACGGCGAAAGCTTCCGCGAAGTCCACCGGCCACGCTTCCGGATCGAGCGCCAGCTTCAGCCGCGCCCAGAGATCTGTCTCGCGCGCGAACACGATCGTGCCCTCGATCACATAGTCGCGCAGCGGAAACAGCGACTGCGGGTCGGCCGTGAGCATCATCGGGCCGGAAAGCCGGGCCCCCGGAAGCTGGAACCCGTAGGGCCAGCCGTTCTCCGGCGTGGCTGCCAGGCGGTCGAGGCGAAGCGTCTGCCGGCAGAAGGTCCAGTCGTGCACGCCGAAGCAGCGCGCTTCTGCGCGCGGCCAGAAGATCGCGACGCGGCCGCCGAGATTCGTGTCGTCGTCGATTGTGAAAGTGGGCGCCAACCCCAGTTCGGCAAGCGCCCAGTTGACGATCGTCGCCTTGTCCAGCGCCCTGTTCATGCAGGAGGTCAGGCGCCCGAGGCGTCGGTGTTGATTGCCACCGTGATGTCGGCCGAGGCCGGCACGGCTGTGATGAGCATGCTGATGCGGTCGGGCGTGCCGTTGACGGAGCACACCGCGTCGATCACGTCGCCGACGCGCAGCGGCTTGGTGCGAAGGGCGTTGAAGTAGCCGGCGGCGATCACGGTCGCCGGCGCGTCCGGCGTGCCGTATTTGTAGAAGTTGAGCGGTTCGGTCCGCCCCGCGATCGGAACGGAGGCGTAGAGCGAAAGGGAAAGCGGCGAAAGGGCCATGAAGGCGGTTCCTTGTGAAGACGACGGGGAGCGGGGCCCCCGGGGGGGGGGGGGGGGGGGGGGGGGGGCCGGGGGGGGGGGGCCCCGCCCGGGGGCCCCGGCCCGCGGGGGGGGG
>CAXTCF010000091.1:0-16329 GCA_964242945.1 uncultured Rhizobiaceae bacterium | reverse complement strand
GGGTCAGGATCAGCACCCAGAGCAGCATCGAGCCCTCATGGTTGCCCCAGGCGCCGGTCAGCTTGAAGAGCATCGGCTGGAGCGAGTGCGAGTTCTCCCACACCGTCTGCAGCGAGAAGTCGGACTGCGCATAAGCGGAAAGCAGCGCGGCGAAGGACAGGGCCGTCAGCGCGAAGCCGGTCACCGCCACCGGCCCGGCGGCGGCCATCATCCGCTCGCTGCCGATCCGCGCGCCGACCAGCGGCACGCTCGCCTGCACCAGCGCCAGCACGAAGGCCAGCACCAGCGCGAAGTGACCGATCTCTATCAACGCCCCAAAACCCGCCTCAATTCGCGTTCCACACGCCCTTCGCCTTTAAACCGTCAGCGACCTCGCGCGGCATATAGGTCTCATCGTGCTTGGCAAGCACGCTGTCGGCCGCGAACACGCCGTCCGCGCGGAACGTGCCTTCGGTGATCACCCCCTGCCCCTCGCGGAACAGGTCGGGCAGGATGCCGGTATAGGTCACGGGAACCGCCTTCTGCTTGTCCGTCACCGCGAACTCGACTTCCGTTCCGCCCCCGCGCTTCACGGTTCCAGCCTCCACCAGCCCGCCCAGCCGAATGCGCTGGCCGGGCTGAAGCACCGCCGTCGCCAAATCCGCCGGCATGTAGAAGTAGGATGCCTTCTGCCCCAGCGCGTAGAAGGTCAACCCAGCGGAAGCCGCAAGGAACATCGCGCCGCCGGCGATGATCGAAAGCCGCTTCTTCTTGCGCGTCACGGCTGCGCCTCCGCCAATCCCAGCGACGCCGCAAAGGCCAGCAGCTTCTGCCCGCTTTCGCTCGCCTCGCCAAGCGCAGCCTTGCCGCGCCCCAGCGCGTCGCGCGCGTCGTCCGGCCGGTTCAGCACGAGGTAGGAGCGCACCAGCCGCATCCAGCCGTCAGGATCCTGCGGGTTCTCCCGCAGCTTCTGGTCCAGCCCCGCCACCATGCCTTCGATCATCGCGGCGCGGTCCCCATCCGGCATGGTCTGGGCAGAGGCCGCCTGCTCGCCTGTTGGCCCCGATCCGGATGGCCGCACTTGCGCGATCGCCTGCGCGATCACTCCCCGCCAGGGCGAGTCCGCCGGCAAGTCGGGCAGGATCGCGTTCCAGGCGCGCGCGGCGTCGTCCGTCTTGCCGGCCTGCGCCTCCGCTCCGCCAAGCTGGAACCGCGCCATGACATGGCCAGGCTCCAGCTTCAGCGCCCCCTCGAAGGCTGTCTTGGCTTCCGGCGTGATCGTTCCGCCCGCCGCAGCCGCAAGCGCCTCGCCGAGCCCCGCCTGGCGGTCGGCCGTCGCCCCGCCGGTGCGGATCGCATTGCGGTAGGCCGAAACGGCGTCGTCGAAGCGGTTCATCCTGAGGTAGATCGGCGCCAGCACGCTCCAGCCGCGCGCGTCGTCAGGGCTTGCGGCGAGATGCGCTTCCGCGCGCGCCAGCAGCTCCGTGATCGTGCTGTCATCGGGGCTCTTCTCCAGCCTGGCGCTGAGCGGCTGGGACGGCAGGTCTGGCGAACCCAGCGCGCCATAGAGGCTCCAGCTCAACACCGGAACCGCCAACACCGCGACGGCGGCGAAAACGCGGTGCAGGCGCGGACGCTCACCACCCGACCTTCCACCCGCCTCGCCCAGCCGCAGGATGCGCCGCTTGATCTCCGTCTGCGCTTCCGCTGCGGCATCCCCCGCGATCAGGCCGCGCTCGCGGTCGCGCTCCACCTCGGCAAGCTGGTCGCGGTAAACGGCGAGGTCACGCTCGCCTTCGGCAACCGCGCCCTTCGCACCCGCCGTCAGCGGCAGCAGAACGGCAAGGCTCGCTCCCAGCGTCAGAAGCGCCGCAGCGATCCAGAACATCACCGCCCGCCCCGCGCAGGCACAGCGCCGGTCATGTCAGCGGAGTCCAGCTTCCGTCCGCGTTGCGGCAGGCGCTGCCGCGCGCGGTTTGCGAGCCGCCTTCCGTGAACACGGTCTGCGAGTACTGCCGGCAGTCCTGCGATCCCACGCGGTAGGGCTGCGCCGCCACGACCTCGCCGCGCCGGCCGGGACCCTTGCCGGTCCACAGCACCTTCTGGCCGCTTGGGGTAACTTCCAGCGCCTGGTATTCCGCTTCCAGCGCGTGCCGCTTCTCGGAGGCGTTCAAGCCCTCGCCGACCGGGCCGCCGACCAGGCCGCCGGCCATTGCCGCCATGATCGCGTCCTTGTTCGGCCCGCCCGGCGCGGGCAGGTTGGAGGCCGGCGTTCCGCCCAGCGTGGTGCAGCCGCCAAGTGCGAGAAGCGCAGCCGAAAGGGCTGCAAAGCGTGTCATTTCCTTCACCAGCCATGTGCTTGGATCGCGGCGCCGCAATCCTTCGCGGCGGCTTCAACATCGGATCGAATATCATATTCGATCCGATGTTGAAGGTTCTTGTTTGCCCATCGGCTTTTTCCGAAAACCGCTACGCACTTTTCGGGCCGATGCTCTGAGCTTCCACTTTGGCTGAAGTTTGGCTCCGCGCCAAGATGCCGGAATGCCGCCCCGGCTCATCCTCAGTCCACGGCGCTCAACCGCACCACCACCCGCAACCCTCCGAGCAGGGAACGGTCGAGCACGATCTCCCCGCCATATTCCCGCACAAGCTCCGCCACGATGGAAAGGCCCAGTCCGCTCCCCGGCTTGGTCTCGTCCAGCCGCTTGCCGCGCTTCAGCACCTCGCGCGATTGGTCTTCCGGAATGCCGGGGCCGTCATCCTCGATGGCCAGTTCAAACCGTCGGCCTCCCTCGCTTGCCGCCGGCAGCACGGAAACCTGCACCCGGCCCTTCGCCCACTTCGCAGCATTGTCCAGGATGTTGCCGGCGATCTCCTCCAGATCCCCGGCTTCGCCGGCGAAGAAGACCGGCTCTGCCGGTTCCACCAAGGAAACCTCGATGTCCGGGCTCAGCTTGGCGATTACCCGGACGACGCGGCCGAGCACCGGCCCGACGGGCGTGCGATAGACCACGAGTTCCCGCTGCGCGGCGATCCGCGCGCGGCTCAGATAGTGCTCCACCTGCGCCTGCATGGCGCTCGCCTGCGAAGCGATCAGCTGACCCTTGTCGCCGCCGAGCAGCCGGCCCTCATTGAGCAGCACGGCAAGCGGCGTCTTCAGGGAGTGCGCGAGGTTGCCGACCTGCACGCGGGCCCGCTCCACCAGCCGCCTGTTGTTCTCGATCAGCGCATTGGTCTCGCTGGCCAGCGGCTCGATCTCGGAGGGAAAGCGCCCGTCCAGCCGCTGCGCATTGCCTTCGCGCACCATGGCGAGCGCGGCGCGCACCTTGGTGAGCGGCCGCAGCCCCAAAAGGATCGCGCCGGCATTGATGGCGATCATGCCGCCGCCGAACAGAGCGAGGTAGGTGAGCAGCCGCTGCTCGAAATTGTCGATTTCCGCTTCCAGAAGCGTGCGGTTGCCCATCACGCGGAAGCGCGCCGCGCGGTTCTGGTTGTCCAGCGCGAACTCGTTTTCCACGACTTCCAACTGTTCCCCGGCCAGGCCGGTTGTCCGGTAGGAACGCTGAAAGCCGATGTCGAAGGGCACCTCCTCCACGGGCGGCGAGGCGATCGGGCCGGTCATCGAAAGCGAGCGGCGCTCGCCGATGATGCCGCCAGAAACCGGCTCCACCGACCAGTACCAGCCTGAGCGCGGCTCGGAAAAGCGCAGGTCGCCCAAATCCGGGCTGCCGGTCAGGACGCCCTCCGGCGTCACGCCGACCGAGCCGATCAGGTTGAACAAATGCGCCGAAAGCAGGCTTTCGAAGCCGCGCTCGCTGTTTTCGCGGTAGAGCGTCGCGATCACCGTCGTGATGGCCACCAGCGCCAGCGCGGCCCAAACGGTGGAGAATGCGATCACGCGAAAGGCGAGCGAGCGGAAGCCGAACGGATTCGGAAACCTGCGCCGCGCCGCCGCAACCATCGTGACGTTCAGGGCTGCGGCTGGCGCATGCGGTAGCCCATCCCCCGCACCGTCTCGATCATGTCGAGCCCCATCTTCCGGCGCAGGCGGCCGACAAAGACCTCGATCGTGTTCGAGTCGCGGTCGAAATCCTGGTCGTAAAGGTGCTCCACCAGTTCCGTGCGCGACACGACCTCGCCCATATGGTGCATGAGGTAGGCGAGCAGGCGGAACTCGTGCGAGGTCAGCTTCAGCGGCTGGCCGTTCAGGTCGGCCTTGGAGGACTTGGTGTCGAGCCGGAGCGGCCCGCAGACGAGTTGGGACGAAGCGTGGCCCGCCGCGCGGCGGATCAGCGCCCGCACCCGCGCGAGCACCTCCTCCATGTGGAAGGGCTTCGCGACATAGTCGTCGGCGCCTGCGTCGATGCCCGCCACCTTGTCGCTCCAGCGGTCGCGGGCGGTCAGCATCAGCACCGGCATCTTGCGGCCGTCGCGCCGCCAGCGTTCCACCACGCTGATGCCGTCCATCTGCGGCAGGCCGATGTCCAGCACCACGGCGTCATAAGGTTCGGTGTCGCCAAGGAAGTGGCCCTCCTCGCCGTCATAGGCGCGGTCCACGACATAGCCGGCATCGCCCAGCGCCTGGGAAATCTGCCGGTTCAGGTTCTTGTCGTCTTCCACAACCAGGATGCGCATGGCGTCAAACCGGCTGCGGGGTCACTGCGCGGCCACCACGAATTCCGCACGGCGCGGTCGCTGCCCTTCCTTGCCGGGAACCAGCACGACGATGATGCAAACGGTCTGCCCGTCCTGCGTCGTGGCGGAAGCCTTGGCCAGCGTACCGCCGTTGTCGGCCGCGACCTGAAGCCCGATCGAATAGCAATCCCCGCCGGCCGACTGCACGACGCCGTTCCCCCCGCGCGCGGACGCAGGAAGCGAAACGGCGGACAGGGCAGCCGCCAGCCCGGCGGCTGCCAGGACCAGACGGCGAAAAGGGAGTAAGCGGTTCAACAGCATGCTGCTTAACTTATGATGGCACGGCTGAACATGGCATGAACACTCAACTTCCCGCCATCAAATCCGCGCGAAGGCTTACCCTATCCGGTCGCGGGCCGATAGCCGGCCAAAGATCGCGGCAATACCGGCGACTGCCGTCACGGCTTGAATCAAGGCGTCGGTGAGCGCGGCGCCGTCCACGCCTTCGACCGGCAGGTGCATGATCCCGGCCAGTGCCAGGAACACCGTCACCAGGGAAGCCCAGATCGTTCGGGACAGATACCAGGGTTTTGATTCGTTCATCATCATCACTCCTTGTTGAGCGGTCAGGAAAGCAGGCCGGCGGTAGCGAAGCGGCGCCGGGCCGGCAGGCCCCAGCCGACGCCGGTTCCGCGCTGGCGCACGGTCACGTCGAGGAATGCGGGCGTCAGCAGGAAAAAGTCGAACGCCAGCGCCACTGCCGGGTAGGTCCAGTTCGCGGCTGCGCAGGTCGCGCGGCGCACCACCGGCCACCCTGCCGCCGCGACTTCCACGAGATACTGCTCCGTTTCCTCGCCGAGCGGGATGTCCGCTCCTTCCCAGCTGTCTGCGTCGATGCGGCCGCGCCGCACCCAGGTAAAGGCGATGCCGCCCGCCTCGTCGGGCTTGGCGCGCAGGTGAACCGGCGCAAGCGGCAGTTTTCCGCGCAAGCCGCCGGCAGCGCTTTCCGTCGTGAACCAGCGGTCGGAAAAATCCTGGCCCGCCCCGCCCGCTTTCCAGTTCAGCGTCAGCCCCGTCTCGCTTGGCAGCAGACCCGTCGGCACAACGGCCTCATCGAGCAAAACGGCATCCGCCCCGGCAGGCGCGCCGGCATCCATCGCGTCTTCGGTTCCAAGCTGGCCGCGCAGGAGGTTGGAAAGCCGGAACACGCCCAGTGCCACTTCCTCCGCCCGCTCGAACTGGATCACTTCCCAAGCGCCGGCCGCACTGCGCACGGCCAGCGCATTGGCGCCGCTCAAGAGGGCCAAGCGGTCCACGCTCGCGGCTTCGCCATCGAAGAGTTCGAGCTTCAGCGCATCGCCGAAGCTCATGCGCCCGCTGCCCTTGCCCGGCGCGAGAGGGTCGGCAAGCGTGCCGGCATTGGCCGCTTGCGCGATCGCGGCGCGCAGGGAAAAGCCGCTGCCGCCCGGCGATGCGTAAAGCAGTTGCGGCGCCCACGGCTTCTTCCAGAGGGCAACGCGGAACTGCTCCTCCGCCGGCCGATTCCCGCCGGTCGAGGGCAGGTCGAGCAGGAGCATCAGCGGGGCTCCGGAAGATGCCCGCGGTCGCTCGGCCGGCGGGCGCAGAACCGCAGGCCGCCAGGGAACCGGCACGGCCTGCGCATGCCGCCGCGCCTTCACCTTGCTTGTCAGCCCCTTTTCCACTTCGGTCACGCGAAACAGCGCATCGCTGCGTGCAGGCAAGCGGATCAGGGCCCCCGGCTCCACCGTTGCCTGCGGCGCAAGCGAGAACTCCAGCGTCTCGCGCGCCGCCCAGCGGCGGCGCAGCCAGTCCTCCGCGAGCGCTTGGGCTGCGTCCTTGTCCAGCGCGCCGGGAAAGCGCAGCTGCTCCTGGCGCCTGCCGCCGGGCTGGAGGCGAACGCTTCGAACCGAGGCGCTCTGGTATTCCTGAAAGACGTCGCGAAAATCCAGCGAGACTTCTGCCGGCAGGTCGTGGTCCGGCTGGCGCTCGCTTGTCCGCGCAGCCGCCTTGCCCGCGGCGATCCAATCGGGAAACTCGACGACGCTGCCGCCCGAACTCTGCGCCCGGACCATGAAGCGGCCGCCGCTTTCCCCCATGTCCAACCCGAAGACCTGGAGGATCGGCTCGATCGCGTCGCGCGCGGCGGCAGGCTCGGCAAGAAAACCCTGCACGCTGCCCTCGGCGTCATCGACATCGGCCGGCGGCAGCCCGTGGTCGGCCAGGATCGCGTTGATCAGGTCGCCGGCGGCTGGCGCTTCCAAGCGGCCGTTCAGCCAGTGCCCGAACTGCCAGTTGCCGCCGTCCGACCACTGGTCGGTACGGCAGGGAAAAGCGGGAAAAGGCCGCGCATCCCAGGCCCAGAGATAAAGCCGCGACAGGTCCACCATGCGCTCAGCCGTGAGCGACGAAACCGGGTTGGCGTCGGGAAGGAACGCCTCGTCGGCCGCATCCCACCATCTCAGATGCGCCTCTAAAAAACGCCGCTGGCCAAGGTCGGAGCGGCCGCCATGCGAGAAATACGGGATGGCGCTTTCGGAGGATTTCGGGTCGGCGAAGACGTTGGGCTGGTTCGGTCCCTTGTCGATCGCGGGACAGCCGAGTTCGGTGAACCAGAAGGGTTTCGACTGCGGCACCCAGGCCGTTGGCGTGCTTTGCTCCACCCCGCCGATCCGGTTGCGGTGCGGATTGCTCCACCAGCTCTTCAGATCCTTGAAGCGGAACACCCAAGGCTTGCCGTAGGCGCCGTCCGCGATCGCCTCCCGCACCCGCCCTGCCCGCGCCGCATCGCTGGGATAAAACCAGGAAAACCCCTCGCCGCCCGCAATCGCGTCCCGCAGCGCCTTCGGGTCTGCCGACGAAGCGGCGCCGTCGGGGTTGCCGCCGGCATAGTCGCCGTCGCGCCAGTCGGCCAGCGGCATGTAGTTGTCGATGCCCACCGCATCGATCGCCGGATGCGCCCACAGCGCGTCGAGGTGGAACAGCACGTCGCTCGAACCGTCCGCCGGCTGATGGCCGAAATACTCCGTCCAGTCCGCGCCGTAGGTGATCTTCGCGGCGCTGCCCAGCACGCCCCGCACGTCCGCGGCAAGCTGGCACAACGCTTCCACGAAGGGAAAGGCCCCTGCCCCGTCGCGCAGGGTGGAAAGCCCCCGCAGTTCCGATCCCAGGAGAAACGCATTCACCCCGCCGGCTGCCTTCGCGAGCTGCGCATAGTGCAGCACCATGCGGCGATATCCCCAGCCGCTGCCGGAGAACGCGATCGTGTCGTCCTCGGCGTCGAAGGCGCCCACCGCCGCCGTGCCGCAGAAAGCCTGCACCGCCGTTCGCGCACCCAGCGTCTTGTCCGGCGTACCCGGCCGTCCTGGCGCCGGCTGCACGGTGATCCGCCCGCGCCAGGGATAGGCTCCTTGCGCGCTGCCGCCATAGGGATCGGGCAGGCTGTTGCCAGGCGGCACGTCCATCATCACGAAGGGGTAAAGCGTCACCTTCAGCCCGCGCGCCTTGATCTCCCGAATCGCATCCATCACGCTCCGGTCGCCGGGCGTGCCGCCGAAGGCCGGCTTGCCGTCCACGGTGGAAAGCAGGCGGGCGCCTGCGCGGCTTGTTCCGGACACTTCCCACGTGTCGGAAAGCCCGCTCGCGTCCCGCGTGGTGACGCCCGGCACGACTTGGCAGCTGCCGGCGCGCAGGTCCGTGCCGAACCAGGAAACCACCAGCGCCACGTGTTCGAGCGCGGGGGAAAGCGCCTGCAACTCGTCCAGCGAGGCCGCCATGTCGCTGCCGGCATGCAGCACGTGCCGGTTCAGCTCCTTCGTCTCGCCCCGGCGCACCTTGCGCGTCACGAGATCCGGCGAAAGCCCGTATTCCGTCGAGCCTGGGATCAGCGTCACCGCGCGAACCTTGCGGTGCAGCAGGCCCACCGGCCGCAGCACCTCGAACTGCATCTGCGGCAGCCGGTCGCCGTAGTCGTCGATCGGCATGCGCTCGACCACGACGTAAGCCGTGCCGCGATAGGCCGGCGCGTTGCCGCTGCCCTGCTTCACCGCGATCAGCGGGTCGGCAAGCTGGTCCTCCGTCCCGCGATGGACCCGGATGTTGAACTTCTCGCGATCGATCTCCCGCCCGTCCGCCCAGATCCGCCGGACGCAGGCGATCTCGCCCTCGCAGAGTGCGAAGGCTGCATTGGCGTAGTAGGAGTACTCCGTGCTTTTCGCGCCGCCGCCCTTGCCGCCCTGCCGCCTGGTGGTCTTCTTCTCCACGAAGCGCGTCGCCCAGATCAGCGTCCCGGACACCCGAACGGAGCCGTAAGCGCGCGGCAGCGTCGCGCCCTCTTCCGCCGTGAACGGCTTCTGCTCAGCCAGCCGCGGCCCTTCCAGCGTGCGGCCGGGCGTCAGCCAGGACTTGTCCAGCGCATAGCCGGCCAGGGCGCCTGCCGCCGTGCCGATCGTCGCACCGACCGAGCCGAACAGGCCGCCGAGCGCGGCACCGGCCGCTTGCAGGATGATTGTCGCCATGAACCGCTCACCCCTGTTCGAATGGAAACGAGAAGACGCCGGCGATCCGCTCCCGCCACTGGGAAACCAGCGGCGAGACCGTCACGGCATGGCCCTCATAGGCGTGGGCGAAAGCGTGCGCCCCCACCAGGATGCCCGCATGCTTGACCGCCAGATGGGGGCGCCAGCGGAACAGGATCACGTCGCCGGGCGCGGCCTCTCCCAACGGCTTGCTCGTGAGGTGCAGCTTTGCTGCGTCCAGCATCGGATCGGCTCGACCCCCCGCCTCCGCCCAGTCCGGTGCGTAATCCCCCGGCGCCTCCGGCGCGCCGCCGCAAACGGCAGCCCAAACGCCGAGCACCAGCCCCAAGCAGTCGCAGCCCACGCCCTTGCGCCGCCCCTGGTGCCGGTAGGGCGTGCCGACCCAGGAAAGCGCCTCGGTCACCACCTTCTCTGCGAGAGCCCTCATGGCACCAGCGCTCCCCCGTCGAACACCTGGTCCTTCGAGGCATAGGCATAGGCCGCGTCGTTGCCCGGCAGGTGCGGAAAGCCGCGGAAGTTGAGCGGGTTGGCGAACTTCGCCTTGCACGCAGCGAAACTCTTGTCGCAGCCCGCCTTCACCGAAAATGCATCGCCGGCTGCCGGGGCCGTCCCTCCATCGTCTTCCAGCACAAGCTCGACGCCAAACGCGCTCACGCGATGGTCGCGCACGCGCGCCGTCCGGCCCGAAAGGCTTCCGCTCGTCCAGGCGAGCACGCCATGGGACAACCAGCCGGCCGCAAACCCGTCCAGGCCGGCCACCCGGAACGTACCGGCCGCCGCCGCCGCAACGATTGTTCCCGTTCCGCCAAAGCCCGCCGCGGTGTTCAACGGGAACCGGCACCTGTCGTCCCCCAGCTCCGCGTCGCATTTGCGCCGGATGAAGCGGCCGCTGGGCTGGTCCAGCTTGTGCGCGAGGCTTTCCAGTTCCGCGACGAAGCGGCCGTCCCCGCAGGTGATCTTGCCCAGCGTCGCGGTCCGCAAAAGGTCGTGCTGCTCCGGCGCCCGCCAGTTGACCAGAAACGTCTCAACCGTCGCGCCGTCATAAAGCCCGGCAGAAATATCCTCCTCCCGGATGTCCAGCGAGGACAGCGCGCCCTCCACGTCCACCGTATCGACGGAAAGCCCCAGCGACGCCCGCGCCTCGCTGGAGGTGAAGCCGGTTTCCGGTTTGAAGCTGGTTCCACCAAAGGCCAGCGCCAGATCATGGTCCGTGAAGCCGAGCACCGTGCCGTCGCGCCGGGTCAGCCGCCAGCCGTGGCAAAGCGTCGTCACGTCGCGTGCCAGATGCGCCGCGAATTCCGGGGAAGCGCTCACGGCTGCACCTCGATCAGCGGGATGGCGGGGATCTGTCCGGCCCTGAAGGCGGTCAGGCTCACTTCGAGCCGCTCCGTGTCGAAGCGCACGGGCACGTCGAACTCGAAGCCCGCCCGCACCGCCGCGCCGTTCTCGGGCAGGTGTCCCGCCGCGAAGACGATCTCGCCCGCGGCATCGTCGAAGGAGAAGTCGGCCGGCGGAACCGCGGCACCGTTCACCGTCACCAGCAGCGTCCCCGCCACCGGCTTAGCGATCGGCCTGGAATAGGCCTCCGTTCCTTCCCCATACGTCTTGACCAGCGCAAACCGCGACCGGCTCCCCGTGCCCGTGCCGAGCAGCTGGTCGCTTCCCGCAGCCGCCGCGTCCGGCCGGCAGGATTTCCCGTCGAACGGATCGTGGAACCGGAAGGCATGCAGCGAGCCGCGCCGCGCCTCGAAGAAGGCCAGCACCTCGTAGAGGTCGTCCAGCGAGCGCACGCCCGTGCCGGCGTCAAAGTGGCGCCGCGAGTCGGCAAAGCGCGCGTTGCGCCGCTCGCGCCCGGAGGTCAGCGTGACGATCTCGATCCGCCGCTCCGGTCCGCCCGTCGCGCCGAACGAGATGGCAAGGGGAAAGCGCACGTCGTGAAAGGAAGCAAGCTCTGCCACCGTTATACCCTCCGCGACCCGCGCGACACGGCCCGCGCCAGCATGCCCGTCACCTGCGCTTCCGACTTGCGGAAGGAGGCAGCATCCGTCGCCTGCACGTTGAACACGACCTGCACCGGCGCGGCCCCGCCGCCGGTCGCTACGCCCAGCTTCCCGTCCGCACCGCGTTGCAGCGGCATGATCGCCTCCGGCCCCGCTTCTCCCATCAAGCCGAGCGCGTTGCCGGCCGGAAAGAAGCTGGGCGACGACACCACCCCGCCGGACGCGAACGGCACCACATGCCCCGGCACGCCTCCTCCCGCGAAAGGCAGGATGCCGGACGCGCCGCCGACGAGCTTGGAGAAGAACGAGCCGGCAAGACTTTCCAGCGGCTTCAGGCCCTGGCTCAAGGCCATCCCCGCAAGGTTCAGCCCGATGCGCCGCAGAATGTCGTCCAGGTCGCGCCCGCTCACCGCCGCGCTCTTCAGCGCGCCGGTCAGTTGCGAGCCGAAGCTTCCCGCCAGCTTCTGAAGGTTTTCCAGCGCCGCCTGGAAAGGTTCCGTGTCGGCGTTGACAGTGACCGTGACCTCTTCGGCCATCGCAAACTCCTAATTCTGGTTGTCGGGAAAGGCCCGCATCAGCGCGGCAAGCGTTTCGCGGCCCGGCGCGGCCTCGCGGCGCGGCAGGCTGTCCAGCGCACAAGCCAATTCGCGCGGCGTCATGCGCCAGAACACAGCGGGCGCCAGCCGCAGGAAGCCGAGGCCGAGCCGCATCACCCGGTCCCAGGGAAACGCCTCCGCGCTCCCGCTCCCTGCGGCCGTCAAGGGTTTGCGGCGTTTCCCTCCTGCCCAGCAGCCCCGAACGTTGCGCCAAGCAGGTCCGCCACGACCCGCGCCCAGCCTGCCGCGCCCCCTGCCGCCTGCATCGCGCCGACCTCCTCGTCCGAAATCGTCTCGCCCGCCCCGCGCAGGCCGGCGCCGAGGATCCGCATCATGTCGCGCGCCGAGAGCTTTCCCGTGCCGAACCGCTCCACCAGCGCGTTCAGGTTCTCCGCGGCGAAAGCGTCCTCCAGTTCGGCCAGCGCCCCAAGCGTCAGGCAGAGCCGGAACACCTTGCCGTCCAGTTCGGCGGCAACCTCGCCGCGCCTCCGGTTCACCCCGCTCATGGCAGCGCCTCGAAGCTCACCGGCCCCGCCGACTCCAGCGCCATCTCAAAACTCACCTCGCCGTCATGGCTGCCGGAATATTCCAGCGAGGTGATCTGAAACGCCCCCTGCACCGTCCCGAAGTCCGGCACCACCAGCTGCCAGTTGCCGATCGTGCCGGCAAAGAAGCGGGAGCGGATCAGCGCGTCGGAAGCCGCATCCTTGAAGATGCCGGAGCCGCTGATCGCAGCGCGCTGCACCCCTGCTCCGCCCAAAAGCTCGCGCCAGCGCCCGGCCGAGTCGGCATCGGTCACGTCCACGCTCTGGCTGTTGAAGGCGAGCCGCTTGGACCGCAGCCCCGCCACCGTGCTGAAGCTCCCCGACCCCGTGGAGTCGATCTTCAAAAGAAGGTCCTTGCCCCTCTGTGCGACCATGTCTGGCCTCTCCACGATTTGTTAGCAATTTCTTTTAAGAGCGCACTACATTGTGCGGCCGGGTTGAACCCGGTTGTGAGGATCAAGCGGCTGCGCTGCGGCTGAAGTGGCCATGTTTGCGACCAGAGCCTTGCCTAATTCCGTGCCGATGGTACGATCTTGGTCATGACTCGTCGATAATTCCGGCTGCTACCCAGCAGGGCAAGGCAGGCACAACAACTGACTTGGAGCTACTTCTTCGCTTGCGCCATATGATCAGCATGCGGCAGCATTCCATACGGCGCCACTACTTGCTTTGACACGTCAACCATGAAGCTTGGTTGGAGGATTACCGTCGCTGGTTGGGGGTGGCACGCATGTCTTGCTTGGCGGAACGCTGTATCATCCTGTGGCGCATATAGGCAGGGTGTTGGCAATGCTCAGCGGAGGGCTACAAATTACCTCAGAACTGGGAGAGCAGCTAGCTCTAAGCCGGAGGCGCCAGACAATTGTGCGACATGACTGCGGAAATAAGGGTATGTAGCAAAGCGTCCGACGCGTTTGATAAATGCCTCAGAGTGTACCCGCTCGACATTTGGAACGTCTTCGTAAGAAACAAAATAGGAGGCGTGAATGTATAGTATCTTTTTTCGTCCTTGATGGGCTTGAAGAAGCCAACCGAATTGACCTCCTAGCAGCTTACTCTCAGCATCATACGTGCAATTGGCAAATGTATCGTCTAGCAGCCTTTTAAGAAGAGGTTTTTTGCTCTCATTTTCCTCTGCAACAATTTTAAAATAATCGGGCTTCACAAAAAAACTAGATTGAACCAGAGTTATGCCGATCAACTTTGCAGAGTCTACAACGGCATTATAGGCAGCAAGCGCCGCCGCTTTTTCTTGGGTTTTGGCCTCAGTTTCGGTCATGCAGCTTCATAGCAACGAGAGATGACCGATGTAGAGCGGCTTGCAGCCCCAAACGCAATGCGGGTCTGCTTTCTGTAAATAGGGGATGATGTGAAATCGGCCGCCTGTTGGCGGCCGATCTCAAACATTGGGTGAAGACGATCAGCATTCACGATGTCCGGAACGCTCCACGACGGAAGTTGTACTTCAGCGCCCCTCGGCCTTGCCGAGAACTGGCACTGACATTCCAGCGCACTGAAGATTTTGGCGATGCTCTCCAACGTAAGATTAGCGTCATCGCTCAGGATTTGAGATACCCAAGCAGCACTAACTTCCAGCTTTTTTGCCAGACCAGCCTGGGACAATCCAAGGCGCTTCATTTGTCGAAGCATTTCGTACTGAAGATCAGCACGAAGCCCCTCCACAGCAAAGACTGCCTCTTCGTCTTTGTCCTGCGGACCAAAGGTCATTGAATTCCCTCCTTGTCTAAAAGTAATGGGCTAATTTGCGAGCAGCGGTTTTTAGGAGCGATTGACTCGCTTCATCCTGCTTTTTCGAAGCGTCAATTTCCGTGCAGATAAAGTGGTTTCCTTTTACCACGCCACCGTAAACCCGGAGCTGCCAAGCTTTGAACGCCCAAATCGAATGAGGCGTTCCGCCTTTTTGCGCCGTGCTGAATTTGCCTTCATGTCGAAGTTTTTCTTTGTCGAGGAATTCCATGCCGTCTTCAGCATAAAAGCGCATCCACTTCTCGCAACGCGCGCGCTCTTTCGCGGCTGCCTTCATAAATTCCTTGTGGACGCTCAGCGTCATGGACACCTTAAATGATCGACCAACGCATACATCGATTAAATCGTCCATATCGCGTCAGCCGCAGGATTAAGCTATGACTTAATCCCTGACAACCCCTTAATCAAGCGTTGGCAAGGTCCACGCAAGCGGGACACTCTCAACAATGTGGAAATACCCAGCCTCACTGGATCATGCGCTCAAATAACAGAAAGTTTGGAATAAGGCACAACCCTAACGTGGCATGACATTCACAGTTTTGTCCACACCACATTCCCCTTTCCCATCCATCAACCCATCGCCTCTATCACCGCCCGAAACCGCATCAACCCGTGCTGCACCGAAAGGTCCTCGTCGAAGCGGGTCTCGGAAAACTCCAGCCGCAGGTTCACGAGGTGGTGGCCGTCGAGCGCTTCCAGCCCTTCCCCCAGCCGCGTCTCGATGCGCTCCATGATATCCTGCGTTTCCCTGCGGCCCTTGGCGCGCGACCAGACGTGGAGGCTGAAAAGCTGCTCGGTGCCGCGTTCCGTGTCGGTGCTCCAATCATAAACGCTGGTGCGCCCGAAGGTGAGATAGGGAAAGGACGTGCCGGCCGGCGCGCCGTCGAAGACCCGCTGCCCTCCCATCAAAGCGAGCAGGGCGGCATCTTCGTTCAACACCTGAAACACCGCCCGTTGCAAGGCGCCAGCGGGAGCCGTCATGGCTGTTCCCCTTCCCGTTCGTGTTCCGCCGCCCGCCCAGGCTGCCGCAGCGCCGCCGATCCACGACGCACCGCGCGAAGCACCTTCTGCTCCGTTGCCTCCGCCAGAGCATGGCCCGTCAGGCGCAGGTTGCGCAACAGGCTGTCGAGCTTCACCGAAACCGCAATGTTCACGGCCGCGCCTCCTCCGTGCGGCAAACCAAAAAGCGCCCGCTTTCGTCGGGATCAAGCACCGAAAGGATCAGGAATTTTCGCGTCCCCTTCACGAAGCGCATGCCGCGCACGACATCGGCGCGCGTGCGCAGAGTGACGCGATGCGTGACGGTTTCCAGCGGCTGGTCGGCGCCGAAGAACGGCTGCGCCTCCGAGGGTTCCAGCAGCGCGAACACGCTGGCGACTTCTTCCCAAGTTTCGTTGGAGCCGCCCTGCCCATCGGAAACCCGTGTCGCCGTTTGCAGCGAAAGCTCCGTGCGCAGGCGGCCGGGATCGAGAAACGTGCTGCGCATGGTTTAGAGCCTCCGCAGGCGGAACGGATCGAGCAGGCAGGCGTAACCCAGCGGATAGCCGACCGGCTGCTCGCCCGGAGACACCGCGCCGCGAAACTCGAACCAATGGGCGATCAGCAGCAGGATCGCCCGTTTCAGCGCCTCCGGCACATCGCTCCCCGCCGCACCGAAGCCGGCGGAGTAATCGACCTCGATGCCGTTCAGCGGAGAGCCGACGGGCACGGACGCCAGCATCCGCACCCGCCCCGGCCGCGACAGCGCATCGACCGCGTAGGCCGAAGCCGGCAGAACCGCCGGCTCACCGGCTTCGTCATAGACGGTCACCGAGGCAACGCTCTGCACGGGATGGCGCATCAGGGGCAGAACCCCGTCCGCCGGCAAGCCGTCGAGCACCAGCCGCCAGCCCTGCGTCAGCAGCGCCAAGCCCGCGCCGCGCTCCACCTCCTGCCGCGCGGCTGCGATCAACCCGGCGATCAGCGTGTCCTCGCTGTCATGCGTCACGCGCAGGTGCGCCTTGGCTTGGGCAAGCGAAACGGGTTCAGCCGCCGGCGGATCGACAAGAATCAGCGTCATCACGCGCCTTTATTCGATGGAAAAAACAAAACGGCCCCGGCAGGAGCCGAGGCCGACCAAGGACGCCGAAAGACCATCTTTGCGACGCTGCCGGAAAGGAGTTCGTTTCAAAAACCGAGGCGGCAAGTCGGTGGGACGTGGCGTCGAGAACCGGAGCGGAGCGTACCTTGATGGTACGTGAGCCTAGGCAAG
>CAXTCF010000090.1:0-16444 GCA_964242945.1 uncultured Rhizobiaceae bacterium | reverse complement strand
GCGGAAGCGCCTCCATTGCCGCCGGCGGCGAAAGCGTTGGCGGCACTGACGCCGCCGCCTCCGCCGCCAGGGGACGGCGCATTGGCGGGCGCAGAACTTCCGGCAGTGCCGGCCCCTGTCCCTCCATTGCCGCCGATCAGGTTCGGCAGATAGGGATTGGCATAGTTGCCCTGCGTCGTGCCGCCGGCAACCGTTGCCGCGCCGCGGGCGGATCCGGTGTTCGCGTAAGGCCCGTAAGCACGGAGATAGGCGCCGAAGGAGGTCAGTCCGCCCGACGAACCGTTGATTCCGTTGATGTCCGTGCCGCTCACCGAAGCGCCGCCGGCCCCGCCCGCGCCGACTGTGACGGAGACGGTGCCGGGCAGCGTCGATGCGTCGAGCGTGCCCTCGACATAAACGCCGGGGCCTCCGCCTGAGCCGCCGGACACCGCAACGCCGGCGCCGCGCGTCGCGCCCGATCCACCGCCGGAACCAGCACCTATGATCATCACCCGCACCTGCTTCGCCCAGGCGGGCTTGGTCCAGGTACCGGAACTTGTGAACTTGTTGAGCTGCAACCGCCCCACGCCGAGCGGGAACGTGGCGGCGCCGGTCGCCTTGTCCACGGTCATGGCCGTGTTCCAGGCGGAGCCGTCGGCGGAAACCTTCAGGGCAACGTTGTCGTCGCCGATCAGGCCGAGTTCCGCCCGGCCGGAGTAGCCGGTCTGGAGCAGGAACGAGACGACGTCGCTCGCCGTCTCCTTGTTCAAGGTGTAGCGCAGGTCGCCGTCGCCCCCTTCGGCGGCCGTCTTGGCCGTCCACAGCGCCTTGTTGAGCTTGGCCGAAAAGGGATTGGCGGCGTCGGCTTCCGTGCCGAGCCCAAGCAGCGCCAGCGCCTGGAGTGCGGAGAAGGTACGGCTAAGGCTCTGCCAGCCGCCTGCCGTGCGCGCGAAAAAGCAGGCTTCGTCGGCAACCCAGGCCAGCCAGCCGGCCTGCGGCGCCAGAAAGGCCCACGCCCCGTCCTGCCACGCGGCAATCTGGCCTTCCTTTCCGGCCCAGGCTCCCGTTGCCGGCGCGGCCACGATGAAGCGCGCCCCGGCTGCGGGCAGCGAGGGAGGCATCGTCAGGTCGCGGTCGGCGACGGTGATCTGCACGACCGCGTCGAGGATGCGAAGCGCCTCGTTGTGGGTGACGTGCTTCTGCGCTTGCGACGGAAGGATGAACGGCAGGAGGAGGTTGTCGGTCGTATCCATGGAGCAGCCCGTTGTGTTCGGGCTGGAAGTTTCGCCGGCTCTGGGAAAGAGGTTGATCGAAACCGCGCAAGTCCTCAGCGCCGCTCACCCGCTCGAAAAGGCAAGTCCTTCAAATACCGAACGAATCGGCGGGCATGCTCTACACGAGCCGAAATGAAGGCGGCGGATTGATCCACCTCCGGCGGGAGGCGGGTCTGCCCGGCCGGCCGAGGGTTTAGGCGTTCAGAAAGCCGTCGATCACCGCCGACATTTCTTCCGGTGAAAGCGCGCCGGAGTACTTTTTGCCGTTCACGAAGAAGGTAGGAGTTGCGTTGACGCCGAACTCGGTCGTCCCGCGCTCACGCACGGACCGGATCTGGTCCAGGAGCTTCTGGTCGGTCAGGCAAGCCTCGAAGGACGCCTGCGAGAAGCCGGCGAGCTTCGCGATCTGGAGGAGTGCGCTGCGGGCATCCGGCGCCGCGGCCCAGTTCTGCTGCTGGCTGAACAGCACGTCCACCATCGGAAAATACTTGTCCTGCGAGCAGCGCGCCAGCATGAAGCCGGCTTCCGCCCGCGGATCGAAGGGGAACTCGCGGAGGATCAGCCTTGCCTTGCCCGTGTCGATATATTTTGTCTTGAGCATCGGCAGCGTCGTCTTCGAGAAGTGCGCGCAGTGCGGGCAGGTCATCGAAGCGTATTCCACGATCGTCACCGGCGCGTCGGCCTTGCCCATCACCATGTCCGGCAGTTGTCCCGGCTGGAGCAGCTTGGCCATGTCCACGGTGCCGGACGACTCCGGCAGGGTGTCGGAGGTTTTTGGCGCGGGTGTCGTCTCAGTAGGCTGCGCAGGCGCAGGCGGCGCCTTCTCCGCCGTCTTGTTGTCGCTGTCGCCGCATGCGGCAAGCCAGAGGGCCGGCGGCAGCAACGAAAGGAGACCGAGCGCGGCGCGGCGGGAAACAGCCTTCGGCTGGTCGTGGGTCATGCGAATCACCTGAGATCTTTCAGAACGTCTTGCAGCCGAATGCACGGCTTTTGGCAGGAAATATGGTGACATCGCCGCGAAGCCGGATGCTTCCGCGCTGATTTCACGGCGACTTGAACGGCGGACGCCTTGTCCCCTTCACCGTCGCGCCGAGACGCTCCAGCGAGGCCCGCAGCGCGTCGTCCTCGATGCCGGCCGTCAGGCGCGCGATCGCCTCCTTTTCCGCCCGGTCGAGCGGCCTCGGCTTCGGCCTAGTCCTTGTGGCGGAAGCGTTGACCGGCTTCTGCACCAGCTTGACCTTGCCGACCGCATTGGCGCCGAGAAAGCTGTTGACGCGCGCGATGATCTCGGTCGTCTCATGCTGAAGCTCCAGAGCGGTGGAAGGCTCGCAGGCGATCACCAGCGTCGCGGCGCCGAAGGCATCGCGGCTGCCGGCCTTGCGCGGCCACGCCAGCTTTTCCGGGCGCGAACGCGCCGCGGCAAACGGGCCCACCACCGCCTCCCAGGACTGGAGCAGGCTTACCGTCATGCCGGCGCGCTTGCGCAGCACGGGATCGAGCACGCCGCCGAGCAGGTCGCTCAAAGGTCTGGGATTGCGGAAACGGCTGCCGGCTGTCATGGGATCAAACCCTAGGACGATTTCCCCAACATGGTCGAGGATGCCGGCGCGATCAATGCCGACCCATGGGTTCCGTTTTGATCTCTGAAACGGGCAGCCCTCCCTTGCCGGCCGGCCGCGGCTTGAGCGTCGCGCGCGCGCTGCTCGACTGGTATGACGGCCACGCCCGCAAGCTGCCCTGGCGCGTCTCGCCCCAGGATGGGGCGGCAGGGGTAAAGCCCGACCCGTACCGCGTCTGGCTGTCGGAGGTGATGCTCCAGCAGACGCTTGTGGAAGCGGTCAAACCCTATTTCGCAAAGTTCGTGGCGAAGTGGCCCGATCTGCAAAGCCTTGCAGCGGCGGAAGCCGACGAGGTCATGCAAGCCTGGGCGGGCCTCGGCTACTATTCCCGCGCCCGCAACCTCGTGGCTTGCGCCCGCGTGGTCGTGGAAAAGCACGGCGGCCGGTTCCCGGAAGCGGAAGCCGTCCTGCGCAAGCTTCCGGGCCTCGGCGCCTATTCGGCGGCGTCGATCGCGGCTATCGCGTTTGGCGAACCGGCAGTGGTCGTGGATGCGAATGTGGACCGCGTCGTTTCCCGCGTGCTGGCGCTTCCAGTGCCGCCAGCGCAAGCCAAGGCGGAAATCCGTGCCTTCGTGGCCGCATCCGTGCCGACCGAGCGGCCCGGCGACTTCGCGCAAGCCATGATGGATCTCGGCGCCACCGTCTGCACGCCACGGCGCCCGGCCTGCATCCTTTGCCCGCTGCGCGATTTCTGCCAAGCCCGCGCGCTGGCCTCGCAGGAGCTGTTCCCGGTCAAGGCGCCGAAGAAGGAAAAGCCAGCCCGCGTCGGCGCGGCCTTCGTCGCCGTGCGGCGCGATGGCGCGATCCTCCTGCGCAAGCGCGAGCCTTCCGGCCTGCTCGGAGGCATGGCGGAGCCGCCGAACAGCTCTTGGACCGCGCGCGCGGACGGCGAAACGACCGCGAGCGCCGCGCCCTTTTCCGCCGTGTGGCGGGAGGTCGGCACGGTCGAGCACGGTTTCACGCACTTCACGCTGACGCTGCACGTCTTCCGCGCGGACGGCGTGGAAACGGCCAAGGCGCCGCCCGGCCACTGGTGGTCGCGGCCGAACGAGATCGACGGCGAGGCGCTGCCGACCGTCATGAAAAAGGTGATCCGCTGCGCCACCCCAGCGCCAGCGAAGGAGCGCAGGAAAAAGCCATGACCGCAACCGAGCCAGTCCGGCACATCGTCTTCGACATCGGCAAGGTGCTGGTGCACTACGACCCGCACCTGGTCTTTGCCGAACTCATTCCAGACAAAACCGAGCGGGACTGGTTCTTCGCCAATGTCTGCACGCATGACTGGAATATCGAGCAGGACCGCGGCCGCTCCTGGGCGGAAGCCGAAGCCTTCGCGATCGCCCTGCATCCCAACCACGAAGCCAACATCCGCGCCTTCCGCGCGCGGTGGCGCGAGATGGTGCCGTATGCCTATGCCGACAGCGTCGCAGTCATGGAGCAGCTGATCGCGTCCGGCTGGGACGTCACCATGCTCACCAACTTCGCCACTGACACGTTCAGAGAAGCCAAGCAGCGGTTCCCGTTTCTGTCACGGCCCCGCGGGGTGACGGTTTCCGGCGAGATCGGGGTGATCAAGCCGGACCCGGAGATCTACCGCATCCATGCGGAGAATTTCGGCCTCGCACCCGCAGCGACCCTCTTCATCGACGATTCGCCAGCCAACGTCGCGGGCGCGAAGGCTGCGGGCTGGCAGGCCGTTCTGTTTGAAGGGGCGGAGAAGCTGAAGCGCGATCTGGCCGATCGCGGCATTGCGGCCTGACGCGCTCAGCCGTCGATCTGCTCCAGGATGCGGGCGGCGCCCGACGCTTCCGCCTTGCCGGGGTTGTCCTCCACGTTGAGCGCCTGCACCACGCCGTCGCGCACCAGCATCGAGAAGCGCTTGGAGCGCACGCCCATGCCGCCCCCGCTCATGTCCATGTCGAGGCCGAGCGCCTTGATGAAGGTGCCGTTGCCGTCGGCGAGGTAGAGGATCTTGCCCGCACCCCCGGTGAACGTCTCCCAGGCGCCCATCACGTGATGGTCGTTCACCGACACCACCGCCACCGTATCCACGCCCTTCCCCGTGAAGGCATCGCGGTTCTCGATGAAGCCGGGGACGTGGTCGATCGAGCAGGTGGGCGTGAAGGCGCCGGGAACGCCGAACAGCACCACCGTCTTGCCCGCGAAGAGCTCCTCTGTCGTGACCGTCTTCACGCCGTCCGGCGTCTTGGTCCTAAAACTTGCTTCGGGGATGGACTCGCCAACGGCAATCGTCATGTGCTGCGTTTCCTCGCTTGAATGGATGGCGCAGATAGGGGATCGCCGCTGGGAGGAAAGCGCAAGCTCACGGCAGCGAGAAGGTTCCGGAAACCGCTGCCTTGCCGGCGACCAGGGTGTAGAACACGGGCGGCAGCTTCAAGCCGGCAGGACTGTCGAGCAGCGGCACCGCAAAGCGCCAGCCCGCTTCCGTCTTTTCCGCCTTCGGCACGCCGAGCACAAGCCCGTTTTCGCCTGCGACGAAAAGCTCAGGCTCCTCCCCCGTCTGCGCCGCCATGCGGGCAAGCAAGGTGAGCGTGCCGCCTTCCAGCCCCTCAGCGGAGACGCCGAACTGCGCATCCGCTTCGGCGGGCAGCGCGGCAAAGGCCGCTCTCACGGTTTCAGCATCTTCCGGCGCGTCGCCGCTGCTCGCATCCAGCGTGAAATGCGCGGAAACCGGCACGCAGATGTCCCGGCAAAACCCGAGAAACACGTCCGCCTTGATCTGCGCCGGCTCAGTTGGGTTCGGCACGGTGAAGGTGACAGGCAGAGCCACGGAAGCCGAATACCCGGCCCAGGCGCCGTAGCCGTCGTCATGGCGCTCCGGGGCTGGGAAGGCCAGCGCTGCCGCCGCGACATTCCGGCTCGCCGACACGTCGAACGAGGGGGGCACGCCGGCCGTGCCCGGATCCCGCCAGTAGGTCTTCCAGCCCGGCTTCAGCACGATGTCCAGCACGCCGCGAAGCCGGCCCGCTCCGTCCGGTAAACCCACCGTCACCAAGCGCAGGCTGCCGCCTTCCTCCTCATGCCAGGCGGTGCTCGCGGCGCATGCCCCATGCGCAAAGAAACCTGCAACGGCGAGGGCGAAGAAGCCGCTTGCCGCACGGGTTTTTCTCATGCGACCCTGCTGGACAATACGCATGCTGATTCCAGTTGTTTCCGAAGGTGTGAAGCGGGTGTTTGCCGGCTCGCCGATGCGGGTCTCCGGGCGGGCTTCAAGACAGGCGAAAAAAGGAATGAGCCTGATGAGCATGGACATGGTGCGTCGGAAAAAGAGCAAGCCGCGCGGCTTCCTCGACAACCAGTTCCTGATCGCCATGCCCGGCATGGCCGACGAGCGTTTCTCGCGCGCGGTGATCTATGTCTGCGCCCATTCGGAGGAAGGCGCAATGGGGCTGATCATCAACCAGCCGCAGTCCATCCTCTTCCCCGACCTGCTGGTGCAGCTCGGCATCATGGACCAGGAAGCGGCGATCCGCCTGCCGACCCGCACGCGCGACATCCAGGTCCGCAACGGCGGTCCGGTGGACCGCTCCCGCGGCTTCGTCCTCCACTCCGCCGACGTGCGCGTGGATTCCACCCTGCCCGTTTCCAGCGACATCTGCCTGACAGCGACGGTGGACATGCTGCGCGCCATCTCGGCCGGCCGCGGCCCCCGCCACGCCCTGATGGCGCTCGGCTATTCCGGCTGGGGCGCCGGCCAGCTGGAAACCGAAATCGCCGCCAACGGCTGGCTGACCTGCCCCGCCGAATCCGAGTTCCTGTTCGCCAGCGACCTCGACGGCACCTACACGCGGCTTCTCGGCTCCATCGGCGTGGACATCGCGCATCTGAGCCACACCGCGGGGCATGCTTAAGGCGCGGCCACAACCGGCGATGCTGAGGACCCATCCATCAAATGGCAGACAGTAGAAAGAGCGCAACTACACTCAGTGTGCATCAGCGCTCTTTGTCATCTATACACGCCATGCGGAGTTTGACTTAAGGAGTCTTGCCTAAATAGGTGGCGACAGCCCTGGTCTGAACACCTACCGCAGCAACCGCATTCTTAAGCTGCTGCTCCGTTACACCCCATTTTGTTGTCCAATAACGAACTTCCCAATCTTCATGAATATTAATTTTAGTAGGGTCTTCCGGAGCACGGCGGTTAAGATTGTCAGGCATTGTTTTGTCTCCAAGATGAAAGCAACAGCTAAGTAGCCAAAAGGCGTCATTCAAGAGCAGCTTGCACCGTCACGCAGACAACTGGATACTGTTACGCCTGCGCCGAGGCGCGGAACTGCTGACGCAGCAGCTTCAACAACGCATCAGCCGGCATCGGCGCGCCGAACAGGAAGCTTTGCACGTATTCGCAGCCCATCTGCCGAAGTTCCAGCGCGTCCTTCTCGTCCGACACCCCTTCCGCCACGACGGAGAGCCCCAGTTCGTGCCCCATATTGACCATCGATTTCAGCAGCACCGCGCGCTTGGGCGAAACGTCGTCCACAAAGCTCTTGTCGATCTTCAGCGTGTCGAAGGGAAAGCGCGTGAGATAGGAGAGCGAGGAATAGCCCGTGCCGAAGTCGTCCAGCGACAGGCCGACGCCCAGGCCTTTCAGCTTCTTCAGCACGTGTGCCGTCCGTTCCGGGTTGTCCATCACCAGCGATTCGGTGAGTTCCAAGCGGAAGCAGCGCGGCTGAAGGTTGGCGCGGGCGACCACCGACTTCACGTCGGCGATGAGGTCGCGCCGGATCAGCTGCCGGCTCGACAGGTTCACCGAAACGAAAAGCGGGTGGTCGCCGCCGCGAATCTCGCTCAGCTGCGACTGCCAGCGCGAAAGGTCGTCGGCGGCGCGCTGCATCGCGAACAAGCCCAGTTGCACGATCAAGCCGCAGCTTTCCGCGATCGGGATGAAGTCCGAAGGCGGGATGGTGCCGCGCCGCGGGTGCTCCCAGCGCATCAGCGCCTCGACGCCGGCGATGGAGCGGTCCTCCAGGCGTACGATCGGCTGGTAGGCGAGCGTGATCTCCCGCCGCTCCAGGGCGCGCCGGAGATCGGACTCGATCTGGAGGCGGTCGGAGCCTGCGGTGCGGAAGGCCGGACGGAACGGCTCGATGCGGTCGCCGCCAAAGCGCTTGGCCTGCGTCATCGCCAGTTCCGCGTCCTTGACCATGTCCTCGGCGCTCGCTTCCGGAGCGGACCAGGAGGTCAGGCCGATGCTGGCGGTCAGCACGATCTCGCGCTTGGCGAAGTTGATCGGCGCGCTGATCGCCTGCCGCACGTTGTCCGCCACCGCGGCGATGCGGCCGGGATCCTGATCGGACAGCAGCATCAGCGCGAACTGGTCGCCGGCGAAGCGCGACAGCGAGTCGCTTTCCTTGAGAAGGCGGTGAAGCCGCCGCGCCACCGTGAGCAGGATCGTGTCGCCGGCTGAAATCCCCAACCCCGCATTCACCTGCTTGAAGCGGTCGATGTCGATCACGAACACGGAAGGCCGGACGCTGGGCTGCACGCGCGCCAGCGCTACGATGGCTTCCAGCCGGTTCATGAAGATTTCGCGGTTGGGTAGGCCGGTCAGGTTGTCGTGAACGGCGTCGTGCAGCAGGCGCTCCTCCGCCTTTTTCCCCTCCGTCACGTCGGACAGCGTGCCGACGCAGCGCAGCACCTCGCCGTCGGAGCCGACCACCGGCCGGGCGCGCAAGCTGAACCAGTGGTAATGCCCGTCCGCGCCGCGCAGGCGGAAATCCTGGGAGACCCTGCCCCGCCGATGCTCCAGCACCACGTCCAGCGTCGTGCGGAACGTGTCGCGGTCGTCGGCATGGATGACGGGCAGCCAATTGCGCGCGGGGCCGCCCAGGCTGCCCGCTTCGAGCCCCAGGGCCAGGCTGACGTCGGGCCGCGTCACCACGCGGTCGCGCAGCACGTCCCAGTCCCAGACCGTGTCGCCGGACCCCGCCACGGCAAGCGCCTGCCGCTCCATGTCGGAGAACAGCCCCTGGCTCAGCGCCCCGCCGGCAAAGGCGTGCTGCATCACGGTGAAGCCGATCAGCAGCGTGATCAGGATGAGCCCGCCGCCGATGGCCGGCTGCACGATGTCGTTGGCGATGATGCCCGTCACCGTCATCCAGCCGCCCGCGAGCCAGACCAGCAGCATCGCCCAGGACGGCGTCAGCATCACTGCCCGGTCGTAGTTCTGGATGCCTAGCGTGATGATCAGGCCGACGCCGACAACCGCGGTCGCCACCAGCGAAAGCCGCGCGATGCCCGCCGCCACGGGCGGCTGCACCACCGCCACGCCGGCCAGCGCGACGAGGCCCAAGATCCAGGCGACCGCCCCCCAGGAGAAGTGGCCGTGCCAGCGGTTGAGGTTGAGATAGGTGAACAGGAACAGCACCAGCGTCGCGGCAAGCGCCACCTCCGTTCCCGCGCGCCAGATCTGCTCGTTGCCCGGCGCCACCTCGATCACCTTGCTCAGGAAACCGAAATCGACGGAAACGTAGGCCAGCACGGCCCAGGCAAAGGCAGCGGTCGCAGGGAACATCGAGGTGCCCTTGACCACGAACAGGATGGTCAGGAACAGCGCCATCAGCCCGGCGATGCCGATCACGATGCCGCGAAAGAGCGTGGTGGAGTTGACGGTGTCCTTGTAGGCTTCGGGGTCCCAGACATAGGCCTGCGGCAGCTTGGGCGAGGCGAGTTCCGCCACGAAGGTGATCACGGCGCCGGGGTCGAGCGTCAGGAGGAACACGTCGGCGTCCGGGCTCGCCTGCCGCTCCAGCGCAAACCCTTCGGACGGGGTGATCGCTGCGATGCGGACCGAGCCGAGGTCCGGCCAGAACAGGCCGGAACCGGCCAGCCGGAAGTGCGGCGCGACGATCAGCCGGTCCAGCTGCCGGTCCGACGTATTGGTCAGCGCGAACACGCCCCAGTCGCCGCTCGACTTCGCGTCGTTGGCTTCCACCTCGATGCGGCGGACCACGCCGTCCGTGCCGGGCGCAGTGGAGATCTGGAAATTGCGGCCCTGGTTGCGGTGGATTTCCACGGCATTGGAAAGGTCGAGCGCGCGGTCGTCGCGCCCGATCTTGATCGGCTCGACGGCGAAGGCCGGAAGCGGCGTGCAAACGAATGCAAGGAACAGGAGCAGGAGGCGGCAGGAGAAACGCAGCGGCAAACGCAAAGTGCTTAGCCCTTCATCGCCGCGCGGGAGGCAGCCCTGGTATCCTGCCCCAACGGGTCGCCTACGATCAGCGCGTAGAGATAGTGGTCGTGCCATTCCCCGTTGATGCGCAGGAACGACCGCAACAGGCCTTCGCGCCGGAATCCGGCTTTTTCAAGCACGCGCGCCGAGCGGATGTTGTCCGGGATGCAAGCGGCCTCCAGGCGGTGCAGGCGCATCGTGTCGAAGGCGTAGCGGGCGAGCAGGAGCACCGCATCCGCCATCAGGCCCTGGCCGGCAAAACGCTCGCCGACCCAGTAGCCGATATGGGCGGACTGCGAAACGCCGTGGCGGATGTTGCCCAGCGTAATGCCGCCCACCAGCCGGTTCGAGGCGTTCTCGAAGAGGAAGAAGGCTATGGAAGACCCTTGCGCGTAATCCTGGCGGTAGCGCGCAAGACGCTGGCGCCAGCCGCCGCGCTCCAGTTCGTCGGGCGCCCAGCGCGGTTCCCAGGGTTCGAGAAAGCTGCGGCTCGCGCGCCGAAGCTCCGCCCACTCCGCAAAGTCACTGTTGGCCGGGCAGCGCAGGGTCAGCCGCGCGCCTTTGAGCACCGGGCCGTCACGACGGGAAAAGAGCGGGACGATCACCTGCGGAAGGGGAGCCGGCTTGTCAGCTGGCGCGCTTCTGCAGCAGCGCGGCCGGCGGCGCCTGAAGGGAGCCGGCGATCTCGTCGAAGCCGGCCAGCGCCCCGATCGGGCCGATCGCCGCGATCGTCGGGCGGGACGCGAACAGGCGGCCGGACAGGTCGGTCAACCGATCGACGGTCAGCGCACCCAGGCGCTCCATCAGTTCCTCGCGCCCGATCGGCCGGCCGAACAGGAGCATCTGCCGCGCGATCTGCGAAGCGCGGCTGGCCGCCGATTCCGCCGACATGATGAGCCCGGCGCGATACTGCGCGCGGGCGCGGTCCACTTCCTGCTGGTGGATATGCTCGCCGGCCTTCTGCAACTCCTCCAGGATGACCGGGACGAGTTCGGCGATATCGTCCTCGCCGGTCGCGGCGTGCACGCCGAACACGCCGGTGTCCGAAAAGCCCCAGTGGAAGGCATAAATGGAATAGCAGAGACCCCGCTTCTCACGCACCTCCTGGAAGAGGCGCGAAGACATGCCGCCGCCGAGCACCATGGAAAGCACCTGGGAGGCGTAGAAATCGCGCACATGATAGGCGCGGCCTTCGAAGCCGAGCAGGATCTGCGCATCCATCAGGTCGCGGTGCTCGCGATAGTCGCCGCCGATATAGCGCGCCTGCGGCGGGACCACGCCGGCCCCGGCAGGGCGGAAATGGCCTAAGCGCTTTTCCACGTCGCGCACGAACTTGTCGTGATCGACTTCGCCGGCCGCCACCACGACCATCTTGTCCGCGCTGTACTGACGCTCCAGGAAGGCGCGCAGCTTGGCGGCGGTGAAGCCCTGCACCGTTTCCGGGGTGCCGAGGATGGAGCGGCCGATCGTCTGCTCCTGGAATGCGGTCTCGGTGAAGCGGTCGAAGACGATGTCGTCGGGCGTGTCGTGCGCGGCGCCGATCTCCTGAAGGATCACATGCTGCTCACGCTCCAGTTCGCCTTCGTCGAAGGAGGAGTCGGTCAGGATGTCGGACAGGATGTCCACGGCGAGCGGCAGGTCTTCCGAAAGCACGCGGGCGTAAAAGGAAGTGGTCTCGACGGAGGTCGCCGCGTTGATCTCGCCGCCGACGTTCTCGATCTCGGAAGCGATCTCAAAGGCGCTGCGGCCGGACGTGCCCTTGAACGCCATGTGTTCCAGCAGGTGCGCCATGCCGTGCTCATCGTCATGCTCATCTCGCGCACCGGACTTGACCCACACCCCCATCGCGACGGTATCGATGCTCGGCATGCTTTCGGTGGCAACCGTCAAGCCGTTGGACAAACGGCTAACCTCAACGCCCATATACGCTCCACTCCCTCGACGGGACCGGCTTGGAACCGGGCGCGTCCTTTAGCATGCCGCATGCTGGAAGCAGGAATTTTCGGGGGATCGGCCCGGAAAAGTCTATTCCTGCGCGGCGCGGGCGCGCTCTCCTACATACTCTTCCACCATTTTCAAGTCCGAGGGAAGCCTGACGAAGCTTTCCTTTCGGCCCATCAGGTCCGCTAGCCAGGCGGGCAGCGTGGGCCGGACGCCGCAAGCCGCTTCCACGGCGGCAGGAAACTTGGCGGGGTGCGCGGTGGCGAGCACGACCATCGGCGTCTCCTTCGCCGCAAAATCTTCGGCCACGTGCACGGCGCACGCCGTGTGGGGGTCGAGCAGATAAGCGTTGCGGCGAAGCGTCTCCCGGATCGTGTGGGCAGCTTCCGCTACTGTCGCCCGCCCAGCATCGAACTCAGCCCGAATCGCCGCCAGCGTTTCTTCATCGAGCGTGAAGGCACCGGACTGCTTCAAGCCGGCGAAGGCTCGGCGGATGCCCGCCGCATCGCGGCCGCCCGCCTCAAACAAAAGGCGCTCGAAGTTGGAGGAGATCTGGATGTCCATCGAAGGCGACGTGGTTTCGGCCACGCCGCTCATCTGATAGCGGCCGGTTTCCATCGTGCGTGCCAGGATGTCATTGTCGTTGGTGGCGATGACGAGCCGCTCCACCGGCAGCCCCATGCGCTTTGCGGCATAGCCGGCGAACACGTCGCCGAAATTTCCCGTCGGCACCGTGAACGACACCGGCCGGTCCGGTGCGCCGAGCGCAAGGGCGGAGGAGAAGTAATAGACGATCTGGGCCATGATACGCGCCCAATTGATCGAGTTCACGCCCGAAAGCTTCATCCTGTCGCGGAAGGGCAGATCGTTGAACATCTCCTTCACGAGCGTCTGGCAGTCGTCAAAATTGCCGTCCACGGCGAGGGCGAAGACGTTGCGCTGATTGGAGGTGGTCATCTGCCTCTGCTGCACCGGCGACACGCGCCCGTGCGGGAAGAATATGAAGATGTCCGTCCGCTCGCGCCCGCCGAACGCCTCAATCGCCGCCCCGCCGGTGTCGCCGGACGTTGCGCCGACGATCGTGGCGCGCTCGCCGCGCTCGGTCAGGACATGGTCCATCAACCGGGCGAGCAGTTGCATCGCCACGTCCTTGAAGGCGAGCGTCGGGCCGTGGAAGAGTTCGAGCAGGAAGCGGTTCGGGCCGATCTGGTTCAGCGGGCACACGGCGTCGTGGCGGAACGTCCCATACGCTTCCTCGACGATCCGCTCAAAAACGGCCGGTGGAACTTCACCGCCGAGGAAGGGCGTCAGCACGCGCACCGCAAGCTGAGGGTAGGAAAGGCCACGCATTGCCCGGACCTCGGCGGACGAAAACTTGGGCCAAACCTGCGGCACGTACAAACCGCCGTCGCGCGCCAGGCCGGCGAGCAGCGCGTCGGAAAAGCCGAGCGCGGGCGCTTCACCGCGGGTGCTGACATACTGCATGCATTCTCCTTTCGCCCGCGCGCAACCTAGCTGGGAAACGCAATCCAGCTGGGAATAAGACGGCGGGCTCCGTCGCATTTTCGCTGCAGCGTTGCTATAGCGGGCCGCATTTTTCGGGAAAGGAGTTTCGCTCCATGGCATTTGGCGGGACGGCCTGCCGTATTCTGGCAGGCATAAGCATGCTGGCGGCGGGCGGCTTGGCAGCGGGCTGCCAGAGCAAGGACGCGCTGAACAGCGCCGGGACACCGGAAAAGCCGAAGGTCACGGAAAGCGAATTGCGCGCCTTCTGCCCGCCCGTCGGCCTGCGCCAGGGCACGGCGTTCTACACCAGCTACGAGAAGACGGCGCCCGCGCGGCCCGCTAAGAAGGCCGCGGCGGCCGATACGCCGGAAGACACGGCTTTGGCGGACAAGCCCGCCCAGCGTGTTGTCTATCAAACGTCCATCACCGACGTGACCCGCTCCTGCTCACGCGCCGACGGCATCTTGACCATGAAGGTCGGTGTGGCCGGCAAGGTGGTTCCGGGACCGGCGGCGAAACTCGGCACGGTTCAACTGCCGCTGCGCATCGCCATCACCACCGGCGACCAGGTGCTTTTTTCGCAGCTCTTCCAGCACAGCGTCGAGGTGCAGAGCACAACCACCGCCACGCAGTTCGTGTTCACGACGGACGGCGTGAGCTTCCCCGATCCCAACAGCCGCGGGGTCCGCGGCTATGCCGGCTTCGACGAGGGGCCGCCGGCCAAGAACGACAGCGGCACGTCCGACCTGCCGCCTAGCTAACTCGTCACTCCACCGCCGACCATTCCGACAGCGCGAGGAGCACGCCGCGCAACTCGCTGAGACGGCGCATCACGGTCTCGGCGCCGGCTTCCGTCAGCCGGTCCGCCAGACCGGGGTAAGCCTGCGCCCCTCCGGAAAAGCCGATTGCCCGCATGCCGGCGGCGCGCGCCGCCGCGATGCCGGGCGCGGAAGCTTCCACCACGAAGCACGCGTCCGCATCCGCGCCCATCGCCTCAGCCGCGTGAAGCAGCAGGTCCGGCGCCGGCCTGCCCTTCAAATTGAGCGAAGCGGCAGAAAACACCGCCTTCGGCACAAACGGCTTCAGGCCGGTCTTTTCCAGAACGGCATCGAGGTACTCCGCCGGCTCATCCGAGATCACGCAGCGCCGCGGCGTGCGGCCAAGCGCCTCGCGCGCGCCCTCAACCGGCTGTGCCTCGCGCTTCAGGCGGCGCTCCACGCGCGTCTGCACCTCCGTCAGCAGTGAGGCCTGCAGCGGTACGCTGGCCTTTTCCTCCAGCCGCAGCAGGATGTCCTTGAAGGAAAGCCCGCCGAAGTCCTCGATCAGGTCCTCGGCGGCAACCGGCACGCCGGCACCCGTCAACGCCTCGGCGCGCGTTTCCGCAACCATCCGCTCGCCATCGACCAGCACGCCTTCGCAGGCGAAAATCACGAGATCGGCCATCGGCCCGTCCTCTCTTGCAATGCGCTCCCGCGGCATTTCGGGCAGGGCGCACTGCCTTTCAACCGGGTGCACTTCATTAAATTTTTACGCTGAGCGGTAAGGCTAACAGCGAGTGAATCTTTCCCCCAAGCGTTCGTCAGGGTTCTTTGCGTATGCCTGTCCGTCCCCTCGCCTCCTCGCCCACACCTGCGCGCGCGCCCTGGCTCGATACGATCCTCAAAGGCGACTGCGTGGCGGCGCTGGAAAGGCTTCCGGAACAGTCCGCCGACCTGATCTTCGCCGACCCGCCCTACAACCTCCAGCTCGGCGGCGACCTGCTGCGCCCCGACCAGAGCAAGGTGGACGCGGTGGACGACGCCTGGGACCAGTTCGAAAGTTTTGGGGCCTACGACGCCTTCACCCGCGCCTGGCTGCTGGCCGTGCGCCGGGTGCTCAAGCCCACCGGCTCGATCTGGGTGATCGGCTCCTACCACAACATCTTCCGCGTCGGCGCCATCCTCCAGGACCTCGGTTTCTGGATCCTCAACGACGTGGTCTGGCGCAAGACCAACCCGATGCCGAACTTTCGCGGGCGCCGCTTCCAGAACGCCCACGAGACCATGATCTGGGCCTCCCGCGACCGCGACGCGAAAGGCTATACTTTCAACTACGAAGCCATGAAGGCTGCCAACGACGACACGCAGATGCGCTCGGACTGGCTGTTCCCGATCTGCACCGGCCACGAGCGGCTGAAGAACGAGGACGGCGGCAAGCTGCACCCGACGCAGAAGCCGGAAGCGCTGCTCGCCCGCGTGATCCTCTCCTCCACCAAGCCGGGCGACGTGGTCGTGGACCCGTTCTTCGGCTCCGGCACCACCGGCGCGGTGGCCAAGCGGCTCGGCCGTCACTTCGTCGGCGTCGAGCGCGAGCAGGACTACATCGACGCGGCCAACGCCCGCATCGCCGCCGTCACGCCGATGGACCGCGAGGATGTGACGCCCATCGCGGGCAAGCGCGCCGAGCCGCGCGTGGCCTTCCTGTCGCTGCTGGACACCGGGCTGCTGCAAGCCGGCACCACCCTGCACGACGCCCGCCGCCGCTTCACGGCCAAAGTGCGCGCGGACGGCACGCTGGCCGTCGGCAACCATGTCGGCTCCATCCACCGCGTCGGCGCTTCGCTTCAGGGTCTGGAAGCCTGCAACGGCTGGACTTTCTGGCACTACGAGCGCAACGGCGGTCTGACGCCGATCGACGAACTGCGCAAGATCGCGCGGCTGAGCCTCGAACGCGCGGGCGGCTGAGCCCGAACTGCACGCCGGCCACGCATAAACTTGGCATCGGTTATGCGGTTCGCCCCCCTCTGTCCTGCCGAACATCTCCCCCACAGGTGGGGAGATCGGCAGCTTCAGCTTCGACGCCTCTTCTGCGACCCTGGCGGTTGGCGAAATCCGCAATGAAGGCTAGAGCATCGGACGGTTAATCGGATGCAGGCTGGTGGTTGGGGGTGGGAT